>NZ_JBBYXL010000005.1:300000-451695 GCF_039655865.1 Prosthecobacter sp. SYSU 5D2 | reverse complement strand
CTCACTGACCGTGAACACCGGCGGAGTGACCGGCTTTGGCAACGGCGGAGCTGACAACGTGGGAGGCATCCGTGCCCTGGCAAGCCTGACCACGGATGACGCAGGCGTCATTGGGGAGCGGACGGTGTTCAACATCCTGGGCGGCACCTCGGTGACGACCACCACGACTCAGACTTACAACGATGCGGTGACACTGATGCTCGACACCGTGCTGGCCAGCACCGCTGCCGGCAACATCAGCTTCAATTCGACAGTGGATACGGATGCAGCGGCCCTGGCAGTGCGCTCACTGACCGTGAACACCGGCGGAGTGACCGGCTTTGGCAACGGCGGAGCTGACAACGTGGGAGGCATCCGTGCCCTGGCAAGCCTGACCACGGATGATGCGGGAGTGATTGGAGAACGGACGGTGTTCGACATTGCAAACACGGTGGTGACGCTGAATGCAGACGGAACGGTGGCAACGGTGACGACACCGTCAGTTATCACTACGGGAGCGCAGCTTTACGGAGATGCGGTGGTGCTTGCGCAGGACACGGTGCTGCGGAGCACGGGAGCCGGAGTGCTGGGCAACATCACCTTTAATTCCACGGTGGACAGCCTGACAGCCGGGAGCGAGCGGTTGCTGGCGATTGAAACATTGGGGACGCTTACTTTCAGAACATCGGTGGGAAGCCAGGTGGCTCTCTCAAGCCTTACGGCTGGAGTGGGTGCGGCACAGCCAGCTAGGGTCATTCTCAATGATGATCCAACGGATCTCCGAAATGTCGGATACGGGAGCGATGTTGTGACCATCCGCGGCCAGCGGTACAACTCTGCCAATATTGATTTGGGAATGGATCTGGTCTCGACAGAATCCTCCGGATTGCTGGGGGGCATTGTGCTGGGGAATCCCGGGGCTTCAATCGTTCTTGTTAACGATGCCAGTCTGACAAGCGGAAGTCCTGCCACACCTGCGGCAGCTCCCTTTGCACAGGGTAACATTGTGGTGAATGGAAATGTGACCAATCAAGCCGGTGAAACCCATGGTTTGTATATCAACACCTTAGATTCTGATGGGACCATCATTCTGAATGGCAATGTGGGAACGAATGCCAGCGGGTTGAGCTTCTTCGAAGTGAAGAGCAAAAGCACGGTTTCCATCCCGGCTATTGATGTGTTCGCCTCGCTGATCGGGCTGGTGAGCACGGCAGGCAATGTCTCCCAAGATATCACCGCAGGCCATTTCTTGGAAGCTGCGAATCTCTACGTCCAGTCTGGAACAGGGTTTGTGCAGTTGCGCCGTGCCGGAAATTCCTTTGGAAATGTGGCTGGCTCTGCCGAAACCCATATCGTGATCCGGGATGACGATACGGGTTTGGTTCCAGCAGGGTTGACCATTGGTGAGGTTGATTTTGCAGCAGGCCCTGATCTTGTCATTTCCAATGCCAATGTGGCCGGTGCTTCCGCAGGCACACTAACCGGACTGACCACTCCACAAGCTGTTGGAGTAAACTCCATTGCCTTGATCGCCAATGGCTCCGTGAGCACTCTTGGAGCGGCAGCGATTACCACCAATCATTTGGGGGTTTTCGCAGGAGGAGATGTTGACATCACTACCTCGGTGGCAAATCTCACCGTCCTCGCCCGGAATCAGGTCACGACACCAGAAAATGTGTCGTTCTTCAAGATGCCAACTGATGTTAATGTTGAAACGGGTGGTATCACGATTGCTGGCATTAAGGAAAATGGCGGGATCCGGTTTGACGATACCCCTGGTTCCCCCGCACTTCTGGCAGGGAACCTGACCGTCCGCCAGACAGGTGATCTCAAACTGGCGGGCATCGCTATTGGAGAAGGCAAGGTTTTTGACCTTATCACGACTGCTGGCACAGCTCAGACGGTGACTCAGAGTCACGGAATAACCGCTCCAACATTCAAGGTAACTTCTGCCAATGGAACCATTCAACTGGACCGTCTCAATAATGGACCAACTGGAAATCTTGGGTTCTCCCTCAACCGTATTGATACTTTGGGTGCCGTCATGGTCACTGCAGGAGACTTTGTCCTCTTTGATGGCGCGGGCGGCTTGGGTCTCAGCGGGAACATCACGACTGAGAATGGAGGCGTGAAGGTCGTCACCACCGGCGGTATGAAATTAGCGAATAGCCTGACACTGACAGCAGGCAATCAGTTGCTTGCGTCCAATGATCCTAGTGGGAATGCCATGGTTTTGGTGTCCAACCATAACAGTCCTGAAGGTATCGTGAACGGAAACAATAATTTCAATGCGGCTGGTAAGATTCTGACAATTAAATTGGCTAATAATCGCAAGGGTGTGATTTATGTGGATTCGCAATCAAAGAGTAATTTTAACGGGATCAACTTCAGCTCCTTCAGCCCCATTACTCCATATGACAACAACAGTGGTAATACTCTCAATTCGATCAGCTTCGGTGCTGGGAATTTGACCCTCGCCATCGCGGGCCGGCTGGATGTGGTTGACCTTGCAGGTCAGCTGGACACGGATGACATCCTGCGCCGTATCCGGGAACTGAGCGATCCAAGCCAGTATGTGAATGTGGACATTGATGAAGATGAGCTGCGCAAGCTGCGTCAGAAGCTTCAGGCCCAGGCCAAGCGTAAGGGCGGTATCGTCACCCCATCCTCCTACGGCGGCATCCAGCTGACGGGCTTCGATTACATGCTTCGCAGCAATGCTGAGGCGAAGAAAGAGCGCAACGAGCCGCTGACCCCGGAAGAGCAGAGCGATCTCCAGATCTCGGTGCTCCAGGGACTGCCGCTGAACTGATCAGGAAAACCCATCCGGCCCCTCAATGTTTTACTCCCGAAAACTATGAAAGTGACGATCCCATCCGCCTGGCTGATTTCCCTGCTGGCTCTCACGGCGCTGCATCCGCTGCCCGCCCAGCAAGGCCCCAAGCCCTCTGGCTTTCCCACGGCACCCCAGTTTGAGGTGAAGTCCCCCCTGCTGGATGTCATCAAGCCAGGAGAAACCAAGGAAGAGAGCTCCACTCCGGCTAAACAAGCTCCGGCTCCTTCTGCGGCAGAGAAGAAAGAAGTTCCGGCCAAAGCTGTGGAGACCAAGGAGAAGTCCGAAGGGGTGCCTGTCATGGCCAAGGCTCCAGCCGCTGGTGCCCCGGCAGAAGCGTCGGCCCAGGCCCCCAGTGCAGAAAAAATGGAACTGCTTCCCGAGCCGAACTCGCAACCAGTGGCCCTGCCGATCCCTGCTGCCGGGTCTTTGGATGAGCTTGCCAATGTGCCGGCTGCCGCCCCCTTTGTGATGACCAAGACCACGACGCTGGTTTCCTCGCTTGCGGGCATCACCCTTTACAAGGATTCGCGGGTGACCATTGATGACAAAGCCCCTCCGCCTCCCAGCTTTCTGAGTTCCGGCATTCAGCTTTTGGGATTGGATACACCCGCACCGGATGTGCTCAAAGACACGCTGAGCAGCCGCTACCTCGGCAAGAAGCTGACCTTCGCAGTCCTGGAGAAGATGGTGGAAGATATCATCAAACATTTTGCTGATAACGGGCGTCCTACCACCCATGTGTACATTCCTGAACAGGAGCTCAGCTCTGACAAGGTCTGCATCGCCGTGCTGGAAGGCCGCATCGGCCAGATCTCCATGAAGGCGGATGAAGAGGCGAAGCGGAGCTGGTATGACCATGAGAAGCTGCGCAGTGAACTGGCGGTGGAAAGCGGCTCCATCCTGGACAAGCGCCTGATCGAAGATTCCATTTACAATCTCAACCTCAGCCCCTGGTCACGCCTGGGCCGTGAGGATGCGCACCCCTTCCGCACTGCCAGTGTGGAACTGGCCCCCAGCGACAGCGTGCTGGCCACCACGGACCTGTCATTCAAGGTCACGGACCGGATGCCCGTGCAGGTTTTCGCCGGGTATGACAATACCGGTACCGTCCTTCTGGGTGAGCACCGGTTTAACCTGGGTGCCGTCTGGTTTGATGCGTTCAGCCTCGGCTGGAACCATCAGATGGCCGTGCAATTCCAGTCTGACGTCGAATATGAGCGTTTCCACTCAGCCCTGTTCAGCTACCAAATCCCGATCAAAAAGTGGAACCAGTATTTCCAGTTCTTTGCCGCTTACATGGACAGCTCCGTGGAGATCCCGGCTGCGGGTGTGGAGCAGGTGCTGGAGGGCACCACCTGGATTTTGGGTGTGCGCCATCACTTCGGCCTGCCTACCTGGAAGATTTCCAAGGATGAGTCCATCCTCAAAAACGACCGCCTGGCTCTTTATCATGAAGTGGGCATTGGCTTTGATTTCAAAGCCTCAGACAACAACCTGGCTTTCGGCGGCACAAACGTCTTCGCCGGTGAGAACGAGGTGGCCCAGTTCATGGCGGAGTACAATGCCCGGCAGACGGACCGCCTGGGTGAGACCACATTCAACCTGCAGTTCGTTTACAGCCCCGGCGGACTTACCGCCAATAACGACGATGAGGCCTTCCTGGCCGCCCGATCTGAAGGCACGGCCAATTACATCTACAGCCGCGCTACGCTGGGCCGTGTCTTTGAGCTGGGGAAAATGACGGATGTTCTCAATGACTTTAAATTCCACCTGCGTGCCACCGGCCAGGTGTCCAATGAAAACCTGATCGCGAGTGAGCAGCTTGGCCTTGGCGGTTTTGATTCCGTTCGCGGCTACCCGGAACGCGTTGCACGCGGTGATTATGGCCTTTATCTGCAGGCTGAACTTTACAGTCCGGCATTCCACCCGCTGAACAGGCTGGCCGGCCGTTTCCCCTCTGAGAAAAGCCGGGACATCAATGACGAACTCCGCTTCCTAGTGTTCTTTGACTACGGATACGGCGATGTCGTCACTGCCACACCTGCTGAGCCTGGTGACCTTACCCTGGCCAGTGTGGGTTTCGGTTTGCGCTACCGCTTCAACAAAGCCATGACGTTGCGCTTCGACTACGGTTTCCAGCTTGAGGAGCTTGATCCAGCCCAGGTCGGCATCATTGATCCTGTGTTCGGCCTTGGTGACAACGGCTACGCGCACCTTGGTCTCTCCATCAGCTTTTAATGGCAGGTTTTCGCAACTCGTTCGTGCGCGTTTCGTCATGCCGGGGTATGGTTTTGCCCCGAAGACGGTTTTTTAAGCCATGAATGAGACCAATGAGCGTGACTGGGCGGCGAAAACCGCCATGCGCCTGCGCATCGTGCAGGCGGCCATGGTGGAGTCCGAATCTGAGGATCGTGGCAGCGAGGTTTGGGCCTTCATCGCGGAGGCCATCAATGAGCTGGACACGGATGATGGTGAATACCAGCGCCGCTGCATGAAGGCACTGGATGAGGAATTTCCTTTTTTTGAGTCAAGGCCCGCATTGACCGAAGAAGCGGCTGAGCCACCCGCTGAGGCCCAGGAGCCCGCACCAGCCTCCACCTCAGCCCTGGACCTGGTCAGGCAGCTGTCCGGGATGTACTCCAGCATGAGTACAGAAGAGCGGGAAAAATCCTCCCGGATGCTCGCAGAGGCAGGCTTCCCCATCGGACAGGCTACTGCTGCGGCGGCACCCGGTTCCTTGACCGCCGCCATTACGTTGCCGGGTTTCGAAGAGGAGAATGTCCGGTTGAAGCGCACCGTGGAGCGCATTCTGGAGCGGCTCGGCCCTGGGAGCGCCAGCAGCACGAGCCACGGAGACCCCCGCCTCAGCCTCATCCGGTGCATGCAGATGCTGGGCCTCATGTCAGAGCAGTATCTGCTGGTGCATCCTCACATCTGGGCTTTGTGGGACCGTCTCTCATCCAGCCAGCATCACACCACTTCCTTCAACCGTCCCTCTTTGGAGCCCAGCCAGGCACTGGCAGATTTCCTCAAAGGCAGCTCCACCACCCGCCGCTCCGATGTCGGAGACATGGTGACCAAAAGTTTTTACCTGCTCAATGCGCTCGTCGCAGCTTCCGGGGATGCCGGCAAAGACTTCGCCCGCTGGTTCTTCCAGAAATTTGGCCCGGAAAACATCCAGTCCGTCATGAGCTTCGAAACCGGGGTCAGCCTCGCTGGCCCGGCCGAATACTGGAAGCGATACGTCGAGCTGACCCAGCTCCATAATGAAGATGAAATGAAGGAGCAGTTTAATAACCTGCTTGCAAAGGCCATGCAGCGGCATCTCCAGCGCCGCCCTGGCAGTACCTCTGCAGGATAGCGGGCAGAGCAACAGCTGCGGGGCCCTGCAATCTCAGGCGTGCCTCGTTCTGTTGCGATGGGCTGTCAGTGCCTGGGCTGGCAGACTTTCCATCTGCCACAGCCGCATCAGCAAGGATGCGCAGTCAGGCAGCAGCAGCTCTCCGGAGATCACTTTGCCTAGGAGCCGGTTGGCCTCCTCACCCAGGCCGGAAATGTAGCCCGCCCGGCCCCCCATCGCTGCGGCAGGCACGGGCAGACCGCTGAGGATGTGATACAAAAGCCTGGCAAACCGGCAGGGCAGATCCGTCTCCATCCCCATGAAAGCGGCCTCATAGTCCGGCTCCACCCGCAGGATGAAGGGTGGCCATTGATTGGCCGGCAAGGACAGCAGCTTCTGCGCCTCCCGCCCGCTGATCCGCGCACCCATCATGTGCGGGAACTGCAGCGTCAGCCGGTGTGCCGCCAGATCCAGGCTGTTCAGGCCCGCACTCATGGCCAGGTCACAGGCGTCCGCCAGTTGATACAGCACGCTGGCCGCCTCCAGCAGGTTCAGCTTCTGGCGCGCCTTCAGCACCGTCAGCAGGGAAAGACCGTCCACCATCTCTTCGATCAGCACCAGGTGGTCTGTAAATTTGATCAGCGAATTCGGCCGCACAACGTAAACCCCGTCGCAGCGGCTCGCCTGGACCACCATCTCCTCCAGGCCCCGCACCACTTGGCTGTCTGCCGCCAGGCTGCGCTGGATTTGAGTCAACTGCACCATGTCACCCGTGGAAGAGCGCCGCGCATAGAAGGTCCGCCCCAGATCCCCGTGGGCATCCTCACGTTCCTCCACCATGTCAAATTTGGCCGCCAGCGGCTGCTGGATCACCCGGATCCCCATTTTCGGCGACGGCGCTGGCCTTGCTTCTGCCCCTGCAGGCGGCCTCGGTGGCCGGGCATCTGGTGCCGTTTGCGGAGGCGGAGCAGCGTTCACATGGGCCGCCGGGACGGGGGTAGCATTTGCAGGAGTCTGGGTGGAGGATGGCGGGATGGGAGGCATGGTTCCCGCTGTCCCGTGGCCGGGCGCAGCCCCCCGCCGGGATGCCGTGGCCCCGGCTGCCCGTGTCGTGGTGCCCAGATGCGGTGCCGTCGTCGCACGGGACCTCGCTGGCGCTGACCCTTCGGGCAGTTTTTCAAACCGGGGACTCCCCACCAGCGCCCGCCCCGTCCGGTGCATTTGTACCAGGCATTCATCTATCCCCGTCAGCACGATGTGCATGTTGCGCACCCGCCGTTTCAGCTCCGGCTGCATCATTTCTGTCAGCAGCGCCCGCACTGCCGGGTGGATCCTTTTTGGCAGGAGTGTCCCCAGATTTTTCCCGGAAAGCCGCTGTTTGGTGACCTCCTCCGAATTGTTTTTCAGGGGCAGCTTCCCCTCCAGCAGGAACCACAGCGTCACCCCCAGGGCAAAGACATCCGCCCGCTCATCCAGGGTCTGCTCCCTGAGCTGCTCCGGGCTTGTGTAAAGGAGCGTCCCGCGGAACTGGCCGCGCTGAGTCAGCCCGCTAGCCTGGTGCAGGTTCTTCACCAGGCCAAAGTCAATCAGCTTCAGATTCGCCTCCTCTTTTCCCGGCACCATGGCCAGCATCAGGTTGGACGGCTTCAGGTCCCGGTGCAGATAGCCCTGGTCATGCACATGTGCCAGCGCCCGCGCTGCCTGCCGGGCCAGGTGCAGCACCGTCTCCTCCGGCAGCGGCCCCCGGCTCGCGGCCAGCTTCTCCAGGTCCCCGCCGTCGCAAAATTCCATCGCATAAAACAGCACCCCGTCCGCCTCATCACAGTCCACCATCTGGGCGATGTGCGGGTGCTTCAGACAGGCGATGGCCCGCGCCTCGTTTAAAAAGCGCTGCTTCACCTCCGGGTCCCCCGCCAGGTTCTCATGGACCACCTTCAGCGCCACCGTCGTCCCCAGCAGCGCGTGTACCGCCTTGTACGTGTTCCCCGTGGATCCGCTGCCCAACAGCATGGGTTTCCCGTCCGCATGGCGGGCCACCTCATACTTGCCAAAGCGGATGGGGGAATGTCCTGGACCTTCTCGGCTCATGATTCAGTTGCAGCGGACTTGTCGGGAAAAGAGGAGACCATCGCCCCGCCTGCCCCAGAATGCAAATGCTCCATCCAGAGTGATGCGGGCACTCCTGCCTGCCAGGCAGCCGACGCCGCGCTCTAAAAAGAAAAAATCCCCGCATCCCAGGCTTGACGTATCCTGGCCCATCTGACAGGCTTCTCTTACTAGGCAGCAAAACGGCCTGATAAATCTTATGGGAAAACCGGCCGCGCGTCTCACGGACATGCATACCTGCCCGATGGTCACACCGGGCACGCCGCCGATTCCCCACGTGGGCGGCCCCATCAGCGGACCCTGCGTGCCCACGGTTCTCATCGGCATGATGCCCGCCGCCACGGTGACGGACATGTGCGTCTGCGTCGGCCCGCCGGATACCATCGCCATGGGCTCCCCCACCGTCTTCATCGGCGGCAAGATGGCCGCCCGCATGGGAGATCCCACCATGCACGGCGGCGTCATCGTCATGGGCTGTCCGACGGTGTTGATTGGGGAAGTCGGCATGGGCGGCGTGACCCCCATCGTTCCCGCGCCACCCGGCATAGGAAGCTTCTTGGAAAAGACATTTGCAGATGCCAAGTCGGCGGCTAGCGCCCAGTCCGAAGCACTCAAAAAGGCTGCTCAAAACGGCACTCCCTTTTGCGAAGTGTGTCCCTACGGAAAGTAATCCCTTCATTCTGCCATGAGCTGCCTCGCTTCCGCCACCTTTTCCATCCTTGATGCGGCTGCAATGGGACCGGCGTTCAGAGAGGCGGCTTCACTGCAGGCGAATCATGCCTGCCTCTACCGTGGGGAGAGCGAGCAAAACCTGGCTACCGTTGCGCCTTACCTTTTTTCATTCAATGCCTCCACGGACTTCGGCAAGTGGCTCGTGACATCGGGTTGGGGCCGCGCGTGGGGGGTGCATATTGTCACCTCAGCCTCCTCTGAAGACACCCGGCGGCATCTGCGGAAGTTTCTCATCGTCAAGACTGAGGAGGGCAAGGAACTCTATTTCCGATTTTATGATCCGCGTGTGCTCCGGCTCATTCTCCCCACTTTTGGGCCTCAGGAGCTAAAAGAACTTTTTGGCCCCATTCAACAGTGGATCGTTGAAGATGAAGACCCGTCGTTCGTGCTCAGGTTTCAGCTCCATAACTTGCAGCTGCGAACCTTACGGGAACCCGTCTCAATGAGCGGCCGCAAAAATGACTTTTCCGGCCCTAACACGCTCCCGCCCAGTTCATGATCACCGTCAAGGAAGAACAATTTGCCGTTTTCCGGCCCCGGGCCCGCCAGGCTGTTCCTGCAACAGTTCAGCGTGGCCTGGTCCGCAGCGGTGTGGATGTCCGGAAGCGTGACAATCACCTCATCATCAGGGACAAGTGCCAGCGTGAAAGCGCCCTCACCTTCCGGAAAGACGGCCTGCCTGAGCGGATCGAGCGCCCATCAGGACTGACCTGCCATTTTGACCATGATTCATCTGGCCGCCTGGCCGCAATGATTTACCCCAGTGGCCGGCGTTTGGAATTCGGCCGGGACAAAGCGGGTGAAGTCACTTCCCTGCGACAGCCGGGGTTTGCGGAATATGGTTTCCGGTATTCGAAACCGGCAGGGGCAGGGGGAGACCCCTTGTTGCAGGCAGTCACTTATCCGGATCACAGACAGCGGAGTTTTGAATATGACTCCGATGGCCGCGTCACTGCCATCATCGAGCCTTCCGGTGCGCGCTACGTTTTTCAGCGCAACGAACGCGGTCATCTCACGGAGATGCGGGATCCGATGCGAAGGGTCATTCAGATGATCACCGATGAGGCAGGGGCTCCGCAGTCTGTAGGGTTTCCCGACGGCAGCTCGGAATCCTATCACTTCGATCCTGCGGCCAGCATCGCTGTCCGCACCCACCGTGACGGGCACGAAACCTCCTATCTTATCAAGGATGAGCGGATCGCCCAGATAGGGAACGGCCCGGATGACAGCACCCGCTTTGGTTATGATGGGGAGGGAAATCTCACCTCCGTCGAGCGCAACGGCCAGCTCATCGCCTTCACTGTGGCGGATGGGGAAATCCTGGAGGAAAAGACTTCCGCAGGTTCTGTGTTCTACAGCCGGGATGCGGAAGGCAGCCCGTTGTCCCTGGGCACCCCGTTTGGGGACAGCATCCAGTACCGCTATGATGAAGATGGCCGGCTGGTGGGCCTCACGGCATGGGGAGGCCGGGAATTGCAGCTCTCCTACAGCAGTGAAGACACGATCAGCGAAATCCTTTTTCCCAACGGCTCGCGTGTGCAGCAGGAGTATGGGCCTGCCATGCGGTTGACCAAACGTGAAGTGCTCAGCAGCGGGCGTGTCATTCAAAGGTCAGACTATCGCTATGATGCATGCACACGGTTTTCGGGTGCCTCACACCGCGGTCTTTTTCCGGGTGAAAGCAAGATCGCCTACGATGCTGACGACCACGTGGTCCGCGAGGAATCCAGCCGGTGGAACGCCAGTTACACCTATGATGCCAAAGGCAATATGACCGGCATCAACGGAGCCACGATCAAGGTGGGTCCGATGGATGAGCCTCTTGAGTGGCGTGGCACAGCTCTGGCCTATGACAAGCGGGGCAACATGGTCACCCTCCCGGGCAGGGCTGGAACGCTCCAATGCAAATACGCTGCCGACGGCATGCTGTCAGAATGCCGCACCGGGGGCGGGACCCTGCGCTTTCGCTATGATGCCCTGGGCCGCCGGGTGGAGAAAACCGGGGGCACACAAAACTGGCGCTATGGCTGGGCAGGCCACCAGCTTCTGTGGGAGGAGTATCGTGAGCAGCAGGATGCCGCCCCTGTCCGCCGTGACTACCTTTTCCTGCCGGGAACCGTCGTCCCGCTTGGCTTCCGGGAAAAAGGCCGTTGCTACTGGCTCATCACCGATGCCCGGGGCGCGGTGGAAATGGCGCTGGATGACCAGGGAGAAGTCGTCTGGAAGGCCACCTATGACAGCTTTGGGCAGGTCCACCTGGAGGTGGACAAGATCCGCCAGCCCTGGCGGATGCCCGGCCAGTATGAAGACCAGGAGACCGGTCTCTACTACAACTTCGCCCGTTACTACAGCCCGCAGCTCCATTCTTATCTCTCTCTCGATCCACGGTGGATCGAGTTTGATGCTTCCCACTATAGCTACTGCCGCAATGATCCCTGGAACCGTGCCGACCCTTTTGGCGGCATTGCACCGCTCCTGGCCATCGGCATCGCAGCCGTCGTCGGTGCGGCGGTCGGAGCTATCGTCGCCGCCGCCACAGGAGGGGATCCGCTGGCCGGGGCCGTGGAAGGCGCTGTAGCTGGTGCGGGAGCCCTGGTGGCGGTGGTATGTGGTGCCGGAGCCGCTGTCATCCTTGCCGCAGGCGTTATTGCCAGCGCCGTGGGTGCCTTCGCCGGGCAGATGACGGAGCAGGCCCGCAAAGGCGATCAATTTTGTCTCATGTGCGCTCTCAAGGGGGCCGGCGTCGCGGCTCTGACGGACCTTGCCTTGCTCGGGCTGGGCAAGATCCCGGGCGTCAAGAAACTGGCGGGTTTCCTCGGTAAAAAACTGGCTGACCATGCCGGACCGATTACACGGGCCTCCCGGCGCGCCTGGAAGAAAGCCAAGGATGCCGTCTCCCAGGCTGCAGGGAGAAGAGTACGCAATGGCATCAGTCCGCGTCATGCGGAATCCTTTGCGGAGTTTGCCGCTGAGAAGAACCAGTTCGTCATTGTGCGTAACAGCAATGATGCCTCCATGAAGTATCAGGGGCAGCCGGGCTACACGGCCAAGCCCATGAGCTGCAAAGCCAAAACCGCCAAACATGGCGAGGACGCCGGACTCGTTGTGGATCCCACTCATCCCAAGCAGCAAAAGGCATGGGATGATGCGGAACTGGCCGCCAAGGACGATCCTGAAAAACTCGCTCAGGTGAAAAGTGATCGCGAAAATGCCGAGAAGTACTGGAAGAAGTACGAAGAGGACACGCAGAAAAGCACCGGCAAGAAACCCGAAGTGGACGATCAGGGACGTGCGCTTCAGGATGGCAAAAAAATCCATGGCGACTACGACCTCCATGGCGTTTACGACGGCAACAGCAAAGAGCGCGTCAGCTATGGAAGTGGCGATGCCAACAGTCCGGATGAGTCTCTTGCCCGTCAGCGGCGCAAAGAGATGAATGAACATCTTGATCCAGATGGCAAGAGCGAGATGGTGCAGCATGGCGGTCAGGACGATTGGAACAACCCTAACAAGTCACCCGACCCGCCGGTGACCGTGTTCAAGCCCGATGGCACCTCCGAGCAGCTCAAAGATGCTGATGAGATGAAGGACTTTTATGAAAGCAATGGCTTGCCCTGGACCTATGGCGGGTGATAAACGGCGACTTGCGGGGCCATTCAAAACCGACGTTCTTTTACTTACCCTCTCCTCATGACGATCCCTCCATTCGATAAGGCCAGGCGCCGCAGTTTGCTCGAGACCCGGGAGCAGCTCCTGACCCGCTATCATCTGCTGGACGAGCAGCTCCAGTCCCTGCACGAGGATGACACCGCACGCCGCCAGCCCGTGCGCCAGGAGATCCGCAAGATCAGAGACCTGATCGGGCGCAACCGGGATGAATATGGAGAATGTCTGCCGCGCATCCAGGCCTCCATCTGCCCCTTTACCGGGCAGCCGTTGGTCATTGCCTTTGACCCGGTGGATCTGCAAGGCCTGTGGTGGATGGAGTTCACCCGCCGCCCCTATGAAGGGGAGCAGCGCCCACCGTCTTATCGCCTGCTGAAAGGAGCCCTCAATCTCCGCCAGGTGCCGCCCAAGGGAGGCAGGCATGATGCTCTTGTCGGCCCGGAAGTACCTTATGTGATTCCACGCATCCTCCGCGCGCCCGACATGCAGATGGTCATTTCAGAGATCCCTCTGCAGTGCGGTTATGTGGCCTACATTCTTGCTTACTTCTCCTCCGCCCCCCGGCAGCCCGGCCAGCTCTCCTCCCCCTGGCTGGAAAAGGATGAATATGATGTGGCCGATGCCCAAGGCAACCTGCGCTGGCAGGCCGCGAATGACGCCTGGGACTTCGATCTTGAATCCTGGATCAAGCGCGGACGGGTGCGCTGGATCTCTCCCGGTGAAAGCCGCCTGGCCCCCCAGTCCACCCAGCCAGCAGACTGCCCCTACCTGAATCTGCCCGGCAAACGCGTCCCCCAGGTGATTCAAGGCCAGCAGCTTCATGAGCGCTCGCTGCCAAATCCGGACGTGGATGTGGAGCCGTTTGAATAAGCGGCTTCGTCGCGGCCATTGATGGCTGGCAAAAAGTCACTCAAATAATTATGATGTTGAGCTTTGTCAAAATCCATTCCATGCTTTTCGTTAGGCTTTAGCCATTGATTCCATGAGCACCATCACCACTTCTGTTGGCAAAGGCGGCATGAATTCCAAGACGGAGGATAACCGTCTGGTTCAGCAACTGCTCAATAGTCGCATCGGTTCCATCATCGGTTCATTGGTGGTGGATGGCATTGTGGGTCAGAAGACCATCGCAGCCATTGAGTATTTTCAGCAGTTCAAGATGGGCCTGTCCAGGCCTGATGGCAGGGTGGATGTGGGGGGCAAGACCATCAAGGCCCTGACGCAGAACGGCCCGCCGCCGCCTTCGGATCAGGTGGCTCTGCCGCCGCCGACGAATCAGAGCGGAGCTTTTTCAACGGCACAGCAGATCGCCGCATTGAAGGAAGCTGCCAAGCTTTATGATATCGCCGTCAGTCCAGGAAACATGTGCGGAAAATATACTTTTAATTTAGCTTATAACTACATCAAGTCCCTGCGCAGCCAGCCCTTGCATCCCATCACCTCTTACAGCAGCATGCTCGCTGCAGGAGGAAATGCCAAGCAGCAGAGCTATCACAACAACCTGAAGCTTCTGGGCTATTCTGAGACCGTTGTGGCGGCAGACTGTTCCAAAACCAAGCTCAAGGAACTGATTGCGACCACCCAATTTAACATCGGAGATGTCATCGTCTATTGGGGGCTACACGATGATGGTGGGGTTACTTCCAGCGGAGCCGCCGTGGATGGCCATTGGAAGTATGGGCACACCCAATTGTTCACTGACAAGAAGATCCTGCCGTCCTATGATTGGGCTTCAGACCCTAAAAACAATTACGGCGCATCCTTTGTTTACAACAACGCCACCAAATATCCTGGCAATAACTGGGCCTTGAAAGTATTGCGGGCACCTGCCGCGTGATAGCTCTCCTGAGCAAGCCTTGGGGCAATAGTGATATGGCGTTCAGGTGCTATATAAGGTGACAGCACCTGTCGCAAAACTGGGAAATGCAGCGGCAAAGAGGAAAATCTATTTGCTGGCGCTGGCAGTCTTTTTCAGCCCCTTCTGAATAGAAAGCGCATACTGCTTCACATCGGCCGGAGTCCAGACCAGGTTCCAGGTTTTGTGCCATTCTGCATACGTGTCTCCGCCGCCCAGGTGCAGGCCGTTGGCGACAACCGTGGAGCAATTTCTTTTCAAGGTATCCCAGGATTGCAGGGGACCTTGGTACATGACGCCATCCCTGGCCAGACCAAAGGACTGCCACCAGTTCTTGATGGCGTTTTCATCCAGTCCATTGAGTTCAATGACGGAGTCCGGAGGCTGGCCTTCCGCCTCTGTGTCGGCCTCGAAACTGCGGTTTCGATAAGGACTGGAGGCATAAATATTTTCGTGGATGCCTGAAGGAACCTGTCCAGGCTTTTCCGGCCACCAGGAAATGTAATTGCTGCCCACTTTCATGGAGGCATGCCCCCAGGCTTCTCTTTTTCCCCGAAAACTCCAGATATAGACGGTGACCATAATAGTAAAGGCAGGTGATGGGTTGAATGATGGATCGTGAACTGGCGCGGACTGATATGAATTAACCAAACGTTGCTTCAATGAAGGGTTTGCCGCGTGCCTGGCCGCTGTCCCAGGCCACGGGCATCAGGCCCAAGGCCTTTCCGAGGGAGACCAGCACCTGGCCGAGCACCGTCTCAGCAGGCGGCTTGCCCTGCTGGAGCTGGGCCAGCGTCGGCTGGGTGTCGAGGATGTTTGACAGCCGCACTTTGGACGGGCGGCAAATGCCCACCACACGGAAGGCATCCGCCAGCATCTGACCGGCCGATCCTTTGGGCTGGTTGGCATCCCGGAAAATATCCGTCACGATCACACTTGTGCCTTCGACGGAAAATAGCGCAAAGGCGCGCTGATAACCGGGCCACTCCACCCGGTAGCCATCAGGATGATCTTTGACAATCGGCGTCGTCGGTGAGGGCGTCATGGCCTAAAAAGAGCGCAAAACCCCCCAGCGTGTCCAGCCAAAAATGCATGGATCGCGTAAGAAGGATGTTACAAGATAGCCCGCTAAGCAAGTTGCATGGTCTGCTGCCGAGTATATCCAGCCTTTTCCTCAGAGCTGCGACCTTGGTAGGCAGCGGTATCACCTCTCCGCCAGTTGGAAGCCCAGCACCGCCAGTTGAGCCAGGCCTTTTTGCACCAGTTCACGGGCTTCCTGCAGTTCCTTGTTCATGTCCAGATTCCCATCCGGTCCCGGTTTCACCGTCGCCGCCATTTCATGGGCGATCTGGTCCGCCGTCCGGGTCCCGTCCATCTGCCCTAGCAGCCACAGGCCAAAATCATCACGGATATGCAAGGTCTGGTGGCGCAGATTGGTGATGCCGCCGCCGAACTGCCGCTGATACAGCGCCCACGCGCTCGCCCGTGGCCTCTCTGTCGGTCGCGTGGCAAAGGGGGCCGGCATCGCATGCGCCTCCGCCGCCCCCATTTGCAGAAATTCCGTCATCACATGCTCCAGGCTGCCCTGCTCTGGCAGCGACCCCAGTGCACCGCCTGCCGCCTGTGCCAGGTCATGCAGGCTGACCCGGTCTGGCCAGTGCAGGCCCAGGTAGGCCAGCGTCACCTTGGCCAGCGGATGGCTGGTGGTCAGTTGCAGGCTGCCTTCTCCCTTGAAGGTCACGCTGCTGCCATCCAGCAGATTCACCGCGTCGCTGTCCGGTTTGGCGGCGGAGGCAAAATACAGGCCCTCCAGCACCTCCGGGGGCACCTGGCGCAGCACTTTCACCTCCTGGTGGCACAGCAGCGACTGGCGGAAGCGGCGGCATTTCAGGAAATCCAGATACTGTTCCGCCCGGATCACATCGTCCCCCAGGCCAGCCAGCACATCCCGCACCTCCGGCGGATAGCGAAGTGCATGCATGGACGAATAATCCGCATCTCCCAGGTACTGCAGCCCGTGCGCCCCGGCCAGATCCGCAAACTGATGCAGGAAAAACGGCTCATTGATCTCCGCCAGGTCATCATGATAAAAGTGATTCGAATCGTATTTCAGCACCCGTTGCGCCTCACTGCGCATCAGCGCCCCGTATTCATCATCCGTGCCGTGGCTCTGCGCCAGAAACTGCATCAGCGCCCGCCCCTGGGAAATCTTTGTCGCCGGGTCCTGCGCATTCTCCGTGTGATAAGCCAGCATGTCCCGCACCATGCCGCGCAGGTGGCTGCCCGGATGCGCATTGTAGCTGATAAAGGCCACCCCCTGCGGGGCCAGCACCTCCCGGCACAGCGCCAGCAGCCGCAGCCGCACCGGTTCAGGCACCCAGGAAAACACGCCGTGCGCAACGATGTAATCCCACTCCCCGATATCCTCCCGGCTCAGTTGCATCAGGTCCAGCGCCTGGAAATCAATGTTCGTCAGCCCAAAAGCCTGCGCATGTTTCAGACCCGCTTCGATGCTCGTCGCCGCCAGGTCAATGCCCAGGAAACGGCTTCCCGGCAGCACATACGCCAGCGGCAGCAGATTGCCCCCGTCCCCGCAGCCGATCTCCAGCACCCGGCACTGCTCCGGCGCCGCCGGGTCCAGCCCATGCAGCCGGGCGATCATCGCCAGATGCGCCGGGTGCGTTTGCGCATAGGCATTGCAAGGATAGGGGACCTGATCGTAGGGAGTGGACATGGGCAGGGAGAGGAAAGCCAGAATCTGTGAACAATCCTTCCGAGGCAACCCTTTACGCAGCCTCCTTCGCGAATCCTGCCCATTGGCGGCGCAGCCTGGCCCCGCATCTTCCTCCGCGCCTGGGTCCATAGAACGGCCCTCCTGAAGTCACCGCCAGAAAGCAGCACTCTTTTTTGCAAATCCGGTTGCCGAAAGACCTTCCCGGTTTATTCTCGTAACCCCGCCGAACAGGCGCCTGCCGGGATAGCTCAGTGGTAGAGCAGTTGATTTGTAATCATCAGGTCGTCGGTTCAAATCCGACTCTCGGCTCCCTTTAGTATCAACGATTTACGTTGGTTTACAGCGATTCATGAATCTGCCACCGTGCAATTTCTGTGCACTTCCAGGCTCGGAGCTTGGCCTGCTGTTAAGCCTTTTCCACGGTCCTTCCCCCACCTGACCCGGTCAGGTGGTGACCCGGTCAGGCGGCGACTGGTCAGGTGTGACCCGGTCATGGTGATGACGGGTAGGAGGTGACCGGGTCAGGAGGTGACCGGGTCAGGAGGTGACCGAGTCCAGGGCGGTGAGAGCCTTCTGCGCCTCCTGGACAGGCCTCGCACGCGGCCCCTTGGGCGGGGTGGAGATCTCCGATAACCGCCGGGTGGAATCCGTCATCGCTGACGAGGGGCCTCTTGCCCGCTTGAACCCCGGGAGTCGAGTCTGGGTCGCCAGCTCCCTTGCCTACCCTGCCATTCCTGAAGGCGTCCCCAGCCTCGGGCCTCCGGGAGGTTCCTGTTCCCGTTCTTTCGCCTCCCCGGTGATGTTTGATGGGACGTCGGGTTATGGTCAGCATCGTAGCCCGGCAAAGCGCCCTTTCCGTGCTGCTGACCGCTCCAACAGGCGATTTGCGCCCTATTAGCCCGTGTTTGGGTAAATCCAGTCCAAGCTCGCCCTGGGCCACCCTGGTGGCGTGTAGGGGCTCTCTAACAGACTTTGGGCATAGGGGTCGGCTTGCCGGTCCTGGCTTCCTCTTCTTTCAGCTTCCTCACTGAGTCTTCCATGATCTTCCATAGCTTTCGATCCCGGCTCCGCCGTCTCTCCACACCAACCCGCCGAATGTGGCTCTAAGTGCCGCCCATCCACGGACTTCGGTATTGGGTCTCCTTCTTCATCTTCTAGACGGTACGTTCACCCGCACATTTGCAACCGCATTTCGTGCCCGGCGCTCCCCTGCCGGGTTTCCAAGAGCCTTTCTATCTCAAACCAAGCGCCAGGGAACTTCATACTCCCCATCTGCTTTGGGATTCAGAATCACAAAGTTGCGATTGAACCGCTCGGGCCTAAACACTTTCAAAACGCTGGCGGCGGCTTCCTCCCATGTGGAGGATTCGCCGATGTATTGGCCTTCGTTGTAATCCCACTGGTATCCTGAGCCATCATCCTTGGGTGACACCACTGCGACGGTCTCGCGTTCCATGACCAGATTCTGTTCCAGCCATCGTAGAATGCCCTGAAGCTCGGCCTCCGAGTATGCATGCAAACGCTTCTTGAACGGGTTCTCGGGGTAGCTGGGGCGAGCCGTTTTATCCACCGCTGTCTCTGGAATCAGGGCTAAGGTAGCCTGCCGTCCCTGCGGCCAGTCCACTCCATGCCAGCAGAGGAAATGACGTATTTTGATCGTCTTCTTCCGAGTTCTCCTCGGCTTCTGATCCTGGTATGTCCGCTCATCCAGTTTTCTATCGATATGAAGTCCCTCTTGCTCCGCCTCCCCCACACTGATTTCTGTGGCAGTATTCTTTCCCCCTCCCCCAGTCGCTTCTCGCAAAGCGCTCTGCACTTTCCATCTGCCAAACGGGTGTCGATATAGTGAGGCATGGCTTATTCCAAGTGCCTCGGCCAAGGCTGGGACTGTCAGTTTTTTGTCAGTCTCGGGGTTGCCGTTTATGTCATGCATGACGCGTGACTTTTGAATGCGAAAGGCTGCGTTACTCAGAATATAGGGCGCAAACAGTTTCATCAATGTCCTGTCATTCACCTGAAGTAATTGTTGAGCAATAGCAGTCTCTCGTTCAGGGCTGTCTGACTGCAACGGGTGCATGGCGTGGTCTGCGCTCTGTTCTTCGATAAACTGTTGGAATAGTCCATCCACGTCCTGCCACATCCATGGGGCCGAGACTCCATTTAGTTCTTCTTCCGGGTTAACACTGACATGTCCTAACTGGAAGGGCATAGCCGTTCTGATCTGCTTTCGCTGAAACACCTTTTCCAGGGCTCGTTGTAAGCGGCATCTGAGAAGCGAGTAATCCCCTTTTGGTAGCTCAACCGACCAATGACCGCCTTGGCTCTTTGTCACCTTGACTGTGCTATTGGCGGGCCAGGTCTTCAGCCAGCGCTTGGCTGAATCGACACTGCATTGCAGAAGCTTCGCAAACTCTGCAATCGATAGGGTGTAGGGTAAATCACGCATGAGTGAGAGGGTGCCGAGTTCTTGAGGAGCCACAAGCACTCATGAAAATACATAATCAACCACTCACACCTTTCCAAGACCAGAGTCTTAGCCCCGCTGCCCTGGCAGCACGCTGGGAGTGTTCTGTCGTCACAGTTAAGCGTCGGATCAAAGCTGGACAAATTCGTGCCCATAAGAACGGTCGGCTCGTCCGCATCCCGCTCAGTGAAATCCTCCGTTTTGAATCTGAGATCACTGTCTAGTCGTGCGAGACTTTATCCTCGATCCTCCCACATCAGGGAGTCTGCCGAATCGCGCCAAAAAACGTCGAATCGTGCCGCCAAAGCCAAAGCCTGGCGAAAGGGGGGCAAAGCCGTATTCCGACATGGACAAAGATGCCTTGCTGGCCACTTCTCTCGCGTTCTCGTCGATGGCTCTGGTCACACTGACTGCTCCGAGTCAGAACAGGATTCTGTCCTGGATACAACTCAGGGCATACATCAAGAAACTGAAGGACACCCTATCAAACTGGCATCGCCGAAAGGGCTTTCCTGCTCTGCTCTTTGTCACCGAATTTGATCCACCGCACCGCGAAGAAATTGGTGCTCATTTTCATATCGGGCTGGCCTCGCCATTGGATGAAACGCAGATCTCTGCTTTTCGTCGGCTTTGGCTCGACCTAGTGGAGGCTCAGAACAACATGGGAAATTTGTTCGATTACTCAGCTAGTGGGGGTGGAAAAGGTCTTCAGCTTTACCTCGCCAAAGATGTAGTGTTAAAAGAAAAAGCGTTCGTGAAATACCCTGCGCCCTGGTTGCCCGAGCGGGTCAAACCGCGCCTTTGGTTCTGCATTGGTATAAAGCGCAGGCCGTCAAAGGAAGGTGCGAAGATACGATCCAGGCAAGGGAAGCGTCGTCGTCGTTTTGATGATTTTCCTTGGCATCGAAGCCAAGCTCGGGAAGGCGTTGCGCAAGCCACTTTGACAGTGAGCACGCATGCGCATACATAACCTCCTATTGGGTCGAAAACGAACCGCGCATTGCGGGGATGATATGCACCCCGTTACGGCTTAACGGGCGGATAAAATTCTGGTAATGGCGAGGGCGTCGCTAGCTCGTCCTCCTCTCCAATGTCCTCCTTGAACAGGTGTCTGGCTCCGCTGATCAAGAGTTCCGTGTCCTCCTCCGTGAGATTGAGATCTTCCAGTGTGATGGGTATGTATGGCGTTTTCATGAGTATTATTTTGTTAGGCTTTGGAATCTGATGCCAGGGCATAGTCCCAGTGGATCTCGCTCGGCAAAGGGTATTCAACGGCATCCAGGTGATATGTCCCAAATGGGACTAAGGGCAGATCCAGTTCCCGACGTTCCAGCCACCAGCTTTCAAAGGCTGAACGTTGATCAGGAAGTTCAGCTTCCTCTTCGAACACCTCCGCCTGAGAGGCGACTTTCGAATGACTTTCTTTCACGCCTTAATATCGTGCTTTTTCGTCAAACTGCAATAAAATCGGGCACGAAAATGCCCAGCCATTCGTTTACCGCAGCGCCGGATGATTTGGGTAATAGCTGGCAAACAGACTTGCTCGCGAGTCGGCATTCTCGTCGAGAATGCTGCGTGCTACGGCATGGAGTCGCTGGTCCATTGCCTCCGGGCCTACAGGAGCGAATGAAGAGGCAATGGTCACAAACCGCTGTCCCTCTCCCCCGTCGGAATAGACCTCGGTGCCAAACATGACGCCCTTGAACTCGTAGCTGTCGATGAGGTGAGGATGGCGGGTGTATTCCTGCCAGTCGGTGTTAACCTTTTTGTGCAGTTTTAAAAGGACATTCCGGTCTAAAACACGCTTGGTTTCTAGCATCCTGAGGCTGGAGCGAGTGAGGGCCTCCCATGGGTCAATCAGTATCCCTCTCACATGCACGGTGTATCCAGCGGCCTTAAAGCGCTGCATGGCTCCTAATGCCTGTTTGAGCGAGGTCAGTGTGGTGTCCCACACGAGATTGGCTCTGAACGGAGCATCCAGGATATCTTCGATGATGGTGTCCAGGAGCATTAGTGATTCATGATAAACCGGCCAGAGAGTGTGATGCCCTTGGGCGATGAGCGATTGGGCCTCCGGCAGTAAAAAGCGGATGTCATCGGAGCAGAGCACCAACAGCCTTTCTCCGCATGGCAATTCCCCCTTGCTCTGGAGTTCTTCAATAAGGACGTTTGCACCTGCCGAGGGTCCTCCCATGGTGAACACAACCTGTCCCTGATCGCTCTTCGCATTCCAGAGTCTTACCGCGTAGCTGTCACGAATGACCTGGTGCAGCCGCTGGCGTGAAACTTCTTCTTCTGCCTTCACTTCAAGAGGTGGCAAAGAAATCTCGTTCTGCATCATGTATAACAAATAATACCGCTAAAATTTCACATGTCCACCGTGTTCGTTTTCTCTTTCTTGAACAGTCTTTGCAGTGATGAATGCGAAAGCCTCCTTCAATGCCTGGCTCGGCTGGGCATTATGAGCTTTTGACTGTGCTGATGCTGAAGACATTTCTGCCGCGTCAAGCAATTCAAGCAGCAGGTCTGTCGGGCTTATTTCTTGTTCCCGCTGGCTGTCATAAAAAAATCCAGTCTTGGTATTTGGCATGGCGTATTCCAGCACGGCAAGACCTGCGTCAGTCCAGATGACTTTGCCAGCAGCTTGGATCACAAGAGGCGCTCCACTCGTGTCAGTTGCCGCAAAAAGAATACCGGCCTGTTCTGGCGTCAGGCTTTGCCCCATTCGCTGCCTCATGCTTGCATCCGCGAAAGCCTTGAGGTCTGGGTCACTGATACCATCCACTTCCAGAATTGCAGATCTCGCGCCTCGCAAGATTTCCTTCTGTGCTTCAACCGTCCTCTTCAGTTTTGCGCTCACGGTTGTCTGTGATGTATCCACAGAGAACGAATTTCCCCAAGCTCTTTTTAATGCCAGTAAGCTGACGACGTATGCGTCAATGATTCCCCGCTGTGAATACTTCCGCAGCGCTGCCAATTCTTCACAAGTCAACGGTTCCTGCGGTAGGAATTCATTCAAAGTTTCCACCACGAAGGAGTCGGCTAGTTCCTGCATCTCCGCCAATATCTCTTCTGGCGTGTCACGTCTGGGTGGCGGCTTCTGCATGGCGGTCATCAAGTTGGCGCATTGGCGTATCACCAACTGTTCCGATACATCCAAATCTCATTTTTAATCTGCTGAAGCTGTCTTGCCATATCTTGCGCGGCTTCGGCAGTCGCCTCTGCTGCTTCCACCTGGCGGCGCAGAAGGTTCCGCTGCTCTTTTTGGAGAGTTAATTCGCTGCGCTTGGCGTCCGCCTTTTCAGCATTTTCAATGTCACCAACCCTTCGATACTCAGCGGCATTCCATTCAATGGCCTCAAGCTGAATCTCGATTTCGTATTGCCCTGCTCGAACTGTATTTTTAAATTCATCAAGCAATCGCTGATTCTTGCCGCCATACGTCGAAACATTGCCATAGATGTCCCGCAGTTGATGGGACAGCAGCCTCTCTTTCATGTCCGCCGGGGTAATCAGGCGTGGGACAGTGGCCAGTTCTTTGATGAATTGGTAGTCCTCTTGCGACAGATATTGGAGTTCGAAGGTGAACCGGTTTCCATCTTTCCTTTTTACGGTGACGGTCTTGCCTGGCCAATCATAGCTTAACAGAACAGCCTCAATTTTGCGTCCATCTGCGGCTGTCCATACACGCCCCCTGTTTGACTCCACCCAGTCGTCAAAGTTGTTGGCGGTGACAGTTCCTGCGAGTGCCAAAAAGATACCAACCAGCCACACCCTGAGTCCGGGCTTCGGCAATCCTAATTCCCGCCCGGCTCCGTTTACCGAGAGATCCGCATCAATGTGACCGGGGTTCAAAAGAACCCCGCTTTCGTCCAGCCTGCAAAGAAAAGGGAGCTTCATAACATCACGGGCATTTTAATGCCCGTGCATTGTCCCATGCAACACCAATTTTCAGGGTGTGCCAGATGCGTCCCAACTTCATCCCATCGAAAGGCGGCTCGTGCTGCTTCTTCGGGAGGAAAGGCTGCGCCAAAACATCTCCGCCACCGCTCTGGCTGCTGCCATCGGCTTGAGCCGCACCACGATCACTCACATCGAAAACGACCAGGCAAGACCGACTCTTTGGGTGCTCATTCACATCGCAGAAGGTCTCCAAGTGAACCTGCCAGAGCTGATGGCGAGGGCCTCAGCACCCCCAAAGCGGAAAAGCAATGCCCCTTGAGACAGCAGATGCCCCCAAAAGGGCCAGAAACGGCCTTTCTAGGCGTTTGAAGCTGACCCGAGAGGGTGCACCTCTCCTGGCAACCACGTCGCTCCGACGACCTCTGAAGGAAGGGATTCAGTGCCAGCCCTGATCCTGGCAAAATCAATGGATGGTGTTCGTTCCCTGGGCAGTTCATAGAGACCCCGCTGAGCACACTCGTTGGAGAGCTTTCTTGCTATCGTGGATAAGAACCGCTTGGATGCGCCGTCTCTACCTGTCGCTCTCCGCCGGCCTTTTTGATACCCCATGCCCGATCCGAATCTCTCCTCCTTCATTTGGTCCGTGGCGGACCTGCTGCGGTGATTACAAACAACCTGAATACGGCAAGGTCATTCTGCCCTTCACCGTTCTGCGTCGCCTGGACTGCGTGCTGGAGGGCACCAAACCCGCCGTGCTGGCAGAGAAGGAGAAACGCAAGAAAGCAGGCCTCAATCCTGAACCCTTTCTCCTGCGCAAATCCGGCCTGCTCTTTTACAACACCTCGCTCCTGGACCTGAAGAATCTCATGGGCGACTAGGATAACCTCGGCGAGAACCTCCGCACTTACGTACGGGTATTCTCCGCCCCCTTGCGGGACCGATTCTCGTCCATCCAGGCAACCAGCCCAGACGTCCAGGTGCTGAGTGCTCTGACACTCGCGTAAGTTGACCCCATACATCTTCAGCAGGTGTTACGTGGCCCCGCCTCCTGTCATACATTGTCCCACCGGGCGTAAGCTTATCCCGGCCACACAAAATCGGCCTTTCCGGTGTAAAACTTCGATTTTAGCCATGCCAGATCCTGCTCCCAATGTAGGCAAGCAAGCCGCAGCCCCTTCCGCCCCTGGTTCCTGCCAATGTTCCGGCAGATCTGCAGAGCGATCTCTTTTAGCCTTTGCGGTGTGCAGGGAGAGCCCCATTCACGTTTGCGATCTGCGGGGTAATCGGCAGAGAAAGCCAGACGATTGCTGTAGATTTTAGCAAGCCGCGATCTTCGTGCGAGCCCCCTCGGGTATTCTTCTCCCACATGATATCCCATTATCGTTAGAGGGCTCTGCTCGGCCGAAAAGCTTCCTATGATTAATACGTCAGACTCCTGTTCTGCCGGCAGCACTGGCCACTCGAATCCCAACTGCATCAAATATGTGATTGCTGGGTGCACTTTCCCTAGCTCTCTGAGGACTGTCAGCGGACATGTGACTAGCGGGTCATCACCTGTTGCTAACGCAGCAAGCGCCAGCTCTTGCGTCCAAATTTTGGGCGTGTCTTTCCCTCGGATCAATCCGTCCAAATATGCAGTCGAAAAGCCCTCAACTCCCACAACCACAATCCTCGCGCTTCGGCCATCTGGGGAGCGGTCACAGCCGGCCTCGGTGAAGATTTTATCCATCTGCCCTTCCGTAAAGGGGCTGTTGCCATGAACAAAGACGCGTCCCATTTCCGCCATACTTGATGCCGATGACTTTGCTTTTCGCAACCAGGTCCAGAAAGATTGAGGCGCGCCGGCTGCAAGGGGAGCCGCCTCTGCCATGGTTTGGTGCGCGTTGACGTTTACTTCTCTGATTCGCTCCCCCAGCCTGAGGTTTTCTTCCTCAAGGTGGTCGAGGGTCAGATTGAGTTCGACAGCATCTTGTTCCAGCTGGCCGTTGATCGACTGGATATCCGCCATCCGGGCCTTCACGGCTTCATGGTCTTCTTTTTCAGCAGTCAACAGCCGTTCCAACTCTTTTATTCGGTCGCCCCGGGCTTGCGATTCCGACTTCCAATACCTGATTTCCAAAGCACGTTTCTCCTCTAATTCGAGGAGGTCAGGTGCTTTCGGTGGCGTCTTTCCCCTGGCCAGTGCCCGCCACTTTTGCAGTTCCATGTCCTTTTCGCGGAGCAATTTTTCAAGGGCAGCCCTGACTCGTTGGGTCTCTTGATATGCATCTGCCCGGATTTTCGCGGGATCAGCTGCTTCCGCCTCTGCAAACAGCTCTGCAGCCGCCTCCTTCTCTTTCTTTGCGGCCTGCTGGAGTTTCGCGGCTTCGATGATGGCCGACTCGGCAGCCGAAAGAATCGCCTTGGCTTCCGGCACGACCCTTCGCTGGTCTTCCTGTCCTCCCACATCGGATGCATTGCACGTGCGATCTTTTGAAGAGTTGCGGGATTGTAGATCTCTTCTCTGAGGGTCCTTTCCTCAGGACTGATGTTTCGAAAGTTGCTCATGATTGCGGGGATGGCTGCGCACCAAGGGGAGACACAACGGCAATAGCTGGCGGCGTTTTGCTTGGTGGTGGGGAAATATGCGTCCCGCTAAGGGCAGCACGGATTCGCTTGCGACTGGAACTTCGTTTCGCTTTGGCGCAGACCAAAAGCAGCACGAAGACCGGGACTTTTTGACCCCGCCCCTCCAGGTCCCTCAAACCCAGGTTCTGCAGGAGCCCCGCTCTTGTCGTTCCTTCGCCTGGGCTTTCGGGTTGCGAATGGAGCGAAATACCTAAAGCAGCCCATTTTCGCCTTCAACCTGCTTGAAAATGCTCACTTTGGTCTCCATGCAAGGTCGCAGGTCAAAGTTCGTCGCGCCTACTTTAAGCCGAGTCATCGGGCCTTGGTAGATGTCGAGGCCTCGTCCGATCTGAATGTGCCAGCCTGTATCGGTTCGCACTTCCCGATCATGAATTTTATCATCAAACCTGTAGGATAACGTTACGTCATAATCCGCAAGGCCTTCCTTGATCTCGTCCAACCTCTTCACTGCATCATCTTTTTGGGCTTCATGCTCGGCAGATGTGACCAGTTCGACCGCCTTGATAGTGCCCCCTTGCACAGCTAGCTCGCAAAGCTGCAGAAAATTCCGAATCTGGTGATCCCTGCGAATGTAGGGATCCTCAACTACGAGCTTCTTTGCACCTTGAAGGTATGCGCCAAAGATTGCTTGGTAAGAGTAGCCGCTATCTCCATACCGGATGGTGAAGTGTTTGTCCTTCAATTCGTCAGCTGCCTTGGCAACCGCTCCGGTTTCCTCGTCCGAAACTGCCCCAGGCGGAGCAACGGGCGGCAGCAATCCCGGTGGTGTCAATGCTTCAGAAGGTCCGCTCCGAGGCCTGAGTGTGGCGTCCACGCCCTGGCTTTCAGGACAATGAACCTCCACGTTCTCACCTCGAGTGTTGGTGTAAGACAGCCGAATCTCGCCGAATTCCTCATCCTTTTTCCGTTTGTTGAGCTGTTCCTTCACCCGCCGGCGACCTTCAATTGCATAGGCCAAATACTCTTCAAACTCATCATCACCGCACTCCCCATCAGGATGCAGCAATTTGATCAGGCCGGCCACTGTCTTGTAAACCGCAGTCTCGTCACGCCCCTGAAACCCAGCTCCGAGTTTCGCGCGCTTTTTAACCGCCGGAAAGTAGTTCCGGTGCTTGAACAGGTAATGGAACGCCTCAGCCAAGTAGTCGGTGATGAATCCATACTCTTCCGTCAACAGGTGATCGGCATTTGCAGGGATTTCCCACCCCGGAAGGTATTGATGGAATCTATGGATGACAGCGAGATCAAATTCCTCTGGGAGTGGTTTGAAAAGATCAAACTGTGACGACCGGACAATTTCGGAAATCGAATCGTCGATATTGCCAACAAAGGCCAAACTTGCTGGCGCAATAACCTCGGCTCCGAGATTGAATCGTCCGTTCGCCATAAAATCCTTGAGGATTTGAATCGTTCCTGGGTCTTTGACACGGATGCCAGCCACCTCGTCAAATGCAATACTGTCCCAGTAACCAATGATCCCGACCTGCCGGCGGGTCTTGTTGTAAAAGAGCGTGGCTGTCGTTGTTTGGCCGCCACTGATAAGCGTTGAATAGGGCGAGAACTCAGAAAAGGTATAAGACTTACCCGTTCCGCGAGGCCCGAGCTCCACAAAATTGTAATTAGCCTCTACGAGAGGCACCAATCGCGCCAGATATAGCATTTGTTGGCGTGGGGTGAGATGGTCGGCCTCCAGTCCCACTGAACGAAGGATGGTCGTCTTCCATTCTTCTCTGGTAAACTGCCGCCGGGCGTCAATGAATGTATCGAAATCGAAGCGCGAAACTTGGATGGGTCGCAGGTCTTCGATGTGGAATGCATACTCATCGTCTTCAATAGTATTGTAGCCGACAACGACCTCACACCACAAGCCACCTTCGAGCAGGCGTTTGTTGTCGCGATAGTGGCGTTCGTTGATGGCGATTCGGCGGCTGCCAAAATTTTCCATTTCAGCCCAATGCCGCTTTTCTTTCTCATTGTGGGTCACGCGGACCTTGTCGATGAATTTGTGACTTCCTTGCTGTTGCACGATGGATTGCGCAGCATTGGATTCGTTGGGTCGAACGAAGTTGCCTTGAAGAGTCTCATTCACTGCCACCAAGCCCGACTCGATCTCGTCTGCGTCGTCGGTAGCGCAATAGCGCGCAAGCAGGAACTCCAGAACAAAGGTCGGGGCATTGGTTCCCTTCTTGACCCGCTGGACCAGGTCCTTGCGCACGACGCGTCCCGCAAAAAGTTCATTCAATTTCTGGTTCAGGGCAATCATAGCGGTTTAGTGGTGAAAGGCTGTTTCAAGTTTGATTGTTGCGTAAGTGGTTCCGCTCACAGGGTCAATGGCGACCACCTTGAACTCTCCCTCAAATCCTTCTTTTAGGCGCAAAGGCACTTTGATCGCTTTACCACGCTCCAGGTGAATCTCCCTGCTTGCTGGATCTACCGCTGCGCTTGACGCCGCCTCGCCTACAAGCGTGCCGCTTTTGTCCACTCCATGCAGCAACAAGCACACGCTGGCAGGGCCAAACAAGTCCGCCGCAGGATAGGAGAGTTCGAGCGCTGGAATCAGGGAGGTGATAGTGCCACGAGATGCTCCCCGATAGGTCAGTGTGATGTCCACTCGATGGGTTGGCATCATCGTGTTGGCAGTTTTCAAATGCACATCAAGTACTGGCAGGATGCACTCCTGGGGGGAAATGCCGCCATGGAAATAGGTCACCCCGGCGGTATAGGTCGCCATGCCCTTGGGAATTGCTATTTGTTGGAGGCTGGACCGGATGCCTGCATCAGATGTGTTCAGGACGAGAGAGAGTGTGTCAGTGGTTCCTTCACCGAGCAGAACACGATCCTTTGCCATCACCCACTGCCCCGGTGGTTTACCGATAGCATTCCCTGCACTGGTGCTCTGCATCCAGGCGAATCCATGATCACTCGTCAAAATCGCTCGTGTGAAACCCGCTTCGGCGAGTTTGTTCACGGCAAGCTGGATTTTCCGCAGAATGCTGGGAAGCATTCCGATGAAGTAGAGCGGGTTGCTTTCTCCAAGTGAGTCAATGTCATTGGTCTTCACTGCCAGCACCTCGATCATTTCGATGTCATTGGGCAGCTTGCCATTGGCCAAATCTTCCAGATCTACCAAGCGTGTTCGGCTAGCTCCGACATAAGAGGCCAGCACCTCTGCTCTCGCTTTGGGGCCATCGACAGGCTTTCCATATATCACCGCCACTGGCTTTCCGGCATCGACTTTGATCTCCATTGATGATGCACCGGGCAATAGTGCGGCCATTCCTACGGGGGTTAAGCATGGGAGGCTGGCGCATGCCATATCGAGCCTCGTGCCGTGGTGGGTCCCGAGAGCTGCCTCCAATGCTTGCGCCAGTTCATAGCGAAGCGCATCGATCCAGAAATAAGCAACGCGTTCACCCGACTTCCAACGTGGCTCGACCCAGCGGTCGAAAATGTCCACCGAACGCGCTTTGGTTGTGGATGGCCAGCCAGTCTTGGTCGCTTCCTCCTGCATCCCTCGAGCCAGTTTGTCGCAGGCTTCGCGATGTGCCTCTCTAGCCTGAGTCAGGACACCCGCAAGAACGGCTTCTATCGGCAGGATCTCGGCTGCGACTTGTTCCATGCATCGGTGGATGGTGTCCACCATGCCAAAGCGACTGGTGTAAAAATCGATCCACTCATCGAGTGAGCGCTTGACGGTCAGCTCAGCCTCAAGGCTCTGAAGTTCGAGCATCAAACGTGCAGACAAGTCCGCCACCTGCCATTCTGCGGAGCGTTGCGCATCCCTTTCCACCCAAAAGGAGCCTTGCCGGAGGGCCACGATCTCCCGCGCATTCTCAAACTGCCCAGCCCCTAATTGCTCAGCAAACCGACGCAAGAATCCACGTTCCTCAAAAGAGAAGGTGTCTAGAACGCCAAAGTCCTCAATGGAACCGCATTGCGCTTCGAGACCCAATTCCGTTCCTGCCACCCGGTTTGCCGCCTCCTCGTAGGCAGCTTGAGCGCTCCCCAAATCTCGCAAGGTCCCGCAGAGGGACCTCACAAAAGGCTCATGCGAGATTCCTGCTCGCGGGACAGACTGAAGACCCGCCGGCAATGTCACCGGTAAATCGGCAGCAAACTCGGAAAAAAGAAGGTAACGCCAAAGTTGCGTCTGCAGATCCTCTACGGCTTCCTTTGCACCGTCCAGTTTCAGCCCCAAGGTGCGCGCTACCAGATCCTTCAAATCCTTCACCCATTGGGTCGTGGATCGCAGCTTCTTCAGGGTTTCGTCGCTTGCCGAAAGAAACTTCACCAGCATATCCTTGGGCCCCTCTGCCTTGAGCAAATCGCGCAACATGGGGGAGTCCACCGCGCCGCTGCGCATGCTGTTGATCAATGAAATGGCAGGCGGTTCACCTGAGGCGAATATTTCTTCGATTTGGCCGGCCTGTTCGGGGAGAAACTGAAGACAGAGCTGTCGGAAATCGTCCCCGGCACCATCTGGAAAGCATGCCCCGGCTACCACGAAACCAGCGAAGGGGTCCGAGCAACGGTCTGCATCCTCCAACGATCTTACTGCTGGCACATAGAGCACAAGCTTCTGCTTGCAGGAGGCGTCTTCACCTAGCGCCGCAAAAGACTCCAGAGCAGCCTCACGTGCCTCCAGGAGGTCACCATCGCAGTCGAGGACTTGGGTGTACTTGTCCCTCAGGCTAGCGACGATGTCGCGGAATCGTTGATCGGGGTCATAGACCACGAGCAGCCGGCGCTGGCGTATGCGGGTTTCAAGCTGTTGGGCAAGGAAGGTCTCGAAAGTCATGTTTGTTCAGCTGCTCAAAGTGTCCAGATGCTCGCCCGCGTGGAGGATGATTATCTTTTTCTGATCAGGCTCCCATTCAAAATAGAGTCGAAAACAAAGCCTCGGGTCGCGAGCATTGCCGAGAGCAATGTGTTTGTTGAGAGCATATTTTTTTCCATTGTGGATCCGTTCGTAACCATCGAATCGCCCAGCCGTGACCTTGCTATTGTTGCCGGCATACTCCCCTGGCACCAATCTCAGCTCTTCTATGGCATCCTGCATCTGCAACTGCTGAGTAAATGCCCCATAAAAGTGAGTGGCGAGCACCTTGAATGCTGACCATGCTCGACCGACATCCTCATAAGGCGACTTCTTCATGGTCCGCTCTGCGTTCCCCGTTATCTCCAATTGATCACCGTAGTGAGACTGAAGAGCGGACGTCATCTCGGCCAACGAACCTGGTACAAGGTCGGTTTCTTGCAGGACCTCCTCCCTGTCAGTAGACTCCCGCGCCTGCTTGAGCTGAAATTGGAGGGTTCTGATCTTCTTGTCCAGATCTCCGATCTGTTGCTTCAGTCCTTCATTGGCCTCTTCGGTGGCGAGCAGTCGGAACTCCAGTTCATTCACATCTTGAAGCGCTTTATTTCGATCCTCCTCGTAAACCTTCACTATCTCATTCAGGCTCTCCACTGTGGTGGCCTCTTCTCGCAGCTTCGCGAGCTTGAACGCAACGAGTCGCCGGCTCACCACATCATGACCTGTATGCCGCCGGCTCATCGACAGGTTGCTTCGGTGAGTGATTTCCTCGAAAAGATACCGTTCAAACGAGAACCCCGTATCGTGGCATATTGCCTCAATCTCGTCGTTTTTGTAAACTCTTCCCAGTGCTCTACCCTCTCCCATTGGCCCGATTACCGTGATCGAGCCATCCCAAGCTGTGTGATAGGCAGGAACAGACTCCCTCAGTCTCCAGGCCGATCGTTTGTCTGGGATCAAATAAGTCTGCGCCAAACCAACGAGTCGCTTTCGGAGGTCGTTGGTATCCACTAGGGCCTTCTCGGAGAAATCATCCGGGCTCACGACGAGGATCGGATAGCGACGATTGACGTTCGCGATTTCGGACTGGAATTCAGCCAAGAACTCGGGGTTCAGCGTTTTAATTTCCTTACCAGGCGTTCGGGGATCAACTTCACAGCGGTTGAGGATTTCAGAAACGACTCCGGGCTTGCTGGGCGATACCGGGTTCAGTGCCACTTGAGGGCTAATCTCGGAGGTCTCCAAGAGCACGGTTACACGCATGGGTGCATCTGGCGAAGGCCTTTCGAGACCAATTCGCGTGAACCAAGCACGACCGCTCACCTGGCTGTCATTGTGGCGGAAATTAATCGAAAGACAATAGTCCAGGGCGTGGTCAGGTGTCCCAATGATACTGATGTCATTGATGCCCGTCTTGGGGTCTCTGATGATCATGTTTTCCGCGAAAGGAATGATCTTCGTTCTGTGGAAGGCGGGGCCAATCTTGCCATCCAGCCAGTATTTGATCCCCTCCTTCACCTTCTTGAGATGGTCAGGGTTGGCTTGGAGATAGAATTCGTTGGCGTAAACGAGCATGATTTTTCCCCGGGTTGTGGTGACCTGTCTTTTAGATTCTCAGGATGCGATGGATTCTTCCTCTCCTGTCTCGGTGTTGTAGCGGATCAACCTTGTCTGTCCATTGATGGGTGAAACCGCCGCTGCATCCACGGTCCACTCCACGGTTTCCTTTGTATGCCTCAGTCGATATTTCAGTCCGCTTGGAGCTGGAACATAACGCAAGACAACAACCTCAGCGGACTGAGCCGAGGATTGCAGTATGGCCGTCTCCCCGGGTGCTATTACCGTGATCCACCCATCTCCAACGGGTGAGTCGGCAGTTGGAGCGACGACATGGGCAGGGCTTAGTGAAGCCGCTTTGGTGGCTAGATCACGAAGTGCGCTCGCCGCGTTGATGTCCCCTTCGTTGTTGGCCAGTAAGATTGCCGTTTCGACGATCTCCCCGAAGTGATCCGCCAGCCGTTCTGTGAGGCGAAGTCCGCCGGCGACATCGTCATAGATGCACAGACCTTTGCAATCGCCGGGTCCCTGCGGGGATACGTTCGAACTGAACCTGCCGAATCCGATGTCTCGTGCATGAATTCCCTCGGTCAGACAGAACGCATCCACTAGGTAGCGTGTTGATGCCTCAGCTATCACTCCGGTGTTCCCGAAACACCAGATCACTCCTGTGGTCTTGAGAAATCGTTGTACTGGCCTTTGAGCCCAAGGCGACCCCATGCCATAAACATGCGGGGTAGACGCGGTGCCCCGGATCTCCGTAAAGCCAGTGACCCGTTCGGCCACCTGCACGTCGCACTCCTGCATGAATCCGTCGGGAGATGTCCAGCGCTTACCACCAGCACTAAAATTTGGGAAGACCGTGATCAGGGAGGTTGGCTTGGTGGTGCCAAATTTCTCTTTGGTGGCACGCAGCACCCGCTCCTTTGGCCTCGTCTCGCGGATCCGGTAGGCGTTGGCTCGGTAGTAGTAAATGGCCCCGGGGTAGGCTTCTCTAACGAGTTGGGCCATACTCAGCGTGCCAAGGTCCATGTCATCCGGGCTGCGCTTCACCTGATAATTCGCTTCCATTCCACCGCGAAGAGGAAACTCATGATGTGGACCGTTCTCTCCACGCTGCTTGAGCGTGTAGAGATCATCAGGGATCACCTGGGTAGGGGTCACTTCGTTGGTTAACATCGGCAAAAAGGTGGCCGGCAGACCTGGAAATAGCTGCCATGTTTCTAGCTTGCCGCCGCCTTCCTGTATCTCTCTCGCTGCGCTCAATGCGTTTGTGTATTGGACGTATCGATTGCCCAGATACAGATAGTTTCTCTCGGCTGGTTTGCCAAGATACCCAGCCAGTCCATCTGCACCTGAACCGATGGTGCCTGTGTCATCAAGCAGCAGACATTCACCTGGCCGGGATCGGCGTCCGGCACGGCCAAATCGTTGCCAGAAGGCTTGGACCGAGGGCGGCGTATTGAGCAGCACCACCAAGTCGATGTCACCGATGTCCACGCCGAGTTCGAGCGCGCTGGTCGATACCACCCCGCGAAGGTGGCCATTGGCTAGGGCTGACTGAATTTCCGAGCGATCTGCTGCCTCATATCCAGCCCGATAGGGCATCAGAATGCCCGGAATCGAAATCTCCGGTTCATCGTCATCATCCTGTCCCGTGACCGGTGAATTGGCCACGTTCGGACTGCGGTGCGCTGCCGCAGTCAGACGCTCGACGACTTTCCTAGAATCAGCAAAAGCAAGAAATCGCCCCTCATACGTGTTCGCCAAAGTGCGCAGCAGCGTCGCTAAACGGTCAAATGATCCCTGTCCTCCGATCCGGCTGAGCACGATCCGCTTCTCAGGAATCTGGGAGCCTTCGTCCTCGCGTTTGTAGATGGTGACTTCGCGACCTGTTATCTCACGGATGAAGGACTCAGGCTCACCGATAGTCGCAGTCGAGACGATGACTTGAAAAGGCGGGGTAAGCACCGAAAGCCGGCGGAACAAGTAGGCCATGTTAGTGCCAAACACGCCATTGTAGGAATGGGCCTCGTCGAGAACCACCAAGCGCAAGCGTCCTAAATTGGCAGCGTTCTCCCCCGAATGATTCATCAACCAAGCATGAATCACATCCGGCGTCATAACCACAACATGGGAGTCCGTTAGGATGGATGCCCGCTGGGCGACCTGCACGCTGCCATCGATCTGGCCAACCCGCACACCTAGGGGAGTGCAGAAGGACTGCCACTTCTCCAGCTGATCTTGAACCAAAGCCCGCGCGGGATAGACGGCGATGGTCAATGCCCTCGAGTCCGACAGAGCCAGATTCGCTGCCGCCGCCATGAAGACCAAGCTCTTCCCCGAAGCTGTCGAGGTGGCTAGACACACATCCTGCCCATTCAGCACCGAGGCGAGGGCATTGGCCTGATGGCTGTAAAGACCATCGGGGAAAGCTTCGCTGAGACGTTGCTTCACACTCTCGTGCAAAAGTGCTGGGACTGGCAGCGTCACTGCTTGTCTTCCAGTAATAGTCACGGCCTGCGCGACGGTGATGCCTAGATCGGAGAGGATGGTATTGAGGTTAGACATAGAGGTATAGACAGAACATGCAGAAGCATTCAAGACTCGTTTACAGCGGACACTCCTAGTAGGTTTTTAAGTCGCTGGCGGAGCCTTTCCTTGCGGCGGTTGAAGAAGGATTCGAAATCCACGAAATCGAGGCTGACGTCAGCGGGTATGTCGTTCTGAGCTAGATAGGCCTTCTGAGCCTCGGAATTGGGAAGGTAGATCGGAAGCCAATCCTTGAATGCCTTGGCCCGCTTGTAGTTGTTTTCACCTTCCTGAAGCAACTGAATGTTGGGGAGCTGATCCTTCCATTGGTGCCAAAGTGCTTCACCTTCACTGCCCAGTTTGAATTCCTTTAAATCTGCGAAACGGGAGCTTGGGTGAATGTGATCTTTCTGAAAGGCGTGCTGATGCACCGCATGATGATGATGCAGAAGTGTCAGAAGAACATAGGTCCTTGAATCTCCAATGTGGATGGTCAGCAGCTTTTCCAAGTCCTCTGGCGTTATTCCCAATCCCTGCCCAGAGGGAAGCTCAAAGACGGATTCAAAGTGGTCGAGCACGAATACGGAGCCTAAAGCCAAATGATCATCAGCGTACTCTTGGACAAGTGCCAGCGTGCGTTCGGGCCGTCTATAAAGCTCACAAACAAGAGATCGGAGCACAAACAATCGAAGGTGATCATCAGAGGCTGGTGTCTTAACTCCCGCTCTCAGAAGGATGGCGAGTGCTATGATTGAATGCTGACGAATTCCGTGATTGCCTGACAGCCCCCATCGAACGGCCATGTTGGCGGCTGCCTGTAGAGTCTCGCAGATCGCCGGCCAACATTCCCGGATCGTATCCACATGAGCGGGCTTGAAGGACTCAATTCGCAGGCGGATCGGGCAGCCGGAGAGCGCCAGACAGGCCAGCATGATGTGGGTGATCTCGAACTGAAATCCGTTTCCCAGGTCATTGATAGAGTCTCTTAACGCCTCAATCCTGGCTCTGCCTTCCTGCCAATGGGCGATGATGGTGGAGAAGATCATCTGCGCATCCGTGACTGTGGTGCCTCCGTTGTTTGCGCGGATGAAAATCTGCAAGGCTTCAGTCAGGTCCCGCTGACGAATTGGGAAATACGTAATGAGCTTTTCGTCACGAATGCGCCGCCGCAATAACTCCAGCGTTGAGATTGCCTTTTCACTCTGATTCTCTGTTAATTTATCTCGGGTGCCAGTCTTGGTGACATAATGCATCCATTGCCGTTCCACCTCTTGCTGACAGGTAGAATGATAAATGGCCGACACAGGGAACCAATAATGCTTCGCATCAAAGCGCACAGGTGAACTCTCCCACTCGGTGAGGAACCGGAATTGGTAATGCTGCTTATCGTCTTCAGCCGGGGCAAAGAAGACATTCAGATGAAATTCACGGCGTGGAAAACTATCCAATCGAGCCCTGAAGTTCCCCTGGCCGCCGATGAAAGCCGAATAACTTCCTTGTAGCGCCACATACATGGAATTGAGACGCTGTTGACCATCTAGCACCCCAGTCAGTCCTGGTGGCAGGGTGCGTGGGGCCGTGCGGTTGGCACGATGGTCCGCGTGTTCGTTGTAGTCGCGGATGAACTCGTAAAAAGCGTAGTCGTTTCGCAGCTCGTCAGCCACTTCCCAGAACAGGAAAGTCCCAATCGGATAACCGCGCATCATTGAGTCAAACAGCTCGCAAATCTGTGCCATGCCCCAGACGAATCGTCTTTGGATGGCGGGCAGGTAAAGCGGGCGCTGTTGCGAGCTGTTTAACCGCCCGATGACCTCATAAATGCTGAGGGACTCAAACTCTGAGGTTTGAACGGTTCCTGGACTCTCGACTGCGGCTAGGTTGGGAGTCACAGCAGGTCCTCCTGTTCACTAGATTTGCTTTTCTTCTTTGCCGTCTTCTTCGCGGCCCTCTTCTTCGGCTCACGCGCCTTCACCTCGCAAAGCTCCTCCAATTCGTGGGCGATGGCTAGGGAGCGATCTGTTTTACATTTTTCCCGGACCTCTCTGGGGCGGATAGTGAGAGCGAGGTGAGCCCAATCGTAGCTGCCCATTTCCAGTTCTTTCCAACAGGTTTCGAGGTCTTTGCGCCACTTAGGCAGGCGGAAGAGTTTCCAGAGAGGGCAGGCGGTGATGAGGACGCCGTCGTTGAGGTTGGGTTTCCATTTGGGTGCCCATAGGCTCAGTTCGACGTGCATCTCCTTCAGCTCGTTGAGGAGGGTTTCGGCGTTCTTCAGTTGTTCGCGTTCCTTGCTGCCGCCTTCGTCGGAGCTGAGCATGGTGCGGAGGCGGTGGATGTCCTGCTCCACATCCTTGATCTTCGGCTCCACGAACTGCTGGAGGCACTTGTAGAGCGTGTCCGGCGTGAGGCGGTGGTAATAGATCCAGAGCGTGTAGCTGCCGGAGGCGGTGGACAGCGGCCAGTAGATGGGCGCTTGCCGGCGGCTCTTGGAATAGCGTTTCAGGTGATCGGCGAAGAAGCCGGCGGGCTTGCGAAAATAGTCGCGTAACGATTTCACGTCGAGGATTTCGCAGGCTTCGTGTTCGATGGCTTCGGCAGTTGGGCCGCCCTCTTGGCTACTCCAGATGATTTCAATGACCTCGCGGACGCGGTGCTCGATGTCCAGCGGATGATTCGGGTCATCCACGAGGATGCCGTCCCACGGGATGCGGACGGGATACGCGGCGGGCACTTCCTCCGGGCAGGCGGGCAAGCCCTGCGCGTTCTGCAACTGGCCGGGCGGACATACCGGCAAAGGCGCAAACGGGTCGGGCAACTCCGGCGCGGCCTGCTCGCCCGTCGCATACCGGATGTCCCAGCGGCCGAAGGCGCTGCCTACGAGCCAAGACACAATACGGGCAGCAACCCCAGCCTCCATGTCCGGCTCTCGGAACAAATGCTCTGCAACAACTTCGGCGACATTCCGCGCATCAATCTCTAAGGCGTGGGCAACCAATTCATAACGCCGATTCGCAGCATATGACTTCATCGTCAATTGACGGCGAGCGCCGTGTTTCGACGTGGCCACTCGGATGAGATCAGATTCCGATAATTTCCACAGGACTTCTACATGGGCGATGTCCTCTGGGAGAATGGTCTTTACGTATGAGCCGGGGTGAGGGCCGACCAAGGCATTGACAGTCCCCCGGTCAGTTTCATCGAAACCAAGCTCATCAAGCACCTTGGCGTCCACTACCGCATGATCGTCGATCATCCGGGACAATCGCGCTGATGCTTCTACGATCTCAACATCAACATGCTGACGGATCAGTCTACCGGCGGCTGCACCACATGAGAAGTATCGCGACGTTTCATCACTTTCGAAAAGCCTCAATCCATCGCTCACAAGACGCAGTGCGTGTTCTCTAATCCCATCCGCACCCGCCCATAACGGAGCCGGAAGCATTTCGAGAACGCCAGACCGATAGTGTGTCCCCATGGCTCCCGGTGAAGACGCATCTCCAGAGCCATACACAGCATCAATAATTAACTTGAACGCTCGCGAGTATGCTCCTGCAATATAGGCGAGGTTTAGATTCGCTGTCCCGCAGAATATACCTAGGCCAACGACGCTGAAAATACACCCTTCCGGAAGCACTCTTGGTGAGAAATCGCTCGACGTGCGTTCAGGCCATGTCACGCCGGCATTGAAATAATACGGTAGGTTTTGTGGTCGCGAGCGAATCTTCCCGTTCTCATCAACAAAGTTCCGAATCTCTGCCCCATTGCTGGCCCAGTTCACAACCAAATGGATGTCATCCCAATAGGGCTGGTATTCTCCTCCCTTGGCGTAATAGGTCCAGGCAGCACCTCTACCAACTCCCTCGGAGGGTATTTCCCATGCGAGCCGCACAAAGCGAAAGTTGTCACTGGGCTGCAATCCGACCACAGCCTTTCCTCCCAAAGCAGTGAGATTAACTCCGCCTGTAACTCGACGAGCTAATGAAAGCGGAAGTTGGTAAGCCAACACGTGACCGGGTAGTGCGTGAAAGCTGTCTAATTGATGGTAGAAAATGCAACCTCCACGGACACGCCCGCCGCCTACGAGCAGTTCAGTCGTGGCTGTTTCCTTGTCGGGGGAGTCAAGAACCCGCACGAAGGTTGATTGAGAGCATTGGGTATTCCCACGGTCGATTACAAACGCCGCCGCCTCTACCTTTGCACCGTCAAGAACTCCGTATCCCAAATCGAGCAAGCAATTCAAACCAGATGTCGCACCTAATAGATAGGCATCACGCCAAGTTTCGAGCATCTCATTTGCGACGAACATCCGGCTGGTTATCGCACCCAAACGGCCATGCTGGTCGAGCCTTGCAGTGAAACAATTAACAAAGGCCATTCCGATATCGCTCTTAGATTCAACATATGAGTCGCCGATGTAGTCGCGTGCATTAATAGGCACTTCTCCGAATGGTGGATTCATTTCTACCACGTCGTAGCGTTTGCGGCAGACATCAATGAAGGCGAAGCCCCGCGCGGCGTCCTCGGCAAAGAGCCGGCGCTGGAAGCCGCCGCCGTTCTCGGCCTGCTCGGCGTAGTCGCGCAGGGCGGCGTAGATGCGTTCCTCGATGCGCTCCCAGAAGTCGGTGGTCAGGTGTAGGGAGTCGGAGGTCAGGGAAGAGACGGCCTGTTCCATTCCGGTCAGTTCGGGAGCGGTGGAGATTTGGTTCAGTTCCGTGGTGGTGAACAGCTCCGGCGGTTTGGTGGCGAGATTCTGCCACGCCTCGCGGGCGTCCTCGATGGCGCTGCGGATTTCCTCCTCGATCTTGAGCAGCGAGCCGGCCTCGCCGGCCAGTTGCATTTTGTCGAAGATGGCCTCCAGCAGCCGCAGGCAGACGGCGCGTTCCGCTGCTGGGAACTCGCGCTCGACGAATTCGCGCAGCAGCGCCTTCTCGCCGGGCATCGGCTCGGCGCAGACGATGTTCGAGCGTTTGATGGCCGGGCGTTGCGCAGGCGCAAGGCCCATGTCTTTCCAGGCCCGCTGCGCCCGCAGCCAGAGGGAGAGGCCGGCGATCTGGGCGCAGCGCGGGTCGATGTCGATGCCGTGGAGGTTGTGCTCGATGATGAGGCGGGGCACGTCTTTCAGGAAGGCGTCCTTGCCGGCATAGGTGGCGTGCAGGGATTTCATCCCCGGCGGCCGGCTCAGGGCGTCCGCGCCGAGCTTTTCCTCCAGCGCCCACGCTTCTTCGTAGATGACCTCGAACAGGTCGAAGGCGTAGAGGCCGAAGTGCATCGAGCCGCACGCGGGATCGAGCATGAGGATGGTGCGCGGGTCCTTGAGCGGGCGGTGGGGGATGAAGAGGGGCGCGCGGAGCAGGTCTTCTTGGGAGAGGTTGTCCTGCTTTGGCTGTTCTGGGGCGGTTTCGCCCGGCTGGAGGAAGATTTCGTTCGGGCGGCGGACGAGGTAGCGGCACTGCCCTATGAGCGTGGTGATGCCCTGCGTCATCTCATACCAGATGCGCCCCAGCGTGTTGTCGGTGAGGAACTCGACCACGTAGCGCGGGGTGAAGAACTGGTTGCGGACGGCCAACTCGCGGCTGTTGCGCGGGGCGGCGGAACCTCCGCGTTTAGGATCCCGCATAAGGGCACGTTCTTCGGTATCGTTATAGTATTGGTAGATCCAGCCAATGGTTTCGTCCTCAGCCCAGATGGCATTAAAAGCCTCGGGAGTGATATCCTCACGGGTCGCAGCGGTGCCAGTGCCGTTGAGTTCGCGCAGCACGGCTTCTAGGGCTTCCTGACGTGGAAAAAGCAGGCCGGCAGGGTCCCAGCGGCTGAAGAGGACGCCGAGATCGATGGCCAGCTCGTCAAACAGCAGGAAGAGGTAGGCACGGTAGGACTCGAAGTTGCCGCCCAAGGCCCCGCCAGCGCTTTGCATGAACAGTTGAAATCCCTCCGAAGCGGTGCCCTGGCGCACGCACTCCAGCACAATCTCCCGCTCCTCTGACATGCGCAAAGCTGCCAGGCGGTTTAGCACGGTGAAGGCTTGTTCGCGGGTGACTCGACCCACCGCTTCCTTCCGCGCCTTGGCTTCCTTTTTGCCCTGAGACACCAGGCCGGCGACGAGGTGATCCAAGCGATCACGCAGGAGCCTGGCCGTCTGCATGTCTTCATCCGACAAATGGCTCAGTGTCTCCAACGGAGCGGCGGTGCCGTCGTCATTGATGCCGAAGATGCTGCGGCGCTGGGCGGCGAATTCGGTGTCCAGCAGATTGCGGCAGGCGCTGACGGTGCGCTGGAGGAGGTTGCGGGTTTTTTGGTCGAAGGCCATGAAGGAATTAGTCGAGGTCAAGGGTGATCTCGGAAGCGGTCTGGGCCTTCAATGAAGCGAGGCCGGAAGTGAGCTCGCCAACGGCCTTCTCCAAAGCTGGCTGATCCGTGGAAGTGTAGTGGCGACGCAGGCGTACCTTGAGAGCGGGTTTGGGCTTGGGCTTTTCACCGGGAGTTTCAGGTTCGGGTGTCGGGGGACGATTCTGCTCCTCCTGCCACTTCCTGTGACGCTCGATGACGGCGCTACGAACCTGGGTGATGGCCGCATCGATTTCCATGCGCCGATTCAGCAACTGGCTGATGCCTGCAATGTCCTGCGACTTTGGAAGCACCAGTCCGTCGAGACGTGACGAGAACTCTGCACGATCTTCTTCAGGCAGGCCAGTCCACTCCTCCATGCTGGTGATGGAATCACGCTGGCTGGCAACGTGGTTTTCAATTTCCTTAACCAGCTCACCAGCGGCAGCCTTCACATGCTGACGCAGGGAGGTGAGACGATTGCGGATGTCCGACGCCGCATGGAAGAAGTCCTCCCGGTTCAGGCATTCCTGAAGCTCATCCCGAATGGAGGAAGTGGACGATGCCAGCTTCTCCAGAGTGCCCACCTTCGGAAGCGAGGCGATGGCATTGGACAAGGACGAGGCTTCCTTGGCATCGTTTCCAAGACCGTCACTCAAGGATGCCCGGACCTCGCGAGCCCACGCAAGGTTATCAACGAGCGTGGATTGCTCGGCCCCGAGTGTGACTGGCGCATCCGATGCGTCGCGGTCGAGGATCTGTGACAACTGCTTGGACAAAGACTGAGCGCGGTCCGCTCCCGGGAGACTGGAGGAAGTCAGCTCCACAGCCAGGGATGCATATTCGTTGCGGAATGACGGGAAGTGCTTTAGCACCGCCTGGCTGATCTTTGGAGCCATTGGCAGCACCTTATCACCCGTCAGATCTAGCAAACGCTTGGCGGCACGATTCAGCGTCTCTTGCGGGATCTGCTTGTCGTTGGTGGCGATGTCGATCTTCGCAAAGGTGTTGTTGTTCTTCAGGGCTTCGATGGCTTTTGGGCCTACAGCCTCCAGCCATTGGCTGCCGACCTTGATTCGAATGGCCTGGGAGATGAGAAGACCCGAAACGATGTAGCGAGTGGTGTCCTTGAACCAGCCGTAAGGAGCACGGTTGAAGTCGTCGATTAACTTTTTGCCATCGACTTCGCCGCGTGTGCGCAGGTAGTCGAGGATGGCAACGAGGGCCGGATGATCGAGACGAACCTTGGTGGCGTTGCCGGCTTTTTCGACAATGCCCAAGGGATCAATGCCTGACGAGATGACAGAGAGATCGGGAGCCAGCAGAAGCTTCTCCGCGATGTTGGTGTCCAGATTCTGGGGGGCGTGCTTGTAGGAGGGAAATACTTCGGCAGCCATCAGGCTTAGCTGTGCATTGCACGCATGACGCAACTCAGTGCCTCGTGTGCTGACGGCGATGTTAGTGCCCCGGAAGATGAAGGAGCCTTTCAGAAAGGCGTTCTGCAAGGCAGTGTCAAGATCACGCTTGAGCTGATCGGCACGGTTCTTTTGAGCGACGATGAACTGCGACACTTCCTTTTCGGCGGCCTCGGTGCGGTGCCGGCGATGGATTTCTTCACATCGATAGATGCGGGTGATGATGTCACCAATCGTGTGCGAATCCTCGCCGAGCAGGTAGAGAACATTACGATTCGACGGAATGCGGGAGTCATTCAGCCGATCCGTGGTGCGGGTGGTGGTCTCAGCGGCGGGTGCCAATTCCAAGTGAATTTCAAGGTCCTCTTTGCTGTGCGTCACCGCGACGGGCATGGTGCCGTGAAGGAGCTTCACCTGCGCCTTGACGTTCTTGGTGTTTTCCAATCGAGCACTTGGCTCTGGACTGAAGATTTGCTCACGCAAGATTTCGTTTAAGATGGTGAGTTGATCATTGGTCGATGGCCTGAGCGTACTCTGTTCCGTGAGGATATGAGACACGGCCTCACTCATGAAGCGCAGTGAGCCGTCGATGATTTCGAGGGGAAGTTCCTTGTCCTCCAGCATGTCCTTGACCGCCTTCTCCACGGCTTCGTGCTCAGGCGTGGCGCTGGCGGAAGCGTGCAGCATTGCAGCGGCATTGTGCGTGCTGATGGGAAAACCTTCGACGAATTGCAGAACGGCAACGGTCTTTGCCACCCGGTGATGCACGGAGCCCTGACCGTAAGCGGTGCCAACTTTGGCCACCGTCTCAACCAAGGGACGATTCGCACGTTCAAGATCTGAACGCAGCGTGTCGAAAAAGATGTCCGCAGTAGCCAACGTGCCCACGGGACGGTCGGCGAGGTGGACGCCGGCCTGCTGGCCTTTGATGTCCACGAGCACGTCCTGAATCACTTTGAGCGTGGAACGGAGGCCAATGCCGCCGGTGGATCTGGCCAGACTGCGCAACAACTCCATGAGGATATTGAAATGCTGCGGCAGGAACGGATAAAGCCGGGCGAAAACATCCGCATCCAGATGTGTCTGAAGATGCTTGGTGTTCTTCAACTGCGTGGCCGAGGTGATCGCGCCAGAGTGCTCGTTGAAGCGTTTTTTGAGGAGCGCTACTGCCTCCGGGGACTTCTTGAGCAGACGGCGATAAGTGATCTCCCGGATGTCGGTGGACTCGATGTCGATGCGCAGAGGATCAGGGAAGCGGTCCTTGAGCTTGAACAACGGCCCTGCCATGGGGAGGGTCTGTTGCGCGGTGGCAATGATCCAGGCCTGTCCACGGCCAATGTTCTTGAGGTTTTCCGCGAAACCCTGGATGTTCAGAATCAGCCGGTCCGTGCCCTCAATGAACTGGCCGACTTCGTCGAGAATGAAGAGAACACGCCGGTTTTTGGTGCGGCGCTCGATGAGATCAAGCATCTGTTTCAGCCGTTCATTCTCGCCATAGATCGAATCGACTTTTACACGAGAGAAGCTGGCCTCGTCCTTCCAAAGCTTGGGGTAGAGTTTACAAGCCACCCGGCTGACAATGGAGTTTGCAGCCAGGAGATCGTCCTGCAACTCCTTCCACTCAAAGCCTTCCTCATTGAGCAACTTAACGAACTTGTCCCTGAGTCCATCGCGCTCAATCATGAGTTCCAGGAGAGCGATCTTTTCGTCCTTCGAGTAGCCTGCCCATTCCAGCACCTTGTGATAGACGAGGCGGGATACGCCCAAGCTGGCAGCATCAGCCGATGCCACGGAAGCGAGGTCGATCATGATGACCGTGGCCGGGAAGTTCTTCGCGAGCGTGCCGAGCTGTGAGCGCAACGCCTGACTAGGAAACTGATTTTGGAGGTAAGTCAGGAAGGGCTCCGAGCCGATGCGCCGGCGTGGATCGAGGGCAAACCCCAAATACTTGGTGAATGAGCTTTTACCCGATCCATAGAAACCTGACACCCACACGCCAACTTCGTGGCTGCCGTCTCCTTTGAAACCGGCATCCAGGCTGATCATGAAACGCTCGTAATGGCGGGCGAGACTGTCGGTGATTTCATACTCACTGATTTCCTGCATGAGCAGGTTTTCCGCATCGGCTGCGTAGTTAATAACGGCAACAATTTGCCGGTCAATCGGGCGGGTCTGGTCGAATAGGTCGCGAATGATTTTCATGCGGAAGGATCAGCCTATGTGGATGGATCGGTAATTGCCGTTTTCCTTATGGATGCCAAGGAATCGAAGACTTTGGGAACCGCCACGAGTGCCTGGGTAGAAAACAACGGTGGGCACGCAAAAGCGTCCTGTGAGCTGCTGCTCAATGCCACTGATGTGGAGGAACGGATGAAGGGCTTCCAAATCTGTGATCAAGAGCAGTCCGTGGGAATCGCTCTTGAGTTCTTCCAGTTCTTTTAGAATTGCGTCTACGACCACGCGCTCTTTTTCGAGCTTGTTGGAAAAGGTCGATTTGAACTGCTGCCTGTCGTTCTCCGAACTGCTCAGACCTGCCTGCCATGCCTTGCGCAACTTGTGCCTACGAAACCATTCATTGAGCATTCGCGTCATCGAAAGGACACGCGGGTGGAATCCGTCGAGTTTCAGTTGCGCTAGAATCTGCGGGAGCGCCTGCTTGGCGTGAAGCATCTCCTCGGCAGGGAAGACGAGATAATATACCGGGTCGAAGCCGGTGTGTTTCATAGAGCTGATGCCACCCTTGAGGTGCTGGCGCAGTTCGTTGAATTTTTCAGTGAGCGATTGCATTGAGGGCGTGAATCATGTCGGGGTATTTCCATTCGATCCGGAGAATCTGGCCGGCATTTTGAACCTGCAGATGGTCTTTTGATGCTTCGCGTTCCAGCAGAGTAATCACGGCCGGGGGCATCAATCCAAAGAGAGCCCAGTCCGTATGCCGGGGGATGTCCCGGTCCTCCACTTGGCGGAAGTGCAGCTCGTAAGCAAGGAACAGGACCGTCTCCCCCAAGATACTGGGCGGCGTGGCGTGCCTACGGCCATAACGGTTTTCTCCAATCATTTGAAAATCTTCCAATGTTCCCAGCAAGTAGCGGGTTACACGCTCCATCATGCTGTCCGCCCAACGAGGCGCGATGTGGCCCAGCAGAACGGCACGTTCCAGAAAGTCTCTCGTGTCGGATTTGGTCACTTCCCCGGTGCCGGAGGTGGCTTTGCGCCAGTACACACTGGTGATGAAATCATGAAGGATGATGTTGTGCCTAGCTGTGTAGATCAAACTGATCTGGCGCAGCACGGAGCGATTGACATCTGATTGGACGAGATGTTTGAGCCATTTGGCTGGTTTCCCATCCTCTACCAGATAGCGTTGGGCGAATCCACGAGTGACCACATCGGTAAGCCGCGTGTCGGTAGCTCGGTCCAGAGCCCCAGTCTCTTTCACCAGAGCCTTCAAATCCACTGCCGTCATGCCAGGCTCCCAGAGCCTCAAAAGCTCAAGCGTCTCAGGGACCATTCCCTGAGCTTTGGAAAGATTGGTATTGTAACGGGAAGGGGTAGACACGCTCATGTGCGCTGGGCTGCAAAATACGGGAAAATTCGGTGACCGAATTTAAACGCTGCGTGGTAGTGACGGGCAAGCTCGATAATGCCACGCTCCGTGCCGGCCTGTGCAAGCGTTCCCACCTGAACCGGGCCCTCTGGGCTGTCGATCTCAGTTTTAGCTATTCTGGCCAATTCGGACATCAATGCGCCAGCATTGAACAAAAAAGGCTTCAGGACCTGCGCGCCTTCGTGGTTTGCAGCACGCTGAACCAATATTTCCAGGTCTGGATCAAAACGGAAGAGATGGGTGACGCCGGTGCGTCCAATGCGCTCGTCATGGAATCGCTTGGCTGCCATGCAAGTAGCTGAATAGGCAGCCGCGAGGGGTGCTCTTGAGAAATTGTAAGCGAGTGAATCCAGTCCCGCTTCGGAGAGGAAACTGCAGTCCCACCAGGTTCCATGGCCTTTTTGGCCAAGAAACCCAACCGCAAATCGGAGGAAGACGAGGTGGTGAATGGCTTGGTGTGTCATGCTCAAATGGCTTTAGCTGTGTCGAACGCCTGCACCTCTCATTGCAGGGTTTGCAAGTCAAGGTGGGATAAGCTCACCCTCTAGATTGATGAGGAAGAATATTATATACCCGCCACCTTCTGGCATGTGTTTGTAGGATTCAGCCCGGCAGAGAACAGCTTTCTCCTGAGGTCCAGGAGAGCCCCGCCACCGAACGTCGATGCGCAACAGCTTTCCGGGGTCCAAAAGGACCCCGCATCACCCTCTGGCCGCAGGTAAACCGCTTGGAGGAACTCGCTTCAGCGCCGTCTTACCTCGCAGACACCTCGCGCCTTGCTGGCTGAGTCCGTTTGCGAGCAGGCTCGGCCTGTGCGGAATCGTTCTGGAAAGGCAGAATGTTTTTGCCGGCGGGGAGCATCATTGATCCGAGTCCCACCGTCACCCTTTTCTTTTGCGCTGCGTAGTGCTGTGCAGTGATGGCCACATCCGCATGTCGTAGGAAGCGAGAGGCGGCGAAGATGCCTTCTTTCTCGGCGATCAGGGAACCTGCCTCTTTCCTGAGGGTATGCAGCGGTGTCCGGGCTTTGACACCATTGGCGCGTAGCCAAGTGGTCAGCCGCGTAAAAGTGGCGTTGGCGCGATATTTGGCCCAATTGAGCTTGTCCGTTGAGTCCTTTTTTAAGGGCGGTGGAGTTTTGAACTTTCGTTTGGGGACATCTGCCGCCAGGACATAGATGGCGTCGGGTTCCCTCGCTCTTAATCCTCGAAGGATGGCAGTGACTTCGGCATCCAGGGGCACATCGTCGAGGCTAGTTTCTGCTTTTGGGGCGAAATCCGACTGCGATTCAACGCGAATGACACCAGTGTCAAAATCCACGGAGGTCCAGCGTATCTTGTCAGCTTCGTTTCTCCTCAGGCCGCCGAACATGCCCAGGAGGAAAGCTTTGAATGCTTCTGGGTCGTTTACCGCCAACTCGTCACGGGCGGAAGTGAGCAGCTTATCCACGTCCATCGTCGATACATAGCGCATGGACTGGCGTGGGAAGAGATCAACCCCGTCAAAGGGAAGCGGGGAGGGTAAAATCACCCGGTTTGTCACCAATCGCAGCAAGCGTTTGGCGAAAAGGCCTTTGCCCATTCGGATCAGCGAGTTGGCGCTGTTTTTCGATGCACGGGCTTGAGTTTCATCCTTTTTTGCACGGCTCCTCACATAGCGCAGCTTCCAGGCCTCAATCTTGTCAGGGGTGAGGTTGGCCAAAGGCACCGCATCCACAGCCGCCAGCCATGAGGCTCTCCCGTCTCCAGTGCGGGCGAAACGCCCAGCATTGGCCTCAATGCCCTCGACATCGGCTACGATGCGCCTGAAGGTCGCTTGATAGCTCCGTAGGGTGACAGGACGCACATTCGCCAGTTCAGCGACAGCGGTCAGCAGTTCCCCAACCGTGGAGCCTTTGACCGGTTTGACGGTGCCTGGCTTGTATTTGGCAATGGTGGCTTCCCAGCCGCTTGCACGAAGGTGCTGGTAGATCGCCACGGCCTTCTTGGCGGCAGCGTCTTTGTTGGGCGTTTCCAGAGGGAACCGGCTGCGCTGCCCGTGGTAGGCAATCTGGATGCTATAATCAGACGAATCCTCTTTGCGCACGCGAGACTGCCAATAGCGAACATCACCTTTGGCAAATCCACCGTGCGTTTTCCGTGCACTTTTTTTGCTCACTCTTGATCTTTTCTGATCACTTCCGATAGTGTCAGAAAGCTCTGCGTCCCCTTTGTTTGCTTGGCTAGAAGTGATCACAAAGGATCATAAGCGATCAGGAGCTAAAATTCAATTAATGAATTTGTAATCATCAGGTCGTCGGTTCAAATCCGACTCTCGGCTCCAGCTTTAGTTTTGATGGATTGAGTGAGTCAGCCAAACAGGCTGACAATGGGAATCTTCCGGCAAGAAAGAAAAAGTTGTCCGGTTTAGATGGCTGGTGCGGTATATCCATCCCTGCCTGTTTTTCCAACCATGAAGCTTCTCTTACTCACCCTTGCCCTTTTTAGCTCTTCCGTGCTCGGTGCGGACTGGCTGCATCTGCCGGCCAAACCTGGAACTGCCAATGGCAAAAAGATCGTCCTGGTGGCCGGGGATGAGGAATACCGCACGGAGGAGACCTGCCCGATGCTGGCCAAGATCCTCAGCCAGAAGCACGGCTTCGAGTGCACCGTCCTGTTTTCCATCAATCCGGACGGCGGCTACATTGATCCCAATTTTCAGAAGAACATTCCTGGCACGGCTTCCCTGGCCTCGGCGGACCTGCTCATCATTGGCTCGCGCTTCCGCCAGCTTCCGGATGACCAGCTTGTTCATTTCGCGAATTACCTGAATTCGGGCAAGCCGGTCATCGGCTTCCGCACGGCCACCCATGCCTTCACGGGTGCGGCGGCGACGGGGGATTTTAAATGGGCCGAGTTCGGCCTGAAGATCCTGGGTGAAAAATGGGTGAACCATCATGGCAAGCACAAGGTGGAAGGCACTCGCAGCCAGGTTGTCGAGGCAAACAAAACCCATGAGGTGCTCAATGGCGTGGGCGAAATCTTTGCCACCACGGATGTCTATGGCATCGCCAATCTGGATGAAAAGGTCGCCAAGGTGCTGCTGCGTGGCGCGGTCACCGAATCGCTGGACCCGGCTTCCAAGGCCGTCACCGGAGTGAAAAACAGCCCCATGATGCCGCTGGCCTGGCTGTATGAATACACCGCGCCGGATGGCAAGACGAAGGGCAAATCCTTCTGCACCACCCTGGGTGCCTCCGTGGACTTTGCCGATGAAGACCTGCGCCGTCTGGTGGTGAATGCGGCTTACCATCTGGTGGGCAGCAAGGTGCCGGAGAAGGCGGATGCGGGTTATGTGGATCCTTTTCAGCCGACTTTTTATGGCAACAACGGTGGCGAACATTATAAAAAACTGAACCGTAAACCAAGCGACTACGGTCTGGGCAAAAGCCCGTCCACCGGCCTGGCACCGGCCCTGAAAAAGCCAGGCAACGCCAAAAAAGACCGGCCCAAAAACAATGCCGCCAAAAAGGCCGAGGCGAAGAAAACTGCCGCCAAGACCCCGCCGGTGGATGCCCAGGGCGAGCGCATCCGCCCGGACAACAGCGGCGACGGCGGGCCCCACCAGCCGAAGATTGAGCCGCCTACGGCCACTGCCAAGCGCGCCCAGAATGTGACCCCGCCTGTGGATGGCGAGCGCATCGTGCTCATTGGCAACGGCCTCGCCGAGCGGGATGTGTATTACAGCCGCATCGAGACGGAACTGCACCTGCGCTATCCCGACCAGAACCTGTTCTTCCGCAACATGGGCCATGTGGGTGATACACCCGGCTTCCGCCCGCATCCGTCACGTGTCTCCCAGTGGGCCTTCCCAGGCGCGGAGAAGTTTCATCCCGACAAGCAGATCCATCGTGGCAAGGGCTTCTACGCCACACCGGACCAGTGGCTCACGCACTTGCAGGCGGATACCATCGTGGCCTTTTTTGGGTATAACGAATCCTTTGATGGCCCCAGCAAAGTCGGCAACTTCGAAGCGGAACTGGATGCCTGGGTGCAGCACACGCTGAGCAAGGCGTACAACGGCAAGGCCGCTCCACGGGTGGTGCTCGTCTCCCCCATCGCCTATGAGGACCTGTCCGCCAGCCGCGACCTGCCCAATGGCCAAAAGGAGAATGCCAATCTGATCCTGTATTCGGCAGCGGTGGAAACGGTGGCCAAAAAACACGGTCTGACTTTCATTGACCTGTTCTCCCCGACCAAGGCGCTCTATGCCAAGACGGAGCAGCCGCTGACCACCGGCGGCTTTATCCCCAATGACGAAGGTTATACCCAGATCGCCGACCTCCTGGCGACGGGCCTATACGGCCATCAATCCCGCGTTTCCAAGGCGGATCCCGCGCTGGTGCATCAGGCAGTGAAGGACAAGGACTGGTTCTGGAACAACGATTACAACATCGTCAACGGCGTGCATGCCCACGGCCAGCGGTATAACCCCTTCGGCCCGCAGAACTACCCGGACGAAATCAAGAAAACGCGCGAAATGGCCGCGCTGCGCGACAACCTCATCCATGAGGTGGCCGCCGCCAAAAAGACCGATCTGGCCGTGGACGACAGCAAGACCCACAAGCTGCCGGACGTGCCCACCAACTACCAGCCGAGCGTGAAGAACGGCAGTACCGAATACCTTTATGGTGACGATGCGGTGAAATCCCTGACGGTGCCGGAAGGGTATAAAGTGGAGCTGTTTGCCAGTGAGAAGGAGTTCCCGAATCTGGCCAACCCGATGCAGCTTTCTTTTGATGACAAAGGCCGTCTTTGGGTGGCCACGATGCCCACTTATCCCCATTACAAACCGGGCGATGCGCTGCCGGATGACAAGCTGCTCATTTATGAGGACACCGATGGCGATGGCAAGGCGGATAAGGAAACCGTCTTCGCCGACAAGCTGCATCTGCCCATCGGCTTCGAGTTCGCCCCGGAAGGCGTGTATGTTTCCCAGGAACCGAATCTGGTCTTGCTTCGCGACACCAATGGCGATGACAAGGCCGACAGCATGGAGATCATCCTTGGCGGATTCGATACCCACGATACGCACCACGCCATCAGCGCCTACACGGCGGATCCCAGTGGTGCCTTCATCATGTGCGAGGGTGTCTTCCTGCATTCCAACATCGAGACACCTCATGGCCCAGTGCGCTGTGTGGACGGTGGTTTCTTCCGCTACAGCCCGCAGCGCGGTCTGCTGGAGCGCACCGCCCAGCTCGCCATCCCGAATCCCTGGGGCGCGGTCTTTGACCAGTGGGGCCAGGATTTCTTCCTGCACACCTCCGGCACCAGCATGAACTGGATGCTGCCCGTCTCGGTCAAGCCCGCCTTTGGCAGCAAAACACCCTCCACGCCGGATCTCATTCCGACGGAGCACAAAGTGCGCCCCACCTCTGGTCTGGAGATCGTTTCCTCCCGCCACTTCCCGGATGAAGTCCAGGGCGATATCATCCTCGCCAATGCCATTGGTTACCTCGGCATCAAGCAGCACCAGATTGTGGATGACGGCACCGGCTGGAAGACCACCTACCGCCAGGACCTGCTGAAGAGCAGCGACGGTAACTTCCGCCCGGTGGACCTGGAGTTTGCCCCGGACGGCTCCCTCTACGTCATTGACTGGCATAACGTACTGGTCGGCCACATGCAGCACAATGCGCGAGATCCCCTGCGCGACCACGTGCATGGCCGCGTCTATCGCATCACCTACCCAGGCCGCCCGCTCGTCAAACCCGCTCAGATCGAAGGCGCACCGCTCGCCACGCTGCTGGACAATTTAAAGGAACCAGAACTGCGCACCCGCTACCGCAGCCGCCGCGAGATCCGCAGCCATCCGGTCAGCGAGGTGCTGCCCGCCGTGAAGGCCTGGGTGGCAGCGCTGGACAAGAATGACGCCCGTTATGAGCACCACGTCCTGGAAGCCCTCTGGACCACCTGGGGCATGAATGAAACGGATGAAGCGCTGCTGCGCCAGATGCTGGAGGCCAAGGATTTCCACGCCCGCGCAGCCGCCGTCCGCGTGCTGCGTTATAACCACCACCGCATCGCCGATCACGCCGCTTTGCTGGAAAAAGCCGCCGCGGATGAGCATGGCCGCGTGCGCCTGGAGGCCATCGTTGCCGCCTCCTGGATCCCGGATGTGGCCGCCGCCAAAAAGATCGTCGCCATTGCCGCCGCCAAACCTCTGGATGTGTGGAGCGAAAACGCCGCCAAAACCGCCGCCGACCGCCTGGCCGGCGTGGTGGAAGTGGAGAAGCCCGAGTTTGCTGCCGCGCCGGTCCCCGCTCATTTGAAAGGTGCCGCCAGGAAGCAGTTCGTCGCAGGGGAGAAGATCTACCACCGCGAAGGCCACTGCGTGACCTGCCATCAGGCCAACGGCAAAGGCCTGGACCCCGCCTTCCCTTCCGTGGAAAACAGCCCGTGGGTGCAGGGCGATCCCGACCGCCTCATCAAGCTGGCCATGTATGGCCTCATGGGCCCACTGGAGGTCAACGGCAAGAAGTATGACGGCCAGGTCCCCATGACTCCCTTCGCCGGCATGCTGAAGGACGATGAAATGGCCGCCGTGCTCACCTTCGTCCGCAACAGCTTTGGTAACAAAGGCGATGCCATCCAGCCCGCCCAGGTCAAAGCCATCCGCGATGCCAACGCCGGCCGCCTGCAGTTTTACACCACCGAGGAACTGCTGAAAGAGCACCCGATGAAGAACTGAGGCCGGGCCTCATGAACCGCGGTTTACTCACCGCCTGAAGACCCGGGTCTTCAGGCGGTTTTTTGCCTTTATCAGGATGCGGAAGGTGAAGCCATGAGTCAGACGGTCTAACAAACGATTATCAAAGCTCACCACTCCGCGCCATAAGAGCATCGGCGGACGTGCTGAGGCTGACAGGATTGGCGAAATTCAGCTCCAGTTGCTTGGGCGCTGGCAGGAAGCGCTGGCGGAGCTGGTCGCTTTCCAACAGGGAAATTTTAGGGATGTGATCGGCGGCGATGATGAAGGGCAGGACCTTTTTCAGGCTCACGCGCATCCTTTGCAGATCCGCCAGGTGCAGGCGGGTGTAGCGGCGGGCGGCGAGGATGCGGGCCACGTTGGTGACGCCCAGGCCGGGGATGCGCCAGAGCAGCTCCTGCGGGGCGCGGTTGATGTCCACCGGGAACATCTGGCGGTTGCGCAAGGCCCAGGCGAGCTTGGGGTCCAACTCCAGGTCTAACAAAGGATTCTCCGCCGGGAGCAGCTCCTTCACATTGAAGCCGTAAAAGCGCAGCAGCCAGTCGGCCTGGTAAAGGCGGTGCTCGCGGACCAGCGGCGGCGGCTTGATGGGCAGCAGCACGCTGGGCTCAGGAATGGGGCTGAAGCCGCTGTAATAGACACGGCGCAGCCGGTAGTCGCGGTACAGCTCATCGGCGCGGCCCAGGACTACGGCGTCATCGGAGGCATCCGCACCCACCAGCATCTGGGTGCTCTGGCCGGTGGCAAAGGCGGGCGGCCTGGCGCGTGGGGCGGACTTGATCTGGCGGGCCTCTTTTTTGGCGGTGAAGGATTCCTGGATGCGGTTGCGGATGCCGCCCATGGCAGCCTGGGTGCGCTTCAGGTTCTTCTCCGGGGCCAGGGTGTCCAGGCTCTGCTGCGTGGGCAGCTCGATGTTGATGCTGATGCGGTCGGCATACTGCCCGGCTTTTTCGATCAGTTCCGGTGAGGCCTCCGGTATGGTTTTCAAATGGATGTAGCCGCGAAAGTGATGCACCTCCCGGAGCTGCCGGGCCACCTCGATGACCATCTCCATGGTGTAATCCGCGCTGCGGACGATGCCGGAGCTGAGAAAGAGGCCTTCGATGTAGTTCCGCTTGTAGAAATCCAGGGTCAGCTTCACCACCTCCTCCGGCGAGAAGCGGGCGCGGTTGACGTTGCTGCTGCGACGGTTGATGCAGTAGTGGCAGTCATACAGGCAGACATTCGTTAGCAGCACCTTCAGCAGGGACACACAGCGCCCGTCCGGCGTGTAGCTGTGGCAGATGCCCGCCCCGCCTGTGGACCCGACGCCCTGGCTGCCGCGCGAGTCCTTCCGCGCAGCGCCAGAGCTGGCGCAGGAGGCGTCATACTTGGCCGCATCAGCCAGGATTTCGAGTTTGCGGTCAAGGTCCATAAATTCAGACGAACAGTATTCATTGGAATACGTTTGTCACGCTTCATCGTCCGTCCTGATCGCTGAAAGATGCCTTTCCAGGAGTTTGCGGTGTTTGGTCACCCGCCCGGAGACGCGCTTCCGCCACAGACGGAAACTGGAGGGCTTCAGCTCGCGGCGCATGATGGCAATGACCTGCGGTTCCGTCAGCCCGGTGCGTTCTTCGATCTCCTCGAAGGTCGTCCGGTCCTCCCAGGCCAGCCGGATGATGAGGGAAGGATCCGTGGCATTCATGTTAGCGGACACGTTGACCCTCCAGTTTCAGGCCAACGAGCTGCCATTCGTGGGCTTTAAAGACAAAGGGCCGGCGGACGTATTCGACAAACCGTGTCGGCCACACACTGCCATCGGAGGCGGTGATAAAGTCATGAAAAGCGACGTCTGCATCGGCTCCTCGGGTGCTCTCCAGGCCATTGAGGGAAAACTGCACGCGCCGCAGTTTCCCGCTTTTTTGGGAAACCCAGGCGATGACAAAATCCGACTCGCTGTCGCCCAATCCAGGACGGATTTCGCAGTGGATCAGGTCGCAGCGGTCACCCTCGACGGCACGCGCCCGCAACATGGAAAAGGCATCCGCGTTTTCCAGCAGCCAACTGCTGCCAAAGAGGAAAAGCGTGTAGGCATCGGTCACCAGACCGGCGGCGGAGATGACTTCGGTGTCGCTGCTTTTTTGGCCGTTGTAGGTCACGACCGCAGGCTCCCGGCCCTGGCGGAGAACCGTCTTCATACCCGCAGGTCCGCGATGCGTCTGGCGGACCCGCTTTTGCCCAGGAGTATAGATCTCCTCGGAGGCATGGCGGTATCTCTCATCCACGAGCACGGGCTGGATCTTTGGCGACAGCCGCGACCACTGGCCCTGGTAGCTCACCTCCACGGTCCGGTAGCGCTGCCAGGCCTGGCCGGTGGTTTTCGCACTGCGCTCCAGGACGGCTCGCGCCTCGTGATCCGAGGTGGCCTTGGCGGGAGGCGATGCGCCTGGACGCGGCAGGGAGGAGCACTGGGGAAGCGTGACCAAAAGGAGGCCGATGAATGCCCAACGGGAGAGGGAGAAAGGAAGCATTGTTTCCTTTACGCTCCGCAAGCTCCCGTGGGCGGGCTTCGATCCATCACTTCACGTCAGGCTTTTTCAAATGCATCTGCCACACGCAGGATCGTGGCTTCATCCAGGGGCTTGCCGATGATCTGGAGGCCGACGGGAAGCTGCTTGCCGCCTTCCTCCGCCGTGCCGCAGGGGATGCTGATGGCGGGCAGACCGGCGAGGTTGACAGGAATGGTGAACACGTCCTCCAGATAAGCGGCCAGCGGGTTTTCCTTTAGCTCGCCCAGCTTGTGGGCAGGAGTGGGACTGGTGGGGCTGACGATGACGTCCACCTGCTGGAAGGCTTTTTCAAAGTCCTGGCGGATGAGCGTGCGGGCGCGCTGGGCCTTGATGTAATAGGCATCGTAATAGCCGCTGCTGAGCACGTAGGTGCCCAAGAGGATGCGGCGCTTCACCTCGGGGCCGAAGCCTTCCTCGCGGCTTTTCATGTAATGCTCCAGCAGGTCCTTGGACTCTGCCGTGCGGTGGCCGTAACGCACGCCGTCAAAGCGGGCCAGGTTGGCCGATGCCTCTGCGGGAGCGATGATGTAATAGGTGCTGACACCGACATCGGTGTGCGGCAGGCTGATCTCCACCGGAATGGCTCCCAGCGACTCCAGCTTTTTGATCGCCGCATTGACGCTGGCGGAGACTCCGGCGTGGATGCCACTGATAAAATATTCCTTCGGCAGGCCGATGCGCAGGCCCTTGATGTCGCGGCCCAGGGCGGCGGTGAAGTCCGGCACTTCCACGTCCAGGGAGGTGGAATCGCGCAGGTCCTTGCCGCAGAGGTGGTTCAGCAGCAGGGCGGCGTCTTCCACCGTCTTGGTGATGGGACCGATCTGGTCCAGGGAGGAGGCAAAGGCGACGAGACCGAATCGGGAAATGCGCCCATACGTGGGCTTGATGCCGACGCAGCCGCACAGGGCCGCTGGCTGGCGGATGGAGCCGCCCGTGTCCGACCCGAGCGTGGCGATCGCCAGGTTTCCGGCCACCGCAGCAGCGCTGCCACCGCTGGAGCCGCCAGGAATGCGGTCCAGATCATGCGGGTTGCGCGTGAGGCCCAGGGCGGAGTTTTCCGTGGAGGAGCCCATGGCGAACTCGTCCATGTTCAGCCGCCCAAAAGGAATGCCGCCGCCTGTGCGGAGTTTTTCAATCGCGCCCGCATTGTAAGGAGCGGTGTAGCCGGAGAGCATCTTGGACGCGCAGGAGCAGGGCTCGCCGATGACGTTCATGTTGTCCTTGATGCCGATGGGAATGCCGCCCAGCGGCTGGGAAAGGTCCGCCTGGTCCGCCTCGGCCAGGGCCTTTTCCAGATCCCAGGACAGGTAGGCCCCGAGGGAGGCATTCTGCGCCTCAATGGCGGCGGCGACATCCTGGACGATGTCACGCGCGGTGATTTCTTTGGAAACAAGCCGCTGGCGAAGGCTGGCGATGGTGGAGGAGACGAGGGACATCGGGGAAAGACGAATGCAAAAAGGAAGGACGACGATGCAGAGACGTAGGCGGAGGTTACTCCATGACTTTGACGATCTGAAACTGGTCCATAACGCGGCGCGGCGCATTGACCAGGGCTTCATCCTGGGTGAAACCGGGGCGGGCGATGTCCGGGCGGACGACATCAAAAATGGGCATCGCGTGGGCGCTGGGTTCAGCATCCAGCGGGTAGCTGCTGAGCTGGTCAATGTGGCCGAGGATTTGCGAAAGCTGCTCCTTGTAGCATTTGGCCTCCTCCTCGGTCAGGTCGAGGCGCGACAGCTTGGCGATGTGGGCGATGTTGATCTCAGGAGACGGCATACGCCTTTTTTAAACCGCAGGGCGGGGCGTGCAAGACGGAGAACGATTTTTCCACAGGTATGGCAAGGAGGGCGCGAAAGGACAATCGGTGTCCGATCCATCCTAAATCTTGTCCGAGAGCGGGCTTATCTGATAACGTTTCCTCTGGCCAACCAGCCAGCGAACCATGAAAAGCCAGATCCTCCTCGCCCTCGTCGGTGTGTCCTTGTTACAGGCGGAGCCTTTAATCACCTGGAATCGCGTCCAGCTCACGGACAAGTTTTATGCTGAAGGCGCGAATTATGCCGACCTGAACAAGGACGGCCACATGGACATCATCAGCGGCCCTTTCTGGTATGAAGGGCCGGACTGGCAGAAGGCGCACGCCTATTACGAGCCGAAGGAATTTAACATCGTTGGTTATTCCGATCACTTTTTCTGCTATCCGCAGGACTTCAATGCAGACGGCTGGCTGGACATCCTGGTTCTGGGTTTTCCCGGCAAGGAGGCACGGCTGTATCTGAATCCGGGCCAGTTTGAAAAGGAGGTTCACTGGCCGGTGCACATCGTGGCGGACGTGGTGGACAATGAATCGCCGACCTTTACGGACATCACGGGAGACGGAAAACCGGAGATCGTATGCAGCACGGGCGGACGGTTTGGCTGGTTTGCGCCGGACTGGGAAAAGCCGACGGAGAAGTGGATCTTCACCGCTGCGACGGATGACAGGAAGGTGGCCAAGTTTACCCATGGCCTCGGCGTCGGCGATGTGAATGGCGATGGCAAGATGGACCTGCTGGAGGCCAGGCACTGGTGGGAGCAGCCGAAAGAGGCCGGCGGATTATTCACCCAGCATACCTTTGCGACAGGGATCCGGGGCGGGGCGCAGATGTTCGCCTATGACTTCGACGGCGACGGTCGCAACGACGTGGCTACCTCTCTGGCCGCGCATGGTTACGGCGTGGCGGTTTACATGAACCGGGCCGGTGATGAAGGTGCCCAGTGGCAGAAAAAGATGCTGGTGGGCGAGCAGCCCTGGGAGAATGATTATGGCATCGTTTTCAGCCAGCCGCATGCCGTGCATCTGGCGGACATGGACGGCGATGGTGTGATGGATCTGGTGACGGGCAAACGCTACTGGGCGCACAATGGCAAGGGTGACCAGGACGAGGGCAATGCCCGTGTGCTCTACTGGTTCCAGACCAAGCGTGACGGTAAAGGCGGTGTGGAATTCATTCCGCATCTGGTGGATGCCGAGAGCGGCGTGGGCACGGATGTACAGGTGGGAGATGTGAATGGCGACAAGCTGCCGGACATCCTCGTGGGCAACAAGGCGGGTGTCTTTGTGCTGCTGCAGGAGCGCAAAGAGGTGACGCCAGAGGTCGCAGAACTGATGCGGCCCAAGAAGATGTACGGTGAGGGACTGGTCCCACAAAAGGATTACAAGGCAGGCCAGTCGCCGCAGGAGGCGTTGAAGAACTTGCAGTTACCCACGGGTTTCAAAGCGGAGCTGATCGCCGCTGAGCCGGATGTGGTGCAGCCCATCGCTATGGCCTGGGATGAGCGCGGCAGGCTGTGGGTGATGGAGGGCAACAGCTACCCTAAACCGCGTGAACCGGGCGCAGGACAGGACCGCATTTTGATCTTCGAAGATGCGGATGGCGACGGCAGCTTCGAGACGCGCAAGGTCTTCGCGGAGGGCATCAGCCTGGCCAGCGGCATCGAGCTCGGCTTCGGCGGTGTGTGGGTGGGCGCGGCACCTTATCTGATGTTCATTCCGGATGCAGACCGCGATGACAAACCCGATGCGGCGCACAAGGATTATGAGGCCAACGGTGTGCCCAAAGTGCCCGGTTTAAACTTCACCGCCTATGCGCTGCTGGATGGCTGGGGCAGCCAGGACACGCATGAAACGCTGAACAGTTTTATCTGGGGGCCTGATGGCTGGCTGTATGGCTGCCATGGCATCTTTACACACTCCAAGGTAGGCAAGGTGGGTGCGCCTGAGGCTGAGCGGGTGCCGCTGAATGCGGGCGTGTGGCGGTATCATCCAGTGCGGCACACCTTTGAAGTCTATACGCACGGCACCAGCAATCCGTGGGGCCTGGACTATGACCAGTACGGCGAGTTTTTTGTGACCGCCTGCGTGATTCCGCATTTGTATCACATCGTGCCCGGCGGGCGCTATCACCGGCAGGGCGGGCAGCATTTCAATCCTTATACCTATGAGGACATCAAGACCATCGCGGACCACTCCCACTTCGCCGGTGACATCCGCGAGAATGCGCATTGGGGAAAACGCAAAGAAGGCGGCATCGTGGCGGAGGATACCAACCAGGCCGGCGGCGGCCATGCCCACTGCGGTCTGGCCATCTACCAAAGCAGCCAGTTCCCGGCGGTGTATCGAAATCAGCTCATGTTCGGCAACCTGCACGGGCACCGCCTGGTGACCAATTACCTGGACCCCAAAGGCAGCACCTACGTCGGCAAGCATGGCAGCGATTTCATGCGGTCTAACGACATGCATTTCATCCCCGTAACGCAGAAAGTGGGCCCCGATGGCTCCCTCTACATCAGCGACTGGAGCGACAAACAGATCTGCCATCGCGGCAGCAATGCCATTGAAATGTGGGACCGCAGCAACGGGCGGATTTATCGCGTGAGCTATGGACCAAGTACTGCGGGCACTCCTGCCCGCATCAAAAACAGTGGCGGCGAAGCCGCGAATAAAAACGAAGCATACAAAAGTGTCCGCGCTCCTCTCGGCTTCGCTGCACGCGACTTCCAGTTCCCGAAAGCGCCGTTCGACCTGGCGAAGGAGAGCGATGTGACGTTGGCGAAATTGGCGGTGCAGTCGGAGAACGATTGGTTCTCACGGATGGCGCGGCGTGTGATCATGGAGAGTATCGCAAACTCGCCTCCATCAATGAAGGGGAGTAACAAAAGCGAGGTGGAACGTGTTCTCTTTGGGACTGACGAGACGAAGGCTCTTAAATCTCTTTGGGCAGAAGCCGCGTTTGGTTCGGGAATTACCGGAGATTATCGAAACTACCTCTCTCATCCCAATGAACGCACCCAGGTTCAGGCGATCAGGTTCGTGAAGGAGATCATCTTGAACAATCTCTTGGTCCTTGCCGATTCGCAGCACGACATCGCCGAGCCTTACAAGACCTGGTATGGCAGCCTACGTCCACTGGCCAAGGATTCTTCATCCGCGATCGTTCGCCGGGAACTCGCATCCCTCGTCATCGCTCTTCCAATAGATCTGTCTCTAAAGATGGAACTCGCCACCGCCCTCCTCCAACGCGCCGAAGACAAAGACGATCCTTACATCCCGCTGCTGATCTGGTATGGCATTGAGCCACTCGTGGGCACAGATGCACAAGCCGGGCTGGAGCTGGCGAAGGCCTCCAAGATGCCGAAGGTGACGGAGTTCATCTACCGTCGCCTCGGAGCTGAGGAGGCGGGCCGGGCGACGCTGCTGGGCATCGCGGCGGATTCAGACGATGAGGTCTTGCGAGAGACCCTGCTGCGCACCGTCGTGGAAGCGGCGAGGAAAGGGAACCTGGTGACGCTGCCGAAGGACTGGAATTTGATGAAAAGTAAGTTAGGCGATTCGGCCCTGGTCCCGGAGCTGGAGGCTTTCATGGGCGTGGAGGCAAGCATTGTGGCGTATCGTGAAAAGCTGCTGTCGAAAGAAAATGCATCTGCGCGTGAGGCGGCTTTGCGCATCCTGCTGCAAGTGCGCGATACCCAGACAGCCGGTCTTCTTCATCAGCTCATCCAAAAGGATGACAAGGCCATGATGCGCCGTGCCGTGCAGGCTCTGGCCACGCTGCCGCATGAAGGAACACCAGCGCTGCTGCTGGAGAAGTTCGCCAACCTGGATGCGACCACGCAGAATGATGCGATCAACACACTGGCGACGACTCCTGCCGGGGCCAAAGGGCTGCTCCTGGCGGTGAAGGATGGCCGGGTGAAACGGTCCATGCTTTCGCCTTTCCTGGCGCGACAGATCTCGGCGCTGGATGACGCAGAGGTGCGGAGCCTGATCAAAACAGTGTGGGGAGATTTGAACGCACCGAAACCGGACATGGAGGAAAGGAAGGCCAAATTCCGCACCACCCTTTCCAAAGAGGCGCTGGCCCGCGCAGATGCGGCGAAAGGCAAGGTGATCTTCAGCGCCACCTGCGGCACCTGTCATCGTTTGTTAGGCGAAGGGCAGGATGTCGGGCCTGACTTGACCGGGTCCAATCGTGCGGACCTGGATTATCTTTTGGACAATGTCCTGGATCCGAATGCGGTGATCGGCAAGGATTACCAGCTCAACATCTTTGAGCTGAACGACGGCCGCATCGCCAGCGGCGTGATCAAGGAGGAAACGGCCGCCGCTTACCGTGTCGCGCTGCCAGGTGGCATCGAGCAGACGGTTACCAAGGCGGAGGTGAAAAAGCGCACGCTGTCTCCTATGAGCACTATGCCCGAAGGGCTGTTCGATGCCCTGCCGCAGGACATGCTGCTGGACCTGGTGAAGTATCTGCAAAGCCAGGCTCCCGCCGCCAGCGCTGGCAGCAAAGAAAAGGCGGAATCACCCTCAGTGCCCGGCGCAATCGAGGGCGAATCGCTCCAGGCCAAAGCCACTGGCGGCAAGACGAAGTCCCAAAATATGGCAGGCTTCAAAACCGGTGAGTGGAGCGGCGGCAAGCATCTCTGGTGGACGGGTGCCAAGGTGGGAGACAAGCTCAGCATCACCTTTCCAGTGACGAAAGCAGGCAGGCAAAAAGTGCATGCCGTCTTCACCAAGGCTCCCGATTATGGCATCGTCCGTCTGGCAGTGGATGGCCAGCCGAGCGTCCTGGGAGACCTGGATCTTTACCGCAGCAATGTCTCCAACACAGCCGTGCGTTTCATTGGCGAATTTGACCTCCAGCCTGGCAATCACACCCTGGAGGTGACCATCATCGGTAAGAATGAAAAAGCGAAACCGGCCATGATGTTTGCACTGGATTATCTGACGGTGAAGTGAAGTAGAACTATCATCAATATTCAGTCGAGATCATTGCTGCATGGAGTAATCACTGGCTTGTGACAACAAACGAATCAAGTAATGCTGTTGCAGCCGAATTTTTTCAGGCTGAATTGCTCGCGCTCTGGTTACAGTGTTCTGAGCAAGCACGACCACCTAATGTTTGGTTTCGGGAGCATGCGGCATTCATTCTGGACGATAACTCTTATCGTCCAGACTCTCCTGTACTTGCGGCATGGATTTTGAAGGCTGGGAAATTTGAAGAACGCTCAGTGTCCGAATTTTTGCGCTTTTACGTGGTTCAGGGAGACCGAATTTGGGCATCCGCCATGTCGCCACCGCCTTCGGAGCTTTGGGGACGTGGGCCGCACGAATTCGCTTTGTCGTCATTTGCACCCATAGCCGGAACCAATGACTTTTACTTTGAGTGGCAGTTTGCTGGCTGCCATGGTTGTGGTTCACGATATAGGCTTGAGAATGGCAGGTTTCGAATCATTGAAAATCTGTGGATATCTTGAGCGCACATCGGGGAAAATGCCGCCCTGCCATGCTCTCAGGCGTAGCTTCACTTCTCCCATGAACATTTACGAAACCCGTCGCCTGCTCGATGAATACCTGCTTTTCCATTATGGGTCTGCACAAGAGGTGCTGCCTTGGGCGGAGGGGCCGCAATCGGCGCTGGGGTTTGCGGTGCGGACGGTGACGGAGCTGGCGGATTTTTCCCGCAGGCCGCAGTCGGCGCTGGATCTGGGTTGTGCGGTGGGGCGCTCATCATTTGAGCTGGCGAAGCAGGTGCCCTCGGTGCTGGGCATGGATTACAGCCACAGTTTTGTTGAGGCGGCAGCGCAGTTGATCACGGCGGATCTGCCCTATGAACGGGTGGATGAGGGCGCGGCGACGACGGCGCTGGTGGCGCGGGTGCCGGTGGATTGTCCGCGTGACCGGGTGCGTTTTGAGCAAGGGGATGCGATGCATCTGCGGGCGGACCTGGGCAGCTATGATCTGGTGCATGCGGCGAATCTGCTGTGCCGTCTGACGGACCCGGCGCTGCTGATCGCACGCCTGCCGGAGCTGGTGAATCAAGGGGGGCAGCTTTTGCTGACGACGCCGTGCACGTGGCTGGAGGACTTCACGCCGCGTGGCAACTGGCCCACCGGCTCGACCTTGGACTGGCTGAAGAAGGAGCTTTCGGCGAACTTTGATCTGGCTGAGCAAAAGGACCTGCCTTTCCTGATCCGCGAGCACGCGCGCAAGTATCAATGGAGCGTGGCGCTGGGCACACGCTGGGTGCGCCGGTAAACGGCTCCATCGGACTCACCCGACGCAGGGCAGCATCATGGCGTCCTTCATGCCGTGGAGAATCTTTTTATCCGCCGGGCAGACAGTGGCCAGGACACCGCCGAGGCGGGTTTCCTCGGTGCCTTTGGGGACGAAGTAATAGGGGCAGAGGCGGACGCGGGATTTCATGTTGGCGGTCTCCTGGCGGGCCTCATCCCAGGCGGGATGGTTGACCACTTTGGCGCGGTGAAATCGCTGCATGACATAGGGATTGGTGGGGAAGCTGGCCAGGGCTTCATCCAGGGCGGCGGACCACTGCTCCTGCGAGAGGTCATGACCGATGGAGACGCTACGTGAGCCCCAGCCGACCTCGGAGAAGCCGCTGATTTTGAGCACCAGTTCACGTTGCTTGCCGCCGAATTTTTTGGCCTCCTGCCAGGACTGGATGTTGAGGCCCGGATACACGGCGAAGGGCGGCAGCGCCACCGGGTCCACGACCCAGCCCTGAGGGATGCATTTTTGCAAAAGGGCGAAGTGCTCTTCACCCAAGGCTGTGCGCCACCAGTCCTGAAGCTGCGGCGACCAGAACAGGACGAGCCAGAGCTTTTCCTCCAGGAAGGCTTTCAGCGGCGGAGTGAACTGCAACTCGCCCTCCTGCGCCATTTTCAGCATCTCAGCAGCGAGGTCCACGTTATCGAGGTCGAATAGCTCAAAGAAGCGGTAGATGCTGGAGCCGGCCACCTCACGGGGGGTGAGGTTCCAGGGGTTCATGACGCTGCGCGGGAAGCCGCCCGAGCGCGCGTTCAGCCTGCCGATGAGCCATTCCATCTCCGGCTGATAATCGCCGGATTCTTTGGAAATGAGGATGTCCTCATGCGGAAAAGCGGCAGCGAAGGCATCCAGCAGACCGGTGCTCCCGCCGATGACGGGCTGGTCCAGGGCGGCGTAGGTTTCATTCAGCCAGCCAGTGAGGCCGATGCCGCCGGGCAGGGAATCCAGTTCGGAAATGCACACGCCGTCCTCCGTCAGCACCAGGTCAGGCCGCAGCACACCGGGCAGGTCCTCCCGCCACCGGGCCTGCCGCCCCAGGGCGATGATGGAGTCCGGCTTGCCCTGGTCCATGAGCCTGGCCACCCAAGCGATGTCCGGGTTTTCCAGGCTGTCAAAATAGAGCTGGTTGCAGGCCCGCTGGAAGGCCCGCAGGGCAGGCCCCAGATCCTGGATCAACTGCACCGTCTCCGCATCCAGGTGGAAAGCCTCCGGCGACATGACCCATTCCTTGTCACGAAAAAGACCCTCCTCAGGAAAGCTCTGGCGGATATGGGCGATGCGGTCGGCGGGAAACATGGGGAGTAAGGTAACGAATGAACCGGGCTGCCGGACGATGCGCAGAGCGAGGCGGGCAGATGCTTGCCTTGTCAACTTCAGGGTCCTTCAAAATGCAGATCTTAAGTTCAATAATCGGATAAGACCTTGAAAATTAAACTTCAAGTGTTGGATTTTCATGGTAGAATGAGGAATGCTTGAACGCAGTTCAATCAAGGAATCCATCTCAGACGCCCTCCGCAGAAGCCGGATTGTGGCCCTGATTGGTCCACGCCAATGTGGCAAAACCACCCTCGCCCAGGAATTCCTTTCCCCTGATTCCGCCAATTATTTTGATCTGGAAGATCCTGTCAGCCTTGCCCGGCTGGATGAACCCAAGACAGCACTGGAGCCTCTGCAAGATCTGGTGGTCATTGATGAAATCCAGCGCAGACCAGAGCTTTTCCCCATTCTCCGGGTGCTGGCTGACCGCAAACCCAACCCTGCCAGATTCCTGATTCTGGGCAGTGCTTCACCCGAACTTCTGCGCCAGTCCTCTGAATCCTTGGCAGGCCGGATGGAGACGATTGAACTTACCGGATTCAAACTGAAGGAAGTGGGGGCTGAGCGTTCCCCTCTGCACTGGTTGCGCGGTGGGTTTCCGCTTTCGTTCCTGGCCGAAAATGAGAAGGACAGCTTTGCCTGGCGGAGAAACTTCATCGCGACTTTTCTGGAACGTGACCTGCCCAGCTTTGGCGTGGGCGTCTCCTCTGTCACGATGAACCGCTTTTGGACCATGCTGGCCCATTATCACGGCCAGATCTGGAATGCTTCAGAAATAGCGGGTTCCATGAATGTGACTGCTGTCACCACCAAACGTTATCTGGATGTCCTGACCAGCACCTTCATGATCCGCCAGCTCCAGCCCTGGCATGAAAACCTCGGCAAACGGCAGGTCAAAGCTCCGAAGGTTTATTTTCGTGACAGTGGCATTTTTCATACCCTGGCCGGTATTCGCACAGAGGCTGACCTGTTCACCCATCCCAAACTCGGAGCCTCCTGGGAGGGCTATGCCATTGAGGAATCCATCCGCCACTTTGAACCCGACCAAGCGTATTTTTGGGCCACTCACGGCGGGGCAGAGTTGGACCTTTTGCTCTTCAAAGACGGCAAACGCATAGGAATTGAGTGCAAGCGTCAGGACGCACCCAAATTAACCCCCTCCATGAAAATCGCCATTGAAGATCTCAAGCTGGATGAATTGCGTGTGATTTATCCGGGTTCCAAGTCCTATCCGCTTGCGGAGCACATTAAAGTCGAGCCTTTGGCTTCACTGGCCGATGGGTGATTACCCGTGGGTGCCTACTTCAGCGTCAGCTCCGCCATGACATCACGCAGTTGCTCATGGGTGCGGGCGACCATGGACTGGGTGGGAGGGCCGGTGTTGGTGTCGTTCCAGACTTTTTCCAGCTCGGTCAGCACGCTGATGACGGGCTGAACGAGGAGTGAGCGGCGGGTGACCTCGCCAAGGGTGGCGAAGTCCTGGCGCAGCTCGGCCAGGAGGGCAGGGGAGCCGATGCAAAGAGGGCGCTTGTCCACATCCGGGATTTCGACGACGAGCTTTGAGACGATCTCCAGGGAGCGCATCCAGGCTCCGATGTCTACCAGGATGGCCAGATCGTCATCCATCTGCTCACGCAGGAGGCGCATGAGCTCCTGGTGGCCGTCCACAATCTCCTGGCGAAGGTTTTTCCAGTCGTCCATTTCTGCCATTTTGGCCTGGGCCATGAGGCGGGGTTTCATTTTTTCCCCAAGGCCGAGCATGCGGCAGTAGGTGACGATGTCCTGGTTGTTATTGCGGAACTGCTGGGAATCCCCGGCCTCCCAGATGAGGAAGGTTTCTCCAATCAAGCTGCCGAGGGTGAAGGCGGCCTTGTTACGGTCCGCCGTGGGGGAGGGGGGCTGAGGACGGTACATCGTGCGCCAGCGCGCCTTGGTATGCTGCCCGGCCATTTCCAGGAAGTCGGCCGGGGTCTGGTCCTCCGTCCAAAAAATGACCTGGGCCACAAACGTGCCCGCACTGGCGGCAATGGAATTGGACTGGGATGTTTCCTGGCTCCGACCGTGATTTGTCATCACGACGACGAGCGCCATGCTGAGATAGAGCACGTTCAGAAACTTGGACACGGTGGGTTTGGTTGGAAAGGTTTTAGATGCTGGTTTGGAGCACGGTGTTCAATGAACCGGACTTTTTTCAGCATCCAAATTAATCTCTCCTGGTCACTTGTGTGACAGCTTTTGGATTTTGTCCACCGCACATCCGAGTGCAAGAGGGGCACAAAAGGATGCCTGGGGAGGTCTGTTTGCTGCTGACAAACCCATGTGTCTGCCAGCAGCATAAAACGGAGCCGCGAATCACTCCACCGTCACGCTTTTCGCCAGGTTGCGCGGCTTGTCCACATCGCAGCCACGGGCCACGGCGGTGTAGTAGGACAGGAGTTGCAGCGGGATGACGGTGAGCAGGGGGCTGAGGTAGGAGGGGCAGTCGGGGATGTAAATGACGTCTTCCGTCAGGCGTTCCAGCTCGGTGCGGCCCTCAGTGGTCACGCAGATGACGGGGCCTTTGCGGGCGAGCACTTCCTCGATATTGCTGACGTTTTTGTCAAAAACGGCATCGTCGGGAGCAATGAAAACGGAGGGCATGTCCGGCTTGACCAGGGCGATGACGCCGTGCTTCAGCTCGGCGCTGGGGTGACCGCTGGCGTAGATGTAACTGATTTCCTTCATCTTCAGCGCGCCTTCCAGCGCGACGGGGTAGTTGGCCTGGCGGCCCATGAAGAGCATGCCCTCGGCATGGGCGTGCTTTTCAGCGATGGCCTTGATGCGGTCCGTCTGGGTGAGGATGCTGGCGATCTTGTCCGGGATGGCTTCCAGCTCGTCAATCATCTCCATGCCGTCGGCGCTGGAGAGGTGATGAATGCGGCCAAAGAGCATGCCCAGGAGCGTCATGATCATCACTTGGGAGGTGAAGGTCTTCGTCGCGGCCACACCGATCTCAGGTCCGGCATGGATGTAGCAGCCGCCGTCGCTCTCGCGGGCGATGGTGCTGCCGACGCTGTTGACGATGCCGAGGCATTTGATGCCCTTACGGCGTGCTTCCCGCATGGCGGCCAGGGTGTCAATGGTCTCGCCACTCTGGCTGAGGACGAACTGGAGGGTGTTTTTATCCGCCGGGACGTTGCGATAGCGGAACTCGCTGGCGATTTCCACCTCCGTAGGGACGCGGGCCAGGGTTTCGATGACGTATTCACCCACCATGGCGGCATGGAAGGCCGTGCCGCAGCCGCTAAGGATGATGCGGTCAATGCCACGCAGCTCCTGGGGCGTCATGTTCAGGCCGCCCAGGATTGCGACGCCGTCATCGCGCAAAAGGCGGCCGCGCATGGCATTGCGCAGGGAGTTGGGCTGCTCAAAGATCTCCTTGAGCATAAAATGCGGGTACTCGCCCTTTTCGGCATCATCCGCAGTGAACTCTACCCGGCTAACTTTGACCTGGGCAATGCCGCCATCCATGGAAGTGACGTCATAACGGGCCTCAGTGAGGCTGACGATGTCATGGTCATTCAGATAAACGACATCGCGGGTATGAGCGACGATGGCGGAGACATCGCTGGCTAGGAAATGCTCACCATCCCCCAGTCCGACGACGAGCGGGCTGCCCAGACGGGCGCCGACGATGACACCGGGAACGCTGGCATGCATGGCGGCGATGCCATAGGTGCCTTTGACCTTGGCCAGGGCAGCCTGCAGGGCCAAGCGAAGACGTGCGGCACCGTCTTTTTCATCGCTGGCATCGAAGTAGCGCCCGACTAAATGGGCCAGCACCTCGGTATCGGTCTGTGATTCAAAAGTATCACCTTGGGCCAGCAATTGATCCCGCAGCGTCTGGTAGTTTTCAATGACGCCGTTGTGGACGAGAACGAGCTTGCCGCTTTGATCACGATGCGGGTGGGCATTCTCATCTGTGGCAGCACCATGGGTGGCCCAGCGGGTGTGGGAGATGCCGGTTTCCCCCGTCGGGGCAAGGTCGGCCACAGCCTGGCGGAGATTTTCTATCCTCCCCGCGCGCTTGATGATGTTGACGCTGTCGCTGCCGTTGAGCAGGGCGATGCCTGCCGAGTCATAACCGCGATATTCCAGCCTGCGCAGCCCATCCAGAAGGATCGGGCTGGCCTGCCGCTTGCCAATGTAGCCTACAATTCCGCACATAGTGTTCGTTTGCCCGCCGTGCAGCGGGGCCTTAAATCTAGCTGCTACAATGCCAGACCGCCAGTGAAAGGACGTTTGTGTGAAAGATTGGATTCAGTCAGGGCAAAGACTTCGCTGATTGCAGTTTTTCATCCCACCACAGAAAGTAGCCTCATGACCTTCGAATTTGCCACCGCCACCCGCATTCTCTTTGGACGCGGCACCGCTGCCCAGCTGCCTGCCCTGACCCGGGAACTGGGGAAAAAAGTGCTGGTGGTCACCGGGCGCGACCCTTCCCGGCTGTATCCGGTTTTATCCAAGATGGAGGCGGCAGGCCTGGAGATCACCACTTTTCCCATCGCTACGGAACCAACGGTGGACGATGTCCGGCGCGGAGCAGCGCTGGCCCTGAGAAGGGGAATCGAGGTGGTCATTGGGCTGGGTGGCGGCAGTGCGGTGGATGCGGGCAAGGCCATCGCGGCCATGACCCGGCAGCCGCGGGATTTGCTGCATTATCTGGAGGTGGTAGGTGCAGGGAACCCGCTGGATGAAAAATCCCTGACTTTCATCGCCGTGCCCACCACGGCAGGAACGGGAGCAGAGGTGACGCGCAATGCCGTGCTGGTGAGTCCCGAAAATGGCGTCAAAGCCAGCCTGCGGCATCCTTCCATGCTGCCTACGGTGGCGGTGATTGACCCAGAACTCGCCCGCGACTGTCCGGCGGCCATCACTGCGGCCGCTGGCATGGATGCGCTGACGCAATGCCTGGAGGCCTATGTTTCCTGCCGGGCGCAACCGCTGACGGATGCTCTGTGTGTGGAAGGCATCCGGCGGGCTGTGAGATCCCTGGAAAAAGCGGTCAATAACGGCCGGAATCTGGAGGCGCGGGAGGATCTGGCCCTGGCGGCCCTGTTCAGCGGCATGGCCCTAGCCAATGCCGGTCTGGGGGCGGTGCATGGCTTTGCCGCACCCATCGGTGGCAGCTACAAGGCTCCCCATGGGGCGGTCTGCGCAACTCTGTTGGCCCCGGTTTGGAAAGTGAACTGGGCCGCCATCCAGAAAGTGGGCAGCGCGGAAACAAAGGCCCGCTTTGAAGCCGCCTCCCGTCTGCTCCTGCCAGAGGAAAAGGGAACGCCGGAGGAGGCCGTCACATTCCTGGAGGCACTGGCCCAGCGGCTGCAAATCTCCCGCCTGGGCCGTCATGGCATCGTGGAAGCCGACCTGGAGGACATCGCCACCAAGGCCGCCAAGGCCAGCAGCATGAAGGGAAATCCTGTGCCGCTGAGCCAGGAAGAGCTGCTGACCATCCTGCGTGCCGCCCTTTGAGCGGGACAATGCTGGCGGGGTACGGAACAATCCTGGAGTGAAGAGTATGACGGTGAGGAGCGTATTCTCTCTTCCCCCCATGCGCCTTTTGTTTTGCCTCTTCCTCCTCCTGCCACGGCTTTGCGTGGCCGAGGACGAGTATGAACTGGCACCGATTTTTTATTCCCAAAGCCAGCCGAAGGATGCCGTTCAGGCTCTGATGCAAAAGATGCAGGCGGGCCAGGTGACGCTGAACCGGCAGGATGCCTGGAGTGTCCTGAAAGATCTCCTGAAGCATTTCGACATCCCGGAGGAATCCCAGGTCCTGGTCTTTTCCAAGACCAGCAAGCAGAATGAGCGCATCACGCCGCAGACACCCAGGGTGATCTATTTTGGCGATGAAACGTACCTGGGCTACACGCTTGGCGGCAGCATCGAAGTCGCCACCGTGGACCCCCGCCTCGGCCCGATTTTTTACCTGCTGGAGCCTCATGGGGACCGAAAGGAACCGCTCAAGTTTGAGCGGGATCAAAGCTGCCTGAGCTGCCACGGCGGCCCCTTTACTCCCGGTGTGCCGGGCGTGCTGGTGCGCTCGGTTTTTCCCAGCGCCAGCGGCCATCCCATCCTCAGCCAGGGCAGCACCGTCGTGGACAGCACCACACCGTTTAGCGATCGATGGGGCGGCTGGTACGTCACCGGCACTCACGGCAGCGCATTGCATCGCGGCAATGTCATCGCCGTGGAAAATGACGACAACACCTGTGACATGCCCGTGGAGGATGGGGCCAACATCATGGACCTGACCGGTCTCTTTGATACACGCCCCTATCCGCGCACCAGCAGCGACATCGTGGCACTCATGGTGCTGGAGCACCAGACCTCCGTCCAAAACATCCTCACCAAGGCCCATCACAGTGCCCTGCGTGCCGTGCACATGCAGACGTCATTGCAAAAAGAGTTAGGCGAGCCCGTGCAGCATGAACCGGCCGGGACCGCCCTGCGCATCATCGGCCACTGCGCGGAAGACGTGCTGGATGCGCTGCTTTTCAAAGACGAAGCCCCGCTGCCCGATGGCGGCATTGAGGGCGACGAAGCGTATCAAAACGCCTTTGTCAAAAACGCCCGCCGCAACAGCGAAGGCCGTTCTTTGAAGGACTTCCAGCTCCTCAACCGCGTGTTCAAATACCGCTGTAGCTACATGATCCACAGCCGCACCTTTGCCGAAATGCAACCCGCACTCAAACAGGCCGTGCTGACGCGCCTGGAGGCGGTCTTGAAAGGGGAGGATGTCAGTGGGCGGTATGATTATCTGGGTGAATCGGAGAGGAACAGCATCCGCAACATATTGGCGGAGACGGTGATGAAGTGAACCGGTTCCCGTATCAAGGCTCACCGGGAAACAGTGGCAACTGCAATGAGCAGTGCCACAGCCCCGAAGTAGCCTAAGAATGCCCTCATGGCCCAGCGCTGTGAGGTGCTTGGCTGCGAAAGCCTGGCAAGACAGACCCCCACGCCTCCCATGAGAAAGGGTGCAATGAACAGCAAAAAACCGAAGCCCAGTGAGGCCATGCCGGACCACTGCCAAAACAGGGAGGTCAGCGTCACCATCAACAATCCGCCCCAACAAATAAAGATAAGGAAAAGCTGACCGAGAAAGACAGGTGAAGCCCCTTGTTGAAGGATCTTCCGGCAAAGTAGGCTGTAAACCAGCATCCCCGCCAACGGCACGCAGAGATGAATGAAAAGTGCTGTTAAGGCTTCGTTCATTCCGGCTCTTTCCAATGGGCTGAAGAGCGCGCATAAAGTCGAAGCAGGCTGGCCTCAGGGCTTTTTGAGGTCGGCCAGCGTCTTTTCCACAAAGCCGATGACATGCGGCCAGCATTCCTTGCCGCAGCGGGCATGGTCGGCGCCTTCGATGACGACGTGCTCAATCTGGGTGTGGCCGACGAGCTTCATCATGGAGACAAAGTAGAGATTTTCCTCCGCACGCATAAGCATGTCGGTGCCCCAGCCGCCAGTGATGCAATAGGTAGGCGGTGCGTCTTTGCGCACATGATACAGCGGGCCGAAGCGGTCAATGGTGGGCCGGTAACGGCTGGGCTCGATGCCCTGCTCCACACGCACGGTCTGGTGGGTGATCATCTGGCCGGTGACAGGGATGAGGGCGGCGATGTGGTCTGCATCAATGTCATGTTTGGCCAGATAGCTTTTGTCCAGGCCAACCATGGAGGTGAGATAACCGCCGGCGGAGATGCCGGTGACGAAGATCTTCGTGGGATCACCCCCATGCGAGGCAATGTTCTTGAAGGTCCAGGCCAGGGCCGCTGCGGCATCCTCGATATACACCGGATGCTGCACTTTCGGGTGCAGACGATAACCGACGCCCACAACCGCCCAGCCACGATTTTTAAGCTCCGAGGGGATGGCGCGTTTGCCGTTTCTGAGGCCACCGCCGTGGTAATAGACGACAGTCGGAAAGTCCTTCACGCCGATGGGGCGGTAGAGATCCACAAGGCATTGGGTCTTCGCATATTCGGAGCCTGCGATGACCTCCTCTGACTGATATGGGAGGCCGACATCAAGCTGATACTCGATCTTCGGCGCGATGTCTTGGGAGAGCGCGGCAGGGGTTGCCATAACGATGGCGGCGAGTGAGAAAAAACCTGCGAAGAAGGAGGTGAAGCGTGAGTTTTTCATGGACCCTGCACTGTTGAGGCTATGGAGCCAGATTGGCAAGCGTCGTTGCTGGCCATCGAATGATGAGCTTGCCTGCTGTCTGAATGGGTGTTTTTGCCGACGAACCGTCGGCGCTCCAGGATCACGTGCTCTGCAGCACCAGTCTCAGCGCATCCAATCTCACACGGGCGGATCCGATGGCTTCCTCCAGGGCGGTGATCTGGGCTTTGGCGGCTTCGATTTCCTCCGGGCGGACGTGGTCGTTGATCTGGCGCAGGTCTTCGAGGCGGTCCACTTCGGCCTGGAGGCGGTCCTTCATGGTCTGGGTGGCCTCGGTGACGAGCTTCTTCATTTCGGCCTCGGCCAGCTTGCGGGATTTACCGAGCATCGCGGGGAAGATTTTCCTTTTGATGCCGGCGTTTTCCAGCAGGCGGGTGGGGCTGCCTTTTTCGATCTTCGCATGCAGGTAGCCGGCGTCATCGCGGCGGTCCTTGTTGGTATGGTCCACGATGATACGAATGGGCGTCGCGGAGAGGAAACGGTCCACATGCAGGGCGGCGGGGGCAATGCACTCGACAACGAAATGGGTCTCCAAAACGAGGCCCTCGGCACCGGAGCTGCGCCACAGGCCGAAGCTGCTATTGCCGCTTTCTGCGCCTAACAAAAGATCCAACGCGCCGCGAACCAGCGGGTGGTCGGGTGTAAGGAAGGCCATGTTTTCGCGGGAGAGAGCACGGGTGCGGTCGAAGCTGGCCAGCAGTCCTTCATCTGGAAGGGCAGGGAATTTGTCGGTGGTGAGGTGGGCGGGCATCAGCACATAACTGCGGTTGCCATGCTCCTCCACATGCAGGCCGAAGTGGTCCACGAGACGGATGAAAAACTCCTCGAATTCGGTATCGGCATCCTGGGCGCGGATGGCTTCAATGACGGTCTCCGCCTGCTCAGGTTTGCAAGAGTTTAGTTCCAGGAGGCGGTCATGTCCGCGCTCCAGTTTAGCGGTGACAAGCTTGCGCTGGGCCTGGGATTTTTTGATGAAGGCCTTCAGCGGTGCCGCCTTCATGGATTCCATCAGCGGGGCCAGTTCCTCCTTCAGCGCCTGGACGATTTCCGTGGCGCCATGGAGGTTCTGTTGGAAGGCCTCCAGACCTTCATGATACCAGCGGGCCAGCACTTCTTCAGCGCTCCCTTTGATAAAGGGCACATGGATATGAATGGTGCTCGTCTGGCCGATGCGGTCCAGTCGGCCAATGCGCTGCTCCAGCAGCTCCGGATCTTCCGGCAGGTCAAACAGCACCAGATGATGGGCGAACTGGAAGTTACGTCCTTCACTGCCGATCTCCGAGCACAGCAGGATGCGGGCACCTTCTTCTTCAGCAAAGTAGGCGGCCTGGCGGTCGCGTTGAAGCATCGTCAGGCCTTCGTGGAAGAGGGCGGAGTTGACGTTGATCTCATGCAGGAGCATCTCGTTAACCTGCTCGGCGAGCTTTTTCGTCCGGCAGATAAGCAGCACTTTTTCTTCGCCCAGTTCTTTGAGCAGCTTGGCCAGCCACTTGACCTTGGCTCCCAGGGGTTCGTCGCCTCCGGCCAGGGGCACCAGTTTGGCGGAGCGCTCAGGGAACCCGGTGAGGGCGGCGCGGGTGTTGCGGAACATCACACGGCCGGTGCCGAATTCATCCAGCAACGAGGAGATCAATTTCTCGCGTTCACCTTCACCTCCGGCCTTCATGGCGGCGAGGTGCTCCTTGAGATGCGGGGATTTTTTGATGAACAGCTTTTCATCTGCCGCCGTGAGATTCTTGCCAGAAGCCAGGCGGTCCATGGCCTTGGCCACTTCTTCATAGTGCTCCGATTCTGCCAGGAACTGGCCCAGATCGGCATAGCGGTTCGGGTCCAGCAGGCGCAGACGGGCGAAGTGACCTTCCGGCCCGAGCTGCTGCGGCGTAGCGGTGAGCAGGAGCAAACCGGGGATTTTGGAGGCCAGGTTTTCCACCAAGGTGTAGGAGGGACTGACGGTTTCTGGGCTCCACTCCAGGTGGTGGGCCTCATCCACGATCAGCAAATCCCAACCCGCCTCGGAAGCCTGCTGGGCTCGGTTAGGCGAGCCAGCGAGGAAGCTAGTGCTGCAAAGAATGAGCTGGCTTTCCAGGAAAGGATTGATGCCTTCTTCCTCGGTCTCCAGGACATCACAGCGGTCCTCATCGTAGATGGAAAAAGTGAGATGGAACCGGCGGTAAAGCTCCACAAACCACTGATGCACCAGCGGCTCAGGCACCAGGATGAGCACGCGCTCCGCACGTCCCGTGAGATGTAAACGATGCAGGATGAGGCTGGCCTCGATGGTCTTGCCCAGACCCACTTCATCCGCCAGCAGCACGCGGGGCACGAGCCGTCCGGCCACCTCGCTGGCGATGTACATCTGGTGCGCCAGCAGGTCCACCCGCCCGCCGCTGAACCCGCGCACGGGCGACTGGCGCATTTCAGCACGACGCCTCAGCGCCTCCACGCGGACATCAAAGGCCAGCAGTTCATCAATCTGGCCAGCCATCAGGCGATCTTCCGGCTTGCTGAAACTGATGGTGTCTGAAAGCTCCGCCTCACTCACCTCGCGGTCTGTGCCGATGTAATAGAGCATCCCTTTGCGGTCCTCCACCGACTCCACTTCCAGGGATTTGCCATCGTGGGTGGTGACCGTGTCACCGGCCATGAAGTGCACCCGGCGCAGTGGGGCGGTTTTCGTGGCATACTGGCGGTGCTCGCCAGCGGCAGGGAAAAAGATTTCCACACGGCCGAACTCGGCCTTCATGACCACACCGAGGCCAAGTTCAGGTTCACTGTCGCTTACCCAGCGTTGTCCAGGGATAGGTTGTTCCATTGAAGAGATAAAAAGGGGGCATTGATGGTAGGGGCTGTGCGGCGGAGTGCAAGGGAGTTTACGTTTTCATGTGATGCGCGTGTCACGGGAAGATCGGAACTGGCCATCACACCCGCTTGCCCTCGGCCCAGGCACGGCGTATCACTGCGGTTCTCTTTTTTCCGATTGTGAAGCCTTACTATATCACCACCGCCATTGACTACACCAACGCGCCGCCGCACATCGGCCATGCCTATGAAAAGGTACTGGCGGATGTGATGGCGCGTTTCCAGCGGCTGAACGGCCGGGAGGTGTACTTCCTCACCGGCGTGGATCAGCATGGCCAGAAGGTGCAAAAGAGCGCCGAAAAAGCCGGCCAGTCGCCACAGGATTTTGTGGACGGCGTCACGCAGCATTTTGTCTCGCTCTGGGACAAGCTGAACGTGCGCTACGACGGTTGGGCCGCCACCACCGACCCGGTGCACAAGCGCGTGGTCCAGACCATTCTGCAAAAGCTGCACGATGCCGGCCAGCTTTATAAACAAGGTTACACCGGCTTTTACAGCCTGCGTCAGGAGCAGTTTCTCACAGACAAGGAGCGTGGTCCGGACGGCAACTTTGGCGAGGAGTGGGGCGAGGTGCAGGAGCTCGAAGAAGAGAACTGGTACTTCCGTCTCAGCGATCACGTGGAATGGCTGAAGGGCTACATCAAAAGCCACCCAGATTTCATCTTTCCCGCCCACCGCGCCAATGATGTGCTGAATGCCCTGGAGGGCACTCCCCAGGATCTCTGCATCAGCCGCCCCGTGGAGCGTCTGAGCTGGGGCATCCCGCTGCCGTTTGATGAGCGTTTTGTGAACTACGTCTGGTTTGATGCCCTGACGAACTACATCAGCTTTGCTGGGTATCTGGCGGCTGAAAGCGGCAATGAGGACGCCGGCCTGCCGGATTTCAGCCAGCTATGGCCTTCGGAAGCGCACGTCATCGGCAAGGACATCCTCGTCCCTGCCCATGCTGTTTACTGGCCCATCATGCTGCATGCGCTGGGCTTCAGCGATGACCAGATCCCACGCCTCATCGTCCACGGCTGGTGGAATGTGAAGGGGGCCAAGATGAGCAAGAGCCTGGGCAACGTCATTGATCCCAACGTGCTCGCCGCCACCTTCACGCCCGACGGTTTGCGCTATTACCTCTCCCGCGACATCGCCACCGGTTACGACAGCGACTTCAGCGAAGGGCGCATCATCATGTCCTATAACAAGGAGCTGGCCGGTGGCCTGGGCAACCTGCTGAACCGCAGCATCAACATGGCGCAAAAATACCGCAGCGGCCTTCTCACCCCCGGGGCCTATGACGATGCGGAAAACGCCGCCCTGCGCCAGACGGTGGCGGAGGCGCTGCCTGCCTATCTTGAAAACATGAGCACCTGGGCCATCCACGATGGCATCGCCGCTGCATGGAAAATTGTCAGCGCGGCCAATGCCTATGTGGACAGCACCAAGCCCTTCTCCCTGGCTAAAGATCCTGAGCAGGCCGCCCGCCTGGACAGCGTGCTGTATCATCTGGCGGAAGCTTGGGTGCATGTGAGCGTGCTTTTGCATCCCGTCATGCCCACCGCCATGGCCACGGCCCGCGCCCAGATCGGCTGGGAGATGCCGGAAGGTTTCCAGTTCAGCGATCTTAAGTGGGGCATGCTCAAAGACGGACATCAGCTCGGCACACCCGTGCCCTTGTTCCCAAGGCTCGAACTGACCGAGACTGAATAACCTTCCCGCTGATGCATCCTCCCGGGCTGCATCTCTCCCATGCTCGACTTCGCCACTATCCTCACCGTGGTCCTGCCCGTGTACCTCACGATGGCCACCGGGGCTGCCGCGCGTAAGCTGCGCATCCTGCCTGCGGAGGCGGATGCCGGCCTGATGCGCCTGGCCGTCACCATTCTCACCCCCTGCCTCATCCTGGAGCGGGTGGTGGGGAATGAGGCCGTGATGAGCCCGCTGCCGGTGCTCATTGCCGCCAGTCTGGGATTCGGACTGGTGTCGCTGGGCATCGCCCTTTCATTCTTCGCCGCGCCATTGATTGGCCTGCGAAGGCACGAAGGCCGCCGCACCTTTGCCGTCTCCTGCGGTTTGCAGAACTACGGCTTCGTGGCCATCCCCATCGTCACCGCCTTGTTTCCTGAAAAAGGCACGCTGGGTGTTATGTTCACCTTTACGTTAGGCGTGGAACTGGCCTGCTGGACCGCGGGCGTGGGTCTGCTCACCGGACTGGGAAAGGCACCCTGGAAGCTGGCGCTGAACCCGCCCGTCATCACCATCCTCGGTTCCCTGATGCTCAATTTCACCGGGCTGCATGTTTACATCCCGGAGGTGGCCCATCTCACCCTGGGCATGATGGGCGCCTGCGCCGTCCCTCTCGCCGTGATGATCATCGGCGCGTCCATTGCGGACATCTGGGGTCAGGAAAAAATGCGCTGGTCCATTGCCGTGCTGGCTCCGGTGCTACGTCAGCTCATCATCCCGCTGGCCTTCCTGGCCGCCGCCTATTATCTGCCGCTGGAGACAGAGCTGAAGCGCATCCTCATTGTCCAAGGGGCCATGCCCAGTGCCGTTTTTAGCATCATGATCGCCCGGCATTATGGAGGCCATGCACCCACCGCCGTGCAGTGCGTGCTGTCCACCACCGTCGTCAGCCTCATCACCGCGCCAGCTCTCATTGCGTGGGCGTTGAAGGTGGTCGGCGTCTGACGGCTCACCGTTCCACGTTCAGCTCCAGTTTGTTGTCGCCGGGCTTGATCTCCACCACCCACTCGCCCGCGCCAGGCTTCTGCTCAGCGGCAGTGGCCGTGCCATCTGGCGTCTCCAGGCCGGGCACATCGGCGGCACTGTAACTTACGCGCAGTTTCACCTTGCCCACCACGGGGCCATTCTTGCCATCCAGCTTAAAGTTACCGCCCCTCACGCGGACCGCCGCCACCGCCGCCGAGGCATCCTCAGGCATGAAGACCACATTGCCCCAGCTCACCGGCGTACCGTTGACCGTCAGTTTGCCGCTTACCGCCGCCCGCTCAGCAGGGTTTAGGAAACCCTGATTGCGCAGCCAGTCGCGCAGATGACCGCTCCAGGTGCCCAGCACCGGATCACCCAGATACAGACCCACGCCATGCGGCCCCGGCTGGTAGCAATGCAGTTCCGCAGGCACACCATTTTTGCGACAGGCCAGGTAAAAACTGACCGCATTCTCCGCTGGCACCACCGTGTCCTCATCCGTCTGGAAAAGGAAGGTCGGCGGTGTCTGAGGTGTCACCCGCAGATGTGTGCTGACCTTGCGGGCAAGCTCGTCGCTGTCATTCGGCCCCAGCAGATTTTTGCGCGAGCCAGAGTGCGCGAACTCATCAATCATCGAGATCACCGGATACGTCGGTGCCGCCACATCCGGGCGTGCGCTCACCTGGTCCACCGCATCATTCGTCATGCCCTCGGGCTTCTCATCGAACAACGTCGCTGCCATGGAGCTGAGATGACCGCCGGCAGAAAAACCGATGACGCCGATGCGCTCCGGATCAATGCCATACTGCGCCGCATTCGCCCGCACATGGCGGATAGCGCGCTGCACATCCATCAGCTGGATGGGATAATGATACCCCTGCGTGCCTAACCGATAGTGCAACACAAAAGCGGAAACTCCCTGTCCATTAAACCACTTGGCCACTTGCACCCCTTCATGATCCGCCGCCAGCCCACCATATCCTCCACCCGGGCAGACCACAAAGGCAGCCCCATTGGCCTTCTCCTTCGCTGCGGGCCATACATACACAAACGGCTGGTCCTTGTCCTCCTGCCCCTTCGCCCCAGGTGCTCCCTCCGGCCAAAGGCGGACCTTGGCAGGCTCTGCCGCTGTGGAAAGGGAAGTACTGAGAAGAAAGGCCAGACCGAGCGTGCTGAGAATTCGTGACATGGCAGACTTCTACGCAGGATCGGCCAAAAACTTCAAGTCTTGTGTTGATCACCACCGGTGCCTTTTCCAGACATCGGCCAGAAAGTGCCCCAGGCCGTTGAACTTAAATCCCGGATCCACGCACCCTCACAGCTTCCAGTTCCGCAATCAGCGCACGGAGATGGCTGCGTGCGCGGTCTTCATACTGCTTGTGAAAAAAGGCGGTTTGGTAAAGACGCTCGCGTGCTAAAAAGGAGGCCAGGATTTCCAGGCGTTTCTCACGATAGAGGGACCAGTCCACCCAGGAGTATTCCTGACGGATCTGGTATTCGTATTCACGTACACGGGCTAAGTCCTGACCAAAGATGGACAGGTCAATGTCGGCCATCCAGGCATCGTAAGGACCCCCGCGAGGTCGGTGGTCGCGGGTTAACAGAACGAGCTGCGTCACCCTGGGGGAGGCTTCATCACCAGCCAGAAACTCGAGCGCCAGTTCCGCGCTCTTCTCCTCATTACCGCTGCCTTGCGGATCATAAACGGCGTCATGAAACCACAGGGCGCATTCCAGCTCAAGGGGATTATTGATTTCACCTGTCTGGATGGCCCGGTCGTATTCGGCCAAGCATTCCTCAAGATGCTGCAGCGTGTGGTAGGCGCGCTGCGGTTCCGCATAGGCAGCCATTAGCCGGGCATGCCATTCTGCAATCTGCATGACACCGGGGAAATGAGCACACAGATTCATCCAATGGTTGAGGTCTGTTCTCATGGATTCATAGGGAAGCTTCAAAGCCCCTAACCAAAAAAGCCCAGGCCGCAAAGATTGCCAGCCTGGGCTTTTCCACAATTTCAATCAGAGTCGTTCTGCGACCACTGGTCTCACTCTCCCGCCAGTGCCTCCAGCAGGTACCTGGCAGGCTGGAAATGCTCGATGAGGATCTCCTGATGGCCACCGCGGTTCATGCGGACCTGGCGGATGTCAAAGTTAGGTGTCTTGTGCGGGGCAAAGAGGATGTCATCATGCGTGGCATTCTGATGGCGCTTAAACTGGGCGGGGGTGATGTGACCGCCCAAATGATCATCACGACCGGTGGCCAGATGGCAGGTGCCCAGCACTTTTTCATCCTGGATATCGGCACCCGAAACGGGCAGCACCTGGGTGCCAAAACCCAGCTCGCCAAGAACCCCGGTCATCGGGTCGTCGAGCAGCTTGGCATTGTGCGCTTCAATGGTGGCCGGGTCGCCGGCGATAAGCTCGCTCTTGATGATGCAGCCGCCGGTGACGGTCAGCTTGCCCAGCGTGCCGTCCTCATACTTCATTGGGAAGAAACCTTCCGCGCCGGTGGGCACAAAATACACTTCGCCCGCTGGCAGGTTGGCCACATCCGGCGTCGTACCCCGGCACAAGCCGTGGCTCTTCTGCGCCTCCTGGCCGCTGAGTTCCAGCTTCGCCGTCAGCACCTCTCCGCTTTCCAGAGCGAAGTCAATTTCCACCGAATCCGCCTTCGTCATGGCCCGGCGCAGCTTCTCAGCATCGCGGCTCACTTCGTCATAATCCACCGCCAGGCCGGTATTCAAAATGATGTCATTGAGACCATGCAGCGTCGCTCCACGGAAGCCATACTGCTTGGCAAAGGCCGTCAGAGGAGCCGTGGCAGAGAAGGTGGAGATGCAGAGGATGATGTCGTAATTCGTGTAAATATCCTTTTCCAGGCTCAGTTTGTTGCCAGCCATGTCCACGCATTCATCTGGCAGGTCCAGGTTGCTGCCGGTCGTTTGTGTATAGGCATACATTTCACCGCCCTTGAGCGCCAGCTCCTCCATCACGCCGTTTTGCAGGCCCAGATAAAAATGCTTGTGGGCATTGCGCTGCACGGCACGGACTGGATTGTTCAAGAAGGCCATGTCCTTCGCCTCGGCAAGGTCTGGCAGGTCAATCAGGATACAGATCTTGCAGCCGAAGGTCGGCTGGAAGACGGTGTGGAGAAGGCGATAGAGATCGAACTTCGGGAACTGGCGGCCGTTGGCCGTTGTCTGAACGGTGGGCATGGGAGCATTCATCATGAGCGGAGAGTGATTCGGATTCGGGTAATGTGCATTACGGCATCAGCATAAAAGCCGGGCGCGCTTTTCTTTTTCCAATTTTGGCGCATCCATGGTCCGATAGCATCCCTGAAAAACCATGAATGCGAAAAAAACCGTCCTCATCACCGGCTGCAGCCGTGGCCTGGGCCGCGCCATGATCCCTGAGTTTATCCAGCGCGGCTGGACCGTCGCCGGCTGTGCGCGTGATGCCGCCATGGTGGCGGATCTGCAAAGCCAGTTTCCTGCCCCACACCATTTCATGATGTGTGATGTGGCCGATGACTCCCAGGTGAAGTCCTTCTGCGAGGAGGTGCTTGACCGTTGCGGCACTCCCGATCTCGTCTTGAACAACGCCGGCATCGTCAATGCCAGCGCACCGCTGTGGGAAGTGCCTGCCGAAGAATTCAGCCGCGTCATAGACATCAACATCAAGGGCCCGGCCAGCGTCATGCGGTATCTTCTCCCTGCCATGCTGAAACGCGGCAGCGGCGTCATCGCCAATTTCTCTTCCGGCTGGGGCCGCAGCACCTCTCCCGACGTGGCCCCCTACTGCGCCACCAAATACGCCATCGAAGGCCTCTCCCAGGCCGCTGCGCAGGAGACCGACGGCAAAGTCGCCATCATCCCGCTGAACCCCGGCATCATTGATACAAGAATGCTGCGCAGTTGCTTCGGCAATGAAGCCGCCCATTACCCCAGCCCCGAAGAATGGGCCCGCACCGCCGTCCCCTTCCTCATCAATCTTGGACCAAATGACAATGGCCGCCCGCTGACCGCGCCTGGTGGGTGAAATTCAGGTCACCATGGCTGCTACCTGTTTTTCATCAGGTGGCAGGGACAAGCGGTCATGCTCGTTTTTGACCTGCTGAATCATTTCCTGGGACCGGCGGAACAGCACCGGGGACCACAGACGTTGCAGCTCCCAGCCTTGAGCGCGGAGGATGCGCGTTCGGAAAAGGTCCCACTCGATGGGGTCAGGCGTTTTATGAAATCGGGTGAAATCCGTCAGGACGCCAACGGTGACATCGGCAGGCATCAGGGGGTGAATGCAGGCCACATCCACGCAGAAGCCTTCATTTCCCCAATGGACATGCGAGCCTGTCTGGTGCTTTTCCAGCAAAGTTTTCCCAAAGGCAGTGGCCAGCGGCGAGGGGGTGGAAGTGTCCCAGTTTTTAAGCTCGGGCAACGTATCGCGGCGCATCTTTTCCAGTTCCTCCTGATAGTTCGTGAAGAACTCTGCCAGCTTCTCTGCATACCGCAGATAAGCGTAAAGCTGAAGCCGGCCATTGGGGAGCTGGCCGGGCGGAGTGGCCTCCACCGTGGTGTATTCTGCCGTGGGAATGGAGGTCAGCACATGCACCGCATCACGGGCACGGGTGACCAGCACATTGAGCCTGCGGCCACCTTCGCGTTGGGAGAGCGCGCCAAAGTTGCGGCGGAATTTGCCCTTCGGATCAGGGCCGAAGGTGGTACAGATGATCATGACATCCCGTTCGTCACCCTGGACGTTTTCGAGATTTTTCACAAACAGGCCTTCGAAGGAATCCCGGCCTTTCCGGTTCTTGGCCACTTCATACCGTTGGGCAAATTCAGCATCCTGAGTCACACGGTTGGCGAGGGCCTCATGGATCGCTTCCCTTTGGGTGAGATTAAAACAGGCCACTCCAATGGAAGGCGGCTGCGGCGTGGCCAGCAGTTCCGCAATGAGGTTCACCGTAGCCTCGGCTTCCTGGACGTTGGCACGATCCAGATAAACGCCATTAACCCGATGCAGCCGGATGGGCGTGTTAAGGGCTTTGTTACGCGGATGGCCGGGGATGGGCTGCAGGCGCGAACCGTAGTAATGCTCATTGGAAAAGCCGATGAGCGCCTCATTGCGGCTGCGGTAGTGCACATCCAGGTAGGCCTCGCGGACGTCGAGGTTCAGCGCGGCTGTGAGGAGATCCTCGGCTTCCTGTTGCTGCTGGTAAAAGAGCTCTTCGGCGGTCTCTGCATCGCTGTCGCTGGAGTCTGCGAGGGTAGACTCAAAGAAACGGGTCGGTGGCAGCTGCTTCTGGTCACCGGCGATGACCACGCGGTGACCGCGCAACAGTACCGGCAGAGCTTCTTCGAGACGGCACTGGGAGGCCTCGTCAAAAATGACCACATCAAAGATGGGCTGGCGCGGGAAGATCTGGGCGACAGTGGACGGACTGGCCATCCAGACGGGGCAGAGGTCGAAGAGGGGATCTCCGCCTTCCACATCGGCGCCGGTGGCCAGCATCTGCCGCAGTTTGAGGGCCTTTTTCCCCTTCACGTAAAGCCGCTGGCGCAGGGCCGCCCCATGTTTGTTTAACTGGGAGCCGGTGGTGGCCAGCAGGCGGGAACGCTGATGCTTCAGCCACAAAAAGCGGATGTAGTCACCCACATGATGAAGCTTTTCCTGGGACAGCTTTAAATATGAATCAAAGGCGGCTTCGATGCGTTCACCATCCATGGCGGCGAGTTCCGGATCGTTGTGCAGGCGCTCCCGCAGTACATTTTCCACCGCCTGATGCATGAACGACGGCAGGAGTTCATCAAACAAAACCCCCTGGGCGAGGAAAGTCTGGGTGATGTCCTGCAAGGCTGAAGGCAGCTGGGCCAGCGTGTGCTGCAGGCGCACCATGTCCTCCATGCTGCTGGCATGGGCCAGCCAGGCGCGGGTGGTTTCCTGGGTAATGCCGGTGCTGAGCCAGAGACTTTGAAGGTGCTTCGGGGCGCTTTCCCGGAACAGACCGCTTTGTGACACCAAGGTGGTGAGATGATGCAACGCCTGAGCCCAGCGGGCTTCTTTTTCCAGTGCCTCTGCCAAAGCCTGTGATTGAGAAGGGCTTTCCAGGCTGGCCGCCAGACGCTCCGCACAAGCCAGGTTCACCAGCAGGGCCTGCAGCTCCCAGGCGGCTTCAGCCTGCCTGACCAGGGCCTGGATTTCCTTATCCTCCGGCATGACGATGGTGCTCGCACCCGTAATCCGCGCCAGCCAGTCAGCAATCAGCAGACGGCTTTTGACTCCCTGGTAGAAGGTCTTTCCCTGCTGCCATCCAGTCTCCACACCCAAGCCCAGCGGCATCAGCGCCCCGGCGGCAGCCTGCTTGGCCGCACCGGCCAAGAGACGTTTGAAGAAAGTGCCGGCCACTGCTTCCCAAGCCTTGAGGGCGGCCAGGTGCTGGTTCACCACGGTCAGGGTCAGAATGCCCGCGCTGCGGGCACTGCTGACCAGACTCCTGTCCAGTGGGGTGGCGCATGACCCCATCCAGGTTTTCACATCGGACAATTCCTTGCGCAGTTCCTGTCGGCGGGCCTCAGGTAACGTGGCAGCAGCGCAGGCGAAAGAAAGATCCTCAGCAGCCGCCAGCTCCCGGAGAAGGTGTGCTGAGGATTCGCGTAAAGAGGCCTGGGCGAGGAGAGGTTTGTTGGCATCCAGGCTCGCCATCAAAGGTCCAGGATTGAGTGAATCCGCTTTTTCGGCGGCGGACTGGAGTGCCTCCAGGGTGGTGCGAAGATCACTTGAAGAACGGGCGAGAAATTCTGTCAGGCCGATGCCCAAAAGATCCCGGAAGGGATTGGTGGGATACCTGGCTTTTTCTGCCCGGCGGCAGATTTCATCCAATGCCGTGGAGGCTTCTTGAATGTCCTGCGGAGTTACTCCTGGGATGACCGTGGCGGGCGGCAAGCCTTCCTGAGCCGCGTGTTCCAGCCAGGCTCCCAGCAGATCATGAAAACTTTGCGTAGCGGCGTCCGGGCTGAAGTGGATTTTTTTCCGGTAACCTTCCAGCTCCTGATGCAGCGCGGAAAGCTGCCTGTTTACCGATTCGAGCTGCGGCCGCGGATCCTTCGGGGCGGGCTGGTCAGCCAGGTTTTCCAGCTTTCCACGCAGCCCCATGTAGAAGTCTTTCCGGTCACTGCTGGGATCATGAACCACCCCGCAGAGATCACCAAGGCCCACGGCGTCCAGGCGGTATTTGACCACATCCAGGGCCGTTCGTTTGTCGCAGACAAAGAGCACCCGCTCACCCCGCGCCAGGTGATCGGCGACCATATTGGTGATCGTCTGGCTTTTTCCAGTGCCGGGCGGTCCATGAACGACCAGAGCTCTCGCCTCCCGTGAAGCCAGCACCGCATTCGCCTGGCAGGGGTCAGCGGCAGAAACGAGCCATTCTTGCGCAAAGTTCCGTCCCTGGATGGCCAACGGCTCTGCGGGAGCAGTGTCCGGGGGTGTTTCATGCAAGACCTGCGGATTGAGAAACGCGGAAACGGGCTCCTGCAATGCGGTCTGGTTATCCTGCATCCAGCGCGTGTCTCGCAGCAGAGACTGATTGGACAGGGGAAAGAGGCCGAGAACAGCAGAGGGGAGGATGGTGACGCCTTTGGGCAGCTTTTCCAAAAGAGGCACCGGCTCAAGCAGAGTATCGCAGTGAAATGAAGTCGGGATGTCCAGATCAAGCAGGCTGTGGATCTGCTGGAGCAGCTGGTCCACTTCCCGCCAGGGGTCAGCCGCTTCATCATCCAGATACAGATCGCCAAGCGCTTTTCCTGTCTGGCGTTCCAGCCAGGCGATCAGGGCCGGGTTGGCCACCAGGAGGTCCGCCCCTTCTCCCATGCATTCCAGGGTCACACCAGATCTGGAGCCGGTTCGCACCTGGAGACTTACTGGCATCAGCAGAAGTGGGGCGAGCACCCGGCTGGAGCCGCGAATAGATTTTTCATCGGCTGCCGGGGGCATGGAGATGAGCGGAAAACCCAGCGCCAGGCAGGATTCTCCGTGATCGTTCATGTATTCCATGGCATCATCGGCCATGTCCCGCAGCTTTTTCAGCAGCCGGCTTTGTTTCTGAAAGGCATCCCGCGCCTTTTTTTGTTCGTCGGACCATTCGGCCTCGGGAAACGCAGGACTGGAGAAAACGGGGACTTTGGCGGGAAACTCGATCTTCCTTTTTTCCAGAAGACTCTTGAGCGCTGAGGCAGGTTCCAGCCCCTGAAGGGAAAGCAAATCCATCCAGTCACAGCGCTGCCGTGAGCGGTGGGGCCGGGCGTTCATGGAAGGACCGTGGACGAGACTGGCGAAGAGCCTCTGAAGCATTGTTTCGAGAATCATGGCAGCATCGTAAAATCCCTGTGGGGCATACTCGGGGAAAGCCCAAAGTTCAAATTGTGTCTGGCGGCAGGCTGCAAGTCGTTTCATCCCGTCCATGAACCCTTTTCATCCATGTCCTGGCCCGGAGGCTGCATCGCCAGTTGCCAGTCGTGGGGGGTGCGCTACTCTTCATGCCCCATTCTCATCATGCCTGAACTGGAAAATCCCTTTCAAGAAACGCTCCTCCAGCGCCACCGCGCGGAGCCTTGCACCGTGGTCATCTTTGGCGCCACGGGAGATCTGACCAACCGCAAGCTCATTCCGGCGCTCTACAATGTCGCTGCGGAGGGGGATCTGCCGCCACAGTTCAAAGTGGTGGGTTTCGCCCGGCGTGACAAATCTGACGAGGTCTTCCGCACCGAGTTGGAGGAGGGCAACCGCAAAAACAGCCGCAGCGGCCACAATGACGAATTGTGGGCCAGCTTTTCCCAAAGCATCCATTATCACCGGAGCGAATTCGGCGACCTGGAGGGATACAAAGCCCTGGCCGAGCTGCTGAACAAATTCGACGAAGAGCGCGGTGCCCCTGCCAACCGCCTGTTTTACCTGGCTTCCGCCCCGGAGGCCTTCAAGCCCATCCTGGAGATGCTCCGTGATGCTGGACTGAATCACGGCGTGGGCGGCAAATGGGCCCGGGTGGTCTGTGAGAAGCCGTTTGGCAAGGACCTGGCCAGCGCCCGCGCCCTGAATGAAACCGTGGCGGGCACCTTTGAGGAAAAGGACACCTACCGCATTGACCATTACCTGGGCAAGGAAACGGCCCAGAACATCATGGTGCTGCGGTTTGCCAACATCCTTTTTGAGCCCAACTGGAACAGCCGTTACATTGACCATATCCAGATCACCTGCGCAGAAAACCTGGGCATGGAAGGCGGTCGTGGCGGCTATTATGACACTGCCGGCGCCCTGCGGGACATGGTGCAAAACCACCTTTTCCAGCTTCTCTCCCTCGTGGCCATGGAGCCGCCGACCGATCTCAGCGCGGACAGCGTGCGCGACGAAAAAGTGAAGGTCATCCGCGCTCTGCGTCCATTAGTTGGGCCGGAAGCCGTGGGGGCCAACGTTATCCGCGCCCAATACACCGCCGGCAGCGTGGACGGTGCGCCGCGCGTCGGCTACCGGCAGGAGGACCGGGTGAACCCGGAATCCAAGACGGAGGCCTATGTGGCCCTGCGTCTGTTTGTGGACACCTGGCGCTGGCAGGGGGTGCCCTTTTACATCCGTGTGGGCAAGCAACTGCCCAAGAAGGCCACTGAGATCAGCGTGCATTTCAAAAAGCCGCCGCAGGTGCCCTTCGCCACCGCCCGCCTCCCAGGCAGCAGCGAAAACACCCTCGTCATCCGCATCCAGCCGGATGAGGGGATCGCCCTGCGCATCCTGTGCAAGCAGCCTGGCCAGGCCCTGTCCATGCAGCAGGTGAAGATGGACTTCCGCTACAGCGGCAGCTTTGGCAAAGCCAGCCCCGAGGCTTATGAGCGCCTGCTGTTGGATGCCATGGCCGGCGATGCCACCCTCTTCGCCCGCCGCGACGAGGTGGAAAGCGCGTGGAAGTTCATTGATGAACTCGAGCACGCCTGGCACAAAACAGACACCCCGCCCCCCATGTGCGAATACCCTGCCGGCTCCTGGGGCCCTAAAGAAGCCGACGACCTCCTCCGCCAGGACGGCCGCGAATGGCGGCTGCTGTGAAGGCAGAACAGTTGTTTTTCCCAAATTCTGATCCATCTTATACCATGAGTGCTCCATCCGAATTTGTGCTTCGTGAAGAAGCCCGTGGTACTGATGTGGATCTTGAGCCTGCTGTGGACTTTGAACCTTCAGAACAAGACTGGAAACTGGCTCTGGAAGCCCGGGAACGCTGGCTGAAGGGCGAGGAAGAAGTGCTGACTCTAGAACAACTGAAAAAAGAACTTCAGGCAGAACTATTACCGTCATGAATGCGACATTGATGATAAACAGCTTCACTCCTGAAGAACAGAAAGAACTGCTGCACGCTTTAGTGGACCGACTTTTCCCAGAGGCTGAATCCAATGAGGAGGAAGACGCTTTTCCCGAGTGGCTCTTGAAAGACCTGAAAGAGCAAAACCAGCGGTATCATGCCGGACTTGAAACTGGAGATGATCTTGATGTGGTTGAAGCTCGTCTAAAGGCTAAGTTTCAGTCCCGATGAAGGTCATTGTCCTCGCTTCTGCCGAGAATGATCTCGATGACGGCTGGCACTTCTATGAAGACCAGGAAGCAGGCGTCGGGGACTATTTCTTTCAGTTTGTCTTGAGCAGCATCCGCAGCCTTAAATCTGACTATGGCATTTATCCCATAAATGCGGGCTTTCATCGCATGCTAGTGCGCAAGTTTCATTGCGGAATCTATTATACCGTCGAATCCGGCTCCATCATCATCCACCGCGTCATGGACCAGCGCCGGGATCCGAAGTGGATCCGCCATCAACTCAAACGCTCCCTTTAATCCCATGCCCCTTAACGAAGACACCCTTTCCAGCCTCGGCACCGAGGTCGAGCTGCCCAAGATTGACCGCGCGCTCAAGGAGCTGTGGTCTAGCGATGAGGCCAAGACCCGCGCCTCGCTCATCAACTTCGCCATCTACAGCGAGGACCCGGACACCATTGTCGCCAACAATGACAAGCTGACCCGCATCACTGATGACAATGCCTGCCGCGCCTTGCTCATCACCTGCCTGCCGGATGTCAAACCCCAGCGCGCCCGCGCCTGGATCAATGCCCTCTGCCGCCCTTACCAGGGTAAGCAGGTGGTCTGCAGCGAGCAGATCTCCTTTGTCCTGGAAGGGGGCGATGCCGCCCAGGTGCAAAACATCGTCTTCGCCCATCTGGACTCGGACCTGCCGCTCATCGTCTGGTGGCAGGGGGACCTGACGAAGAATTTTGAAGAGCGATTCTACAGCCGCATCGGTACTCTTATCATTGACAGTGGTCGCTGGACCGATCCCGTCGCCGAGTTTGCCGGGCTGATAGAAGCCAAGGCCGCCGCCGGCTTTGATGTCCGCGACCTGAGCTGGACGCGCAGCCACTTCCTGCGCACGGCCCTGGCCAACAGCTTCCAGGATTTCAAGGCACGCGAGCACCTGCCGCGGGTGGAAAAAGTGGAAATCACCCACGCCCCCGGTCAGCGCTGCGCCGCCCTGCTGCTGGGTGCCTGGATTGCCCAGCGCCTGGGGGCCACCCTGGATGAAAGTCAGAAAGGGCTCGTCTTTATCAAGGCGGACGGCAGCACCCTGACCCTTCATCTTGAGGCAAAGAATGAAGGTTGCGCTTTGCAATCCCTGCGCCTCACCGCCCCCTGCCTGGACGTCTCCATCACCCGGGAAGGAACCTCCTCCTTTGTCCACACCCACGCCTCCTGCGAGGGCCACAGTCATGAAGAAATGCTGCCGGCCGACGTCGTTGGGGATGCTGACCTGATCTCGGAGCAGCTCAGCCGCGCTGGCGGAAGCACGCATTATTCACATGTATTGCCGCTGATTCAGCCTATGTTAGCCAGGTTGCCATAGTCACAAAGCAGGTTAGTTTTGCCCTTGCTACCCCCGCCCGTGATGGTTAACCGTCCCCTGAAACCCGCCATGTCCGTTTTATCGCGCCCCCTTTTCTTCGTTGCCGCCCTATTCTGCCTGGCGTCTCCGGTGTATTCCCAGTCCTCCAGCAATGGCATTGCCGCCATCGTCAATGGTAATGTCGTCACCAAATCCGAGGTGCGTGATGCGGTGAATGCCCAGGAGCAGATGCTGCGCTTCCAGTATCAAAACGATCCCACAGCCCTCCAACGTGAGCTGGCCAACCTCCGTGCGACCGCACTGGACAGCCTTATTGACCGGGAGTTGGTGCTGGCTGAGTTCAAGCGCATGGGCGCGGCCATCAAGAGCCAGTGGGTGGATGATGACATCAACGGCATCGTCCGTGAGAGCTTCAAAGGCAACCGGGAGGCCTTTGTCAAAGAGCTGGCCCAGTCCGGCATGACGCTGAAAAAATTCCGCGACATGCGCGAGAAGATGATGATCGTCCAGGCCATGCGGGGCAAGCAGGCTTCCGAGCAGCCACCTGCCACACCCAAGGAAGTGGAAGACTTCTACAAGAAGAACATCGCCAAATGGCGCAGCGGGGACATGATCAAGATCAGCACCATCACCATCGCCAAATACAGCGGCGAGGCCACGGCCACACCTGAGAGCCAGAAAAAGATGGCCCAGGAAATCCGCAGCAAGCTAGTGAAGGGCGCCGACTTTGCCACCACCGCCAAGACTTATTCCCAGGACAGCCATGCTGAAGACGGTGGCGCGTGGGACTGGATGGCCCGCGAGCAGATGAAACCTTCCATCGCCAACGTCGCCTTCAACCTGAAGACCGGTGGCCTCAGCGAGGTCATTGATGACGAAGCCGCCTACATCATCATCGCCTGCGATGCCATCAAATACGGCAATTCCAAGCCCATGAGCGAAGTGCGCGACGAGATCGAGCGCGCCATCTCAGCGGAGAAGTCCAAGACCGTCATTGACCAGTGGATGGAGGGGCTGCGCAAGCGTGCCGTGATCAAGAAGATCGGCTGGTAAAAGATCGGATCTGCATTGGGAGACTCCTTCCAATTCATTTCCTTTTCTCCAGCAGGGCCTTCGCCTGGTCCACGGTCAATCCCATGGTCGGCGGGTCGAACCCCAGGTTGTCGCCGTTGGCCTTGAAACCGCCACCGTCCACATCAACGTAAATGGGATTGTTGTAAGCGCAGGGACGCATCGTCGCGTAGCTGCTGGTGCCGTAGCCGGTCTTCAGCGTCATCGTCTCATGCATCGCCACCACGATGAGGTGGGCATCCTCTTTCAGCGGCACCTGCAGGGTCTGATCAAACTTCACCACCCCGTCCTGGAACATCTGCGGATGGGATTCACGGGTGAAGTTCAGCGTCGGTTCCAGGCGGCCATTCACCAGCACCTGCACGCGGTTGATGTCCTGCCAGTCGGTGCATTGCACCGTCACTTTCAGCTCCACACCGCCAGGTGAGCTGACATCGCTGCCGGCGATCTTGCCATCCGCAGTGGCCACTTCCAGGAAGGGGCCGGTGGTCAGGATCATGTTGCCGGCTTTGGCCTTTGGGGAAAGCTCCGCCCAGTCAATGGCTGCCGGATCATCCGTGCTGCTGGGCAGGTAAACACGCCAGCATCCCACGCCATTGCCATAAACCGTGTGGGCATCCGCTACGCCGACCGCCACCAACCGGTGGCCCTGGTTCAAAAGCTGCCGCCACATGAACTCCCGGCACAGCATCACCTTGGTGGCGAGCGAGTTGGCAGCGCGGGAGAATTTGAAAGGGGCATCATGCAGGATGTCTGTGCTGGCGCCGTTTTGCGTCTCCATCCCGTCAATCATGCTTCCCACACCGATGAAGCCGCCGTCCACTTGGTCGTCTCTGTCACGGTCCACAAACATGTCCGTCAGATTCGGGTGGTTGAACTGGATCCACCGGTTGTCCTGCTCACCCTGCCAGCGCCGCAGGGTCAGGGCGCTGACGCGGGGATCGTCATTCCAAACCGGTGCCCCACCATCCTGGAGAAGCGGATCGGGTTCAAAGGGAAAGGCATTGAAATGCTGGCCCGCCCCCGTCAGCTCCATGCCCTTCACCGTCTTGATGAACGGACTCAGCCCGAGGGATTCAATGACCGGTTCCCAGTCATACAACCGGTTATGCTCCGTCGTAGGCGCAAATTCCAGATGCTCCGCAGCAATGTTAATGAGGCGTCCATCCGTATCGCAGACATTGTCGCCGCTGGGGGTGCTATGATTGTGGAAGTCGGCGCTGATCCAGCCTTTCGTATCCACCAGGCGCTTCAGAACACCTTTGAAAACAGACTCCTGGTTAGGCTGAACCGTCACTTCTTCAGCGAGGTGGCCATACTCAGGCCCGCGCACCACCACCACCCGGTACCTGCCCGGCGGCAGCTGCACGATGAACTGGCCCTTCTCACTGTGATACTGGTCCACGCAGCCATGGGCGCGTTCTTTGGGCCCCAGGTCCAGCTTGGGAGCATCCTTGTCCAGCGGTTCAAAGTGCGCCTTGCAGGGGAAGGACACCCCGCCTTCATCAGCGATTTCAAACCGGATACGGGCGGCAGCAGGCAGCGGCGTTTCAGGAGCCTCTGCCCCGGCCTTCCCCACGTGCACCTCAACGACTGTATCCGCCCGCCCCAGATCTGTGACTTTCAGTTCAACCTTGCCGGTTGGCATTTTAAACTGGTAGACCCCCTTTTCATCCGGGTAGGCGGGAACCGGCTTGCTGGTAAACGGCACATGCACTGTCGCCGTTGTCACCGGGGCGCCCCCGGACTGCAAGCTACCTGCGACCTGGCTCACGTTCTTTCCTTTAGCCTCCAGCGCCTCGCCCACCGCCTGGGCAGGGGAAGTGCCGACTGCGAAAAAGCGCCGGATGCTCACGCTCGCTCCAGGAGAGATCTGGATGTCCCCGGATACCTTGTCTGCACCGGTCACCTCAAGCGTGGCCAGGGCATAGCCGCACTTGTGCGCGGGGTTGATGGCATCGGCCCAGTAGATGCCTTCCACCGTCTCCCCGGTGGAGTTAAAGCGGGTGAGGTCAGACTTGGAGGGGACCTTTTGCACCGCATCGGTTTCATTGCGCCAGGTCGTCGTGATAATGAGCCCCTGCTGCCCGTCTTTGACACGGTATTCATTGCGCTTGTAAATGCCCCCATTGCTGGCCGCCGTGGTCACGGATTCGATCGCCGCCTCTCCTTTCGGTTGGTCCGTCAGGATCCGCACATACGAGACCGGGCCGTGCCCCCCTGGGCAGTAGGCCACCAGCTGGTCGTTGGATGCTCCGCGCAAGGTCAGGTCATAAAGGCTCCCAGGAGAGGCCCCGTCAGCCCCATAAAAAGTGCTCATGTTCGCCCGGCGATTGGGCCCATTGTGGGAGATCACCGCCTCCACCTTGTCATTGCGCAGCACAAAATCCCCCCGGATGCCATCGGCCTCCTTGCCTCCCGGGAGCTCCTTTTCACGGCCCTGGTTGGCTTCAAAAACCTCCGCGCTCCAGAGCGCAGAAGAGGTGGCTAGCAGAAACAAAGCAATGGTTTTCATGGTCGGCAGGATGAATGTCAGGCAATTACGCAAGATGAGGAGAGCCTTTTCCAAATCGATCCTTTCTCCCAGAACAAAAGCAGCCGCCTTGACGAAAGTCCTGTCACACAACTAGGTTTGACAGAAGTTTGCCTGATGCCATGGACTGCCGCCGCTCCCGCACGAATGACCCGGATGAATGGATCGCCACCTGCCCGGAAGGCTCTCGTTCGGTGTGCGAGGAACTGCGCAATCTCATCTTCCGCTGGGAGCCGGACTTGAAGGAGAGCATCAATTCCAACATGCTCTGCTTCAGCCTGCGCAAACGGGTGTGCGGCATCAGCGGCTTCAAGAGCCATGCCCAACTGACCTTTTACCGGGGCAGCGAGCTTCCAGACCCCGCACATCTCTTCAATCACGGACTGGAGAACGCCAGCATCCACAGCATGGATCTGCCGCCCACCTTAGAAGGCTACAACCTGCGAGCGCTGCGCACACTCCTCCATGCCGCCGTCCGGGTGGATGCCCAGTCGGCACAACCAAAGCCGCCCCAGGCTCCGCGAGAAGAATGGCCCATGCCGGAGGTCCTGGCGGCAGCGCTGAAAAAGAACAAAGCCGCCGCCGTCTTTTACAACCAGCTCAAGCCCACCTACCAGCGCGAGTACAAAGTCTGGATCAGCATGGCCAAACAGCCGGAGACCATTGCCCGACGGCTCGATGAAACCCTCCGCGCCCTCGTTGCCGGAAAGAAATGGGCACAAAGGAAAGAAGCCTGCTAACATTCCAAATACCGCCATGGCCTACCGCACCGCTCCCGTTGCCACCTCCACGATGCCACCCGGCATCCCCTACATCATCGGCAACGAGCTGGCGGAGCGCTTCAGCTTCTATGGGATGCGCACCATCCTCATGGTCTTCATGACCACCGCCCTCGTCACCCATGAAGGTGCCAAGGACCTGATGAGCGAGGCCGAGGCTTCCAAATGGATCCATGCCTACATGGCCGCTGTTTACCTCACTCCGCTTGCAGGCGGCCTTATTGCCGACCTCTGGTTAGGCAAATACAAGACCATCATTTCACTCTCGCTGGTCTATTGCCTCGGGCATCTGGTGCTTGCCCTGGACAGCACACGCGACGGCCTCTTCTGGGGCCTCACACTCGTCGCCATCGGCGCAGGCGGCATCAAGCCCTGCGTGGCCTCGCATGTCGGTGACCAGTTTGGCAAATCCAACGCTCATCTGCTGCCACGCATCTACAACTGGTTCTACTTTTCCATCAACTTCGGTTCCGTCTTCGCCACCCTGCTCACCCCCTGGCTGATGAAGGAGCATGGCCCGCATGTGGCCTTTGGCGTGCCTGGCGTGCTGATGTTCATTGCCACATTTCTCTTTTGGTTAGGCCGAAACCAGTTTGCCCATATCCCCCCTCAGCCGCGTGAGTTCCTCCAGGAGTTGCAACGTCCCGTGGTGCTGCGCTCCATCGCCGGTCTGATGATGATTTATCTCTTCATCGCCATGTTCTGGTCCCTGTTCGACCAGACCGCCTCCCGCTGGGTGGCGCAGGCCACCCGCATGGACCTCACCCTTTTCGGTGTCGAAGTCCTGCCAGACCAGATCCAGAGCGTCAATCCCCTGCTGGTCATGCTCATGATCCCGTTCTTTTCCCTGGTCGTGTATCCCTTTGTGGGCCGCTTCTTGACCCTCACACCCCTGCGGAAAATCTGCCTGGGCTTTGCCATCGCCGCCGTCTCCTTCGTCATCCCCGCGCTGGTGGAAACCTGGATCGTTGCTGGCGAAAAGCCGACCATCTGGTGGCAGGTCTTCGCCTATGTACTCATCACCGGCGCCGAGATCATGATCTCCATCACCGCCCTCGAATTCAGCTACACCCAGGCCCCTGCCCGACTGAAATCCATCATCATGGCCCTGTTTTACTCCAGCGTTTTCCTGGGTAACATCTTCACCTCCGCCGTCAATGCCTCCATCGAGAAAACCGGCCTCGCCAGCAGCCTCAACGGCTCCGCTTATTACTGGTTCTTCGTCCAGTGCATGGCCGTCACCACCGTGCTGTTTGTCTTCGTCGCTCTGTTTTACAAAGGCCAGACGTATCTGCAAGAGGAGAAGGTTTGATGTGAAGTGTCCTCGTTTTTCTTTTGCTTAGCGCAGAGGATTCCACACCTTCTCAAAGCCAAAGGATTGGAAATGTTTGTCGTTAGATGTCGCAAAGTGGGTGACACCGTGGTGGCGCAGAGTCAGGGCAAGACGAGCATCAATGATGTTGCGAAAACCGGTGGATGTCTTGGCGGCCCAAGTCCACAAGGGTTTACCAACCTCGGGTTCATAATCGCCGTATTCCCAATATGGGTTGGCCTGTAAAGTCTCACAAAAACGGGCTGCCTCCTTGGCAGATTTTGGCTTGCTAAAGACTGCCGGATTGCGGAGCTGCATATAAATTTCCACCAACACAAGACCGCATAGCAGGAAGCGTTCACCCTTTGCAGCCTGTTCAACAAAGAAGGCTTGGGCGGCTGCATGATGCGGTGAATCGGGGTTCGCCGCGTACAGGAAGAGATTGGTGTCAGCAGACAGTATCATGCTTCTGTTCGCTGCAAAATGGCTTCAACTTCAGGCCGCAGAGCTGCGGGATCTGTCAGGAAATCGCCTCCACAATCCAGGATCGGAAAACTCCATGCCGGTTTGGCTCTTGGCTCTGTGGGAAAGCGGCTGACAAAGTGCTCCGCCGCTTTCCTCATAACTTCGGAAAGGGACCAATCTTGCCGCTCGGCAATTTCTTTGAGCCGCTGATAAAGCGGATCTGGGAATTGGATTTGGGTGCGTGTCATGATGTTATTTATACATCAACGTGCGATTGACGTCAACGATTGTGATTCGCCCTCATTTCCCCAACAACCAGCCGATCAAATTCACAAAGTCCGCCTCCGGGATCATCTGGCCGAAGGCGGGCGGCATGAGGGACATGGGGATGACGTCATCTTGGGTTAGGTCGGCCTTGGAGACGCGGTGCTCCTGGCCTGCGGCATCGGCCAGGATGAGGACCTGACCGGCCTCGCCTTTGAGGAAGCCGCTCATTGCGCTACCATCCTTCAGAGTGAGCGTGTGCAGATGGAAGTGGGCATCCACATTGCGGTTGGGATCGAGGATGTCCTCGCACAAGCGTTCCACTCCACGGGTACCGATGCCATCCAGTTGAGGACCGATGAGGCCGCCCTGGCCGCTGATCTGATGGCAGGCTGAGCAATGGGCTGTGAAGACCTTTTCACCGGCGGCGCGGTCCGGGCTGGCCTGTGCATACGCCGCACTGCGGGCGGCAATGAGCGCATCCAGTTGCTGGCGTTGCTCCGGTGAAACGGGCAGGGGCGGCGGTGCGGGACGGGCGGGGAGATAATGGGCCAGCTTTTCACGCAGGCTGGCCGGAGCGGTGTGCTGGAGCATGGCGGCCAGACTGCGCAAGGCAGTACGCGCCTGGTCTTCTCGCTGAAAGTCCTCCACAGCCACCACGGCAGGCTGGATGCGGGTGATGCCAAGCCAAGCGTAAGACCGGCCATCATCGCCATCTACGATTTCGAGCCGCGCCTGCTTGCCTGCATGGGCAGACAGATCCCATTCCACGCGCTCGCAACTGTCCCTGCGCGGTGGGAAGGCCGTGGCGAGCATCGTGCCGGATCCAGCCTCCACCAGCCTAACCAGGTTTTTGTCATGAGGTGGCTTGTTGGCGAAACCGCGATGACCGTTGATCCAAAAGGTGAGCTTATCTGGCGCGGCAAACGGCTTGGACATGAGGATGCCCGTGCGGGATTCTTCATCGCCCCCTTTCTTCATGCTTTGTAAAACCTGGGCCTCCATGCCATCCGCACACGGGCGGGTCACGAGCGACCAAGCCGGCGGCGGTGCTTCCTGGGCCACCGGCTCCCAACTGACCGCAGGTTGCCGCTGCATCTCTTCGAGCAGCTTCGCAGCAAGCTCCTGTCCCCAGGCAAGCATAGCGGGATTCGCCGGAGCGCCGCGTTCGCTCAGGCCGTTATAGATGGCTTCGAGTGCCTGCACTTGGTGAGTGGACTTTTCTGTGGCAAGGCGAATGAGCCGCCCGAGAGCGCCCTCATCTCCATGCCTGGCGATATGTGACAAGGTGTCTTCCCTGATTGGAGCGCCCTCTTCAAGCCGTGCCAGCATGAAAGACGCTGAGGCGAATGACGTCACCGCAGGAGCCATCTCTGCCACTAGCGCTGGATTCGTCACGGTGTCAAAAGCCCCATCGAGCTTGAGGTGGTCGCGGATGGCCACTTTCAGCGCATGGCGCAGCATCACGTCACCAGAAGGCGCTTCCTGAAGAGTTTCCAATAGGACCGGAAGCGCCTCCAAAAGCGGTTTCTCCTGGAGTATTGCCACAGCAGATCGTTGAACAAAAGGAGAGGATGCGGCGAGGGCTTCACGCCAATCCTTCCCATGTGGAAGCGAGGTGACCTTTCTCTCAGCGGTGCCCTCTTTCTTCACCACCCGCCAGATCCGCCCGCGCTCACGATCACGACCCGGATGATCCAGAGGCACTTCGTAATGGCCGATGATGCGGTTGTAGAAATCGGCGATGTAGAGTGCGTTGTCCGGCCCGAGTTGGATGTCCACGGGGCGGAACCAGGGATCATCGCTGGTGAGGAAATCGGGCTCCTCATTCGCTTTGGGAGTACTGCCGGTGAAAGTGACGTGATCGTGGTTCACGCGTGAAGTCACGACATTGCCGACAAACATGTGGTCATCCCATTCCGGTCCCCAGACACCGCCGTCAATATAAGCGATACCGCAGATGCCGGTGGAGCCATGGGTGTGCTCGCACATCACGGGGGCGTGGCCGAGGCCGTCGTGAGGTTTGCCAAAGCTGGGATAATGGGCACCCCGGATGAGCTGGTAAATGGGTGCACTGTGGCAGTCGGCACTGTAGAGATTGCCATACCGGTCCCAGCACAGGCCGAAGGGATTCACCTGACCATGCGTCCAGGGTTCTACCCGTGAACCGTCCGGCCGGAAGCGGAAAACATTGCCACTATGGAGATCCAAGGTGCTGCCGTCTTTGGCTTTGAAGTGGCTGGTATTGTTAAAGCCGTGCGTCGCATAGATCCAGCCGTCCAGGCCTAACCGGAAGCTGCTGCACATGCCGTGCGTATCCTTTTCATAACCCAGCGGGCCGAAGACCACCTCACGCAGATCCGCCTTTCCATCGCCGTCGGTATCCGCGAAGTACCAGATATTGGGGATGCTCCAGGCGATGCAGCCGGCCTTGTGCTCCGGTTTGTGCCAGGGCACCACCCCGGTGGGGATGTTGAGACCGTCGGCGAAGTCGGTGACCTTGTCAGCGCGGCCATCGCCATCCGTGTCTTCGAGGATCTTGATGGCATCGCGGCTGTCTTTGACGCGGGTGCCCTGGGCATCACTCCAGCGGCTTTTGTCCGCACTGTAAGGATACTCCACCGTCGAGCTGACCCACAGGCGGCCCTTGGCATCGAATGCCATGTTGATGGGCTTGTTGATCATCGGCTCACTGGCAAAGAGCTGGATCTCAAAACCCTCCGGCACATGCAGAGCGGCCAGCTCCTGCTCAGGCGTGAGTGCCTCCGTCTCGCGGACCAGGCGGGTATCAGCAGCGAAGACGGATGCCGTGACCAGGACTAACCAGAAAGTAGGATGGGAAAAGGCAGGCATGTGAGGAAAGTATCAAGTCTGGCCAGCAGAGAATGCGCTGAAACCAACGTTGTTGAGAGCAACATCCTTTAATCCGCGTTTTTATTTCCCATGCGCTTCCTGATCCTCACCCTGTCGCTTGTTTCCTGTGCCCTGGCCCATGGGCAAAACGGGCTCCGTGTTGTCCTGGCTGGTGACTCCACGGTGGCCACCGTCGCTCAGACAAAAAAGGACCGTCCTGACTTGGCCGGCTGGGGGCAGATGCTGCCGGAGTTTATGCCGCAGGCCACGATCATCAATCATGCCAAAGGCGGGGCCAGTTCCAAGAGCTTCCGCAGCGCCGGTTATTGGGACAAGGTCATCGCGGAAAAGCCGGACTATGTGCTCATCCAGTTTGGCCACAATGACCAGCCCGGCAAAGGCGAGCGGCGCGCCACCGATCCTAAGGGCGACTATCGCGACAACCTGCGCCAGTTTATCAGTGAAGTCCGGGCCGTCGGTGGGAAGCCGGTGCTCGTCACCTCCGTGGTACGGCGTGTGTTCGAAAATGGCAAGCTGGTGGACACGCTTCAACCCTATGCGGAAGCCACGAAAGCAGTAGGTGCGGAGACCGGCGTGCCGGTGATTGACCTGCATCACCGAAGCAAGCTCTTCGCCATCCAGATGGGGGAGAAATTCGGCCTTCGTTATGCCCCCTCCGAAACCGACCGCACCCATTTTAACAAAGAAGGTGCACGTATGATCGCCCGCATGGTGGCCGAGGGGCTGGTGCGTGAAGTTCCTGAAATCCGCGAGCATGTGCAACTGCTTCCGCCACCTCCGAAAGGCCTGCCTTATCAGGTGAAACTGGAGACCGTGACCAGCGGCTATGATGGCAAGACTTGCTGGGTGCACGCACGTGCGGGCGCCATTCCCGGCCCCACGCCAACGGTGGTCATGACCATGCAGAAGCTGTTGCTCACCGGCAGCGACATCTTCTTTGCCCTCAATGACGTGCGCACGGATGACCTGGGCAAAACCTGGAGCAAGATCACCCAGCATGATGAAACCCTGGGCCGCCGCAACAAGCCGGATGACATCATCGTGGCCGCCTGTGACTTCACGCCGAAGTGGCATGCCAAGACCGGCAAGCTCCTCGGCACCGGTCACACCGTGCATTACCAGAACGACAAAGTGATGCACGATCAGCGCCGCAGCAGTACCTATGCCGTCTATGATGAGAAGGCCCGCACTTGGTCCTCCTGGGCCACACTAGACATGCCTGATGAGGCCAAGTTTTTCAACTCCGGCGCGGGCTGCGTTCAGCGTTATGACCTGGAAAATGGCGACATTTTGCTGCCCGTTTATTTCAAGGGCAAAGGGGACAAATACTACAGTGTCACCGTGCTGCGCTGCTCCTTTGATGGCAAGACACTGAAGTATCTGGGCCAGGGTAATGACCTGAAACTGGAATCCGGGCGCGGTGTCTATGAACCCTCCCTCACCCGTTACCAGGGCAAGTTTTACCTGACCCTCCGCAACGACACCGCCGCCTATGTCGCCACCAGTGACGACGGCCTGAACTTCGGCCCCATCCAGCCCTGGCAGTTCGAGGACGGCAGCGAGCTGGGCAACTACAACACTCAGCAGCACTGGATCTCGCATAACAAAGGATTGTACCTCGTCTATAACCGCAAGGGCTTGAACAACGACCACATCGTCCGCCATCGCGCGCCGCTGGTCATGGCCCAGGTGAATCCCGAAACCCTCAAAGTCATGCGCGCCACCGAGCGCATCCTGGTACCCGAGCGCGGCGTCCGCCTGGGCAACTTCGCCATCACCGAAGTCAGCGAAAACGAAACCTGGGTGACCGTGGCCGAGTGGATGCAAAACATGTCCCCGAACTACATTGTTACGCCGGACAACGCCTTCGGAGCGGATAACAGCGTGTTTGCAGCGCGGATCTTGTGGAAGAATTGAAACAATGCATGAGCTTGTGAGGGTTGGAAGCCCTCACTCCTTGTTTTGTCTTCGCGGTCACCAATCCTCCGCCCAGAAAAGTACTTCGTTGCTCTGGGTATTGATGGCAATTCCATGGCTTTGACCATGGTTCCAAACCCATTCATCCTTCCGCATCTCAGGAAAGTCGTTATCAAAAAAATAGACATCAAAGTCTTTGCCTAACCTTTCAGTATGAGGCTTTGAGCCAAGGTCAAAAGGCCTGTTGAACTGGTTGATCTCTGGCACGCCAGGAATATGACCTGCCAGATCGCACGCAGGATTGCGCTGATTTTCGGCCAAGGTTTGAATGTTGATCAAGGCTTCGGGGGTGGTTTCATACTGGAGATACAAATGGGAGCCGCCCATTAAAAAACCAGGGAGGAACGAAAAACGAATGTTCTTTGCATCCGCCGGAATCTGCTCTGGAAAGTGATCGTCCAGACCCGACCCCGAATAATATTTTTCTCGAATACGCTGGTATTGTTTCAGGCTTGTCTGCACTTGCGAAACTTCAGCCATCGCGTTGCCAAACGATACCAAAAAGCCAAGCCCAAGGGCCAAGAACATGGCCCCAAGCAGAATGGCTAGGTGCCAGCTTCTCACAAGAAACAGACATATCACGGCACAGAACAAAATCAACCCTGGCAGAAGTTGTAAAATGATAGACTCAGGCTTTAGGTCCCAGCTTCTCAATTCGGCGGCTTGGGACGTCAGCTTCAGCGTTATCCAGAGCCCGGTTGCTAATCACACCACGGCGAGCGAGACCCTGCCCCAGGGAAACCTTAACACCGAAGGCGGAGAATAATCCATTTCGGAAAAAGGTTTATGTTACAGCAACGACGCCGGCTTCGCTTTCGCCAGTTCATAACCCTCATCCACCAGCAGCGGTGTGGATCGCGTCGCTGCCACGGCGAGTTCATCGCAGCGGTTGTTGCCGGCATTGGAGGCGTGGCCTTTGACCCAGCGGAGGGTGACCTTATGCTTCTCCAGAGCTTTGAGGGCGCGGTCCCAGAGGTCGGCGTTCACGGCGGGTTGTTTGTCGGCCTTGATCCAGCCGCGTGATTTCCAGGTCTTGGCCCAGCCTTTTTCAACGGTGTCCACGACGTATTTGGAATCTGAATACAACGTGACCGTGCAGGGCCGGTTCAGCAGTTCCAGGCCTTTGATGAGGGCCATCAGTTCCATGCGGTTGTTAGTGGTCTTACGGTAGCCTTCGGAGAGTTCCTTGGTGTGCTGGCCGGCCTGCAGGAGCACGCCGTAGCCGCCTGGGCCCGGGTTGCCGCTGCATGCGCCATCGGTGTAGATTGTGACGGGAGTCATGTTTCGTCTGCTAATTGAAGAATCTTTTCACGCGTCCTGGCTGACAGCCAAAAGCGACTGCGGTTTTGAAGGTCATCGAGCACGGGACGCAGGAGTTGCAGATGACCGGCTTGCTTGGCCCTGAGAAGGATGCCCAGAATGCCCACAGCTTCGAGGCCCAAAGCTTCGGCGACTTTCCGGCCCTGCTGCTCGTCGAGCAGAACGGCGTCGGCCTGATGTTCCAAGGCCAGTTCAATTGCGGCACTTTCGCCCTGGTCAAGCTGAGCCCAGGGTGCCCGGCTTCCCAGGGACTGATTGGTCTGCAGGACTTGGATCCATTGGGAAATCTCACTCCTCCAAACAATGGATAAGCAGCTGTGATTCTGGCAAATTCTTCGGCTACTTCCATGGGCGCATAAACGACGTCGAAGAGTTCTTTGAGCAGGGGGTGCAAACCTACCTGGCAGAGATTCAAAATGACTGAGGTGTCTGCAACGACGATCACTTCGTAAAGAGTCGGTCAAGGGCTGCGATGTCCTGGTCAAGGCTGGCTTCATCGGCGGCGGGAATGCCGCGTTCATAGAGGGCCTGCTGAAAGGAAAAGAGATCCACCTCGGCGAGTTCTGACGCGGCGATCTTGCCCAGGCGGCCATGCTGAAAGAGGGCACAGGCGAGTTCCAGGCGCAGGTCATCCACGCTGAAAGCGCGGAGAGCCGGGGTGTCTGGAAGGGTCATGATCATGGGCTTATTCTACGCTTTTAGTGGGTTCTGCCAAGCAGCTTTCCAACAGCTCCGCCAGGCCGGTGGTATCGGGAAGAGTGTGGGTGGCGGGGATGAGGTGGGGGTTTTCACTTTCGATGCGGATGGTGAGGGGGATGCCGGCGTTGGTGCCCATCTGGATGTCGCGATCGGCATCTCCAACCATGAGGCTGAGGTCGAGGTCGAGGTCATGTTCCTGGGCGGCGCGGAGCAGCATTTCGGCGCTGGGTTTGCGACAGGTGCAGTCGGGGTCGCTGGAGAGGCAGGTGCAGGCGTAGATGCCGTCAAAGGCGGCACCGTGCGTGATCAGCTCCGCCTGCATGCGGGCGTGAATGTCATCCAGGGTGGCCTGGGTCATGAGGCCCTTGCCGACGCCCTGCTGGCTGGTGGCGAGGATGGTGGCATAACCACGAGTGTGGCAAAGTTTCAGCGCCTCAATGATGCCGGGGTTAAAATGGAAGTCTTCCCACCGCAGGACATAACCGGCACCTGGGGAGAGATTGACGACGCCGTCGCGATCAAAGAATACAGCCGGGCGGCTCATGGGGTTGGATTGTCGGATTCAATGTTAGGCCAGACCGGGGTGCCGGTGAGGCAGAGGTTGTCGCCAATGGGCAGGAGGGTGACGTTTTCCAGCGCGACGGATTGCGTCCAGGCGGGACCGCCGATGACGGGCAGGCCGCCGCCGCAAAGACGGGGGGCGATGTACCAGCAGACCTCATCCACACTGCGGGAGGCGAAGGCCTGGCCGAGGACGTCGCTGCCGCCCTCGATGAGCACACTGGTGATGCCGCGTGTGGCGAGCTCGCGCAGCACGTCAGGAAAGGCGAGGTCACGCAGCACGAGAGTGCGGTCCTGGTAGGCATCCGTGAAGACATGGGCCTCCGGCGGCAGGTGGCCGTTGCGGGTGAGGATGATGCGCCAGGGCTGCTCCTTGGGACTGCCGTTGCGGAGGGTGAGGCGGGGGTTGTCCTGACGCACGGTTTCCGCTCCCACCAGGATGGCGTCCACACGGGCGCGCAGGCCCTGGCTGTGGGCGCGGGCGGCCTCGCTGGTGATCCAGGGGCCTTCTCCGGCTGGGCGGGTGATGCGTCCATCCAGGCTCTGGCCGGCTTTGGCAATGACGTAGGGCAGGCCGGTGGTGATCCATTTGGCAAAGGGGCGCAAGATTTCCTGGCACTCCTTCTCCAGGATGCCGGTGGTGACGGTGATGCCCGCATTTTCCAAAAGCTGCTGCGCACGGCCCACATGGTCCGGATTGGGGTCCTGGGCACCCCAGACCACTCGAGCGATGCCTGCGGTCTGGATGGCGCTGGTACAGGCACCGGTGCGACCCTGCGTGCTGCAAGGCTCCAGCGTCACATAAATCGTGGCCCCGGCGATGCGCTCAGGCGCGCGGCTTTGGGCATCCAACAGCGCCTCAATCTCTGCATGGGGCTGCCCGGCTTGCCGGTGGTAACCTTGGCCGATGAGCTCGCCATCCGCCACGATCACCGCCCCCACGGCGGGATTGGGACTCGTGAAGCCGATGCCCTGGCGTGCTTGCTCCAGGGCAAGACTCATCCAGTGGAGGTCGGATTCGTGAGTGGTGGCGGACATGGTGAGTCGGTTTCCATAACGCGCCCGGTGGCGGCAGACAAGCCGGGTTTCATGCGCAATGGCTGACAGGGAAGAGCAGGCTTGACCGTTGATGTCAGGCTCTCTTCAATTCCCGTCTGCATGAACCGCCGCTCCTTTCTCCAACAGTCCGCCCTTGCCACCGCCGCCCTGACCGCCTCCAGGCTGCAGGCCTCGGATTCTCGTCCCTTGCTGGGACTGGATCATTTTTCCCTGCGGGCCACGGGTTGGAAGGCGGGTCAATACATTGATCATGCCGCCAGCCTGAAGCTGGACACGTGCTTCATCTCAGAGCTGCACATCTTTGAAAACTTTGAGGACGCTTACTTGAAGGGCCTGAAGGAGCAGGCGGCCAAGGCGGGACTGAAGCTCTACGTGGGCACCGGTTCCGTCTGTCCCACCTCCGGCACCTGGAAGGACACCTATGGCACGCCCGAGGAGCATCTGGCGCTGACCATCCGTATTGCCAAGGCCCTGGGCTCCCCCGTGGCCCGCTGCTACCTGGGCAATCAAAAGGACCGTCTCACCGATGGCGGCATCCAGAAGCATATCGAAGAAACGGTCAAGGTCATCCAGGCCAACAAATCCCGTGCCGAGGCGGAGGGCATCAAAATCGCCATCGAAAACCACGCGGGCGATATGCAATCCCACGAACTGAAGGCGCTCATTGAGGCTGCGGGCAAAAGCTATGTGGGGGCCAATATTGACCCAGGCAACGCCGTGTGGGCCATGGAAGAGCCGATGGCACACCTGGAAACTCTGGGTGCCATGACTGTTTGCTCCAGCGTGCGCGACAGCATGGTGTGGGATACGGAAGAAGGTGCCGTGGTGCAGTGGACCGCCGTCGGAGAAGGCTTGGTGGATTTCAAAGCCTACGCCACCCGCTTTGCCGAGCTGGCCCCTGGCGTGCCCCTGCAAGTGGAGACCATCTCCGGTTTCGCCCGGCCAATGTTGTATAAAAAGAACGAGGACTTTTGGAAGGCCTATCCCGGTTATCAAGAGACGGCGGCCTTCAAGGCCTGGGTGGAAATGTCCAAAAAAGGCAAACCCATCCCCAGCTTCAAAGCCCCGGACGGCCCAGCTAAAAAGGAGGCCGAGATCGCCTATCAAAAGGCGGAATTGCAGCGCAGCATCCAGTGGCTGCAGAACAAGCTGTAATCAGACAATTCTTAAGCCTGCGCCATTTCTGGATTTTCCACAATTTCAGAAATGAGATGCATAAAAGATCGGTTTCCCGAAAATTAAAGTTTACTTAATTATTTAAGGTAGCTTAATGGAGCCATAATACCTGTGGCTGCCATGACCCTATCTCCCGATACACTGCGTCCTGACACATTGGCCGAACTGGAAGCGAGTCTGCACCAGATGAAAACGGCCAATTATTTTCTGCGCGTGGCCGTGGACCAGGTGCCGGAGGCCGTGCTCATCCTGGAGGCGGAGACCAGTGAAAAATCCGGTCCCAAGGTGCTCTTCAGCAATGCCACTGCGGCCATTATGGTCGGTGTGGAGCCTGAAAAAGGCCTGCGGGGCATGGGCATTTCCGATCTGGCTTCAGGAGACATGGATGCGGCCATTTTGCTAAACTGCCTGAACCGTGCGGTGGAGAACGGCGGTGCGCATGAGTGCCAGGCGCTGATGCAGAATTTTTACGGCCAGCCGCCGCAGCCCTGCACCTGGCGGGTGCGTGCGGTGTTTAACAGCCTGCGCAAGCTGCTCAATTTCACACTTGTGGTTACGCCTTTGAAGTCCGCTTCAGCCGTCCTCCCCGCACCGGCAATGGCGGCCCCTCCGAGCTGCGATGATCTGGATGCGCATTCTGACCGGCTGAAGCAGGACAACCTCGCAGCGCTGGCACAGGGCATCGCCCATGATGTGAATAATTTGTTAGGCCCGGTCACAGTGCGGCTTTCAGACCTGCTGCAGCAGGTGGACGGCCAGCCCGGCCTGCAGGAGGAGCTCCAGCTTATTTTTGCCGGTCTCAAGCGTGCCCGCCAGTTCACCTCCCAGGTGGTCACGGCCTGCCGTGCCAAGCCGCATCAAAAGCAGCCGGTGGACCTCTCGGCGATCATTCACGACACAGTCAAATTTGCCGGTGCCGGCTCCAATGCCCAGCTCCGCGTCCGCCTGGGCACGGCCCTGCGCTGGCCGGTAGCGGATGCGGTGAAGATCAGCCAGGTGCTGCAAAATCTCATCCTCAACGGCATCCAGGCCATGCCCCAGGGCGGTTACATGGACGTGGATGCTGAGAACACCGACATCGGCCTGGGCCAGGACGAGATCCTGAAGCCGGGCACCTATGTGCGCGTGACTGTGCGTGACCGCGGCTGCGGCATCCCGCCGGAAAACCTGGAGCGCCTTTTCAAGGAAACCTTCACCACCAAGCCGGATGGCAACGGCATCGGCCTGACGACCTGCAAGCTGTTCATACGAGATCACGATGGCGACATCCGTGTGTCCTCCCGGCTGAATGTGGGCACCGAGTTTTCGGTCTATCTGCCAGCCGTGCCCGCCCAGACCGCCTCTACGGGGGTTGTAGAAAAGGACCTGGCACCGGTGCCTTTGAAAAACGGCCAGGGCAGGGTGCTCATCGTGGATGATGAAGACGATCTCCGCAAAGTGGCGCACCTCATCCTCAAGCGCTGCGGGTATCAGGTCATCGAATGTGACAACGGCCAGGATGCCGTAAAGATTTATCACAGCCTGGCCCGTACCGGCACCCCGCCCGATGTAGTGCTCATGGACCTGACCCTGCGCGGCGGCATGAACGGCGGGGAAACCGCTGCCGAAATTCTCCGCTTTGATCCTGAAGCGCGTCTGGTCGTCACCAGCGGCAGCGTCAATGAAGACGTTCAGATGAGCTACCTCGAAAAAGGTTTTGTCGGCGTGCTGCCAAAGCCCTATGAGGCTGGCGAACTGACCCAGATCGTCCACCGAGTGGTGACGATGATGAGCCGCGCCTGAACGTAAAGCCATGACCGGAACGGCGGGAAAATGCCCGCTTCCGGATCCCCACTGCCTGCCCCCCCAGGATGGAGGGTGACAGGCAGCGCTTCAGGTTAGAACAAAAGCGCTTTTCCATCTGCGGACCGGCACCAGGAAGGGCCCGCATTTTATTGAATCAAGGGTCCTCGTTCGGAGGTGTAAGTGCAGCGGGTGCACTTAAGACAGGGTTGTCGTTGTTGGCGGAGTTCTGCACCTCGACCGTGTACTCCCCGTAGTCTGTCTCACTGAACCCGGTGATTACATATTCAGGGCCGGTGGCATCTTCAAGCAATCCATCATCCTTGAACCATTGGTAGTCGAACGACCCGACCGCACCCGCATTGGGTACAGCCGTGAGGACGACCGTATCACCGATGTTCGGGTTAAAATTGTCATCCAGCACCTCAATGGTCGCCGAGGCCACCGGCAGCTTGACCTGCAGGGTGCTCGGTGCGCTCATCACACCGTCGGGCGTGGATTCATTTATCACCAGGACTTTATAGTCACCGGCACTCTCAGCCGTCACATTTGGGATGGCATAGATGGCGTTGGTGGCTTGCTGGATGAGCACATCTTCGCCCTCAACCACCTTGTACCATTTATAGGTAAAGTCAGGCTCGCCCTGGGCGGAGGAGCGGAATTCCACCGGATCTCCCAGGTCAATGTATTGGGTGGAAGGACTGCGCGTCACCACGACGTTGGCCACCTGGCTGCTCACCTGCAGTTCCACCTCATTACTGACGACGGCCTCGGGTGTGACACTGTTCTTCACCTTGACTTTATAGACGCCCGCATCTGAGCCGGACACGCCTGCAATGGTATAAGTCTCACCGGTGGCCAGTGTGCCGTCCTCGTACACGACAGGGACGTCCTCTTCACCGGAAACCTTGTACCATTGGAATTCATAAGGCCCGCTGCTGTCAATGTCGGCAATGCTAAACTGCACGGCAGCTCCATAGTTCACAGTCTCAGTATCCGGGTCCCGCTGGGCAGTGACGCTGGTGATTGGGTTGGCCACTGTCAGCAGATTCGTCGCGCTGGTGGCGTTTGAAACAGGTGTGGTGCTCATCACCCGCACACTGTACTGACCGGCACTTTCGACGGTGACCGGGCTGATGGTATAAGTGCTCATGGCCGCCGCCGCTCCATCAATGTCTGAGCCATTTTTCCTCCACCGGTAGGTGAAGTCGCCAGCCCCGGTGGCCGTCACGGAATACACCACCGTCACATCTTCCCCCAGCGCCACAGGATTGTTAGCCGGTGTGCGGGTGACCACCACATTGCCGACGGGGTCATTCACGTCCAGCAGCGCCCCTGGGCTGATGATGGAAGAAGTGGCCGTCCGGATCACCACATCATAAATCCCCTGTTGGGTTTCCGTCACCATCGGGATGGTGTAGCTGCTGTTGGTGGCGGTGGAAATGGCCACCCCGTCCTTTCGCCATTGATAGGAAGTAATGGCCACCGGAGCCGTTGCCACTACGGAGAAAGTCACGTTTGCAGTGTTTGGATTCACCGTCTGCGCCACAGGCGGCGTGACGATGCGGATCGGTGTCGGGTAAATCTCCACGCTGCCCGCGAGGATGGGGGCTGTTTTCAGCGTTTCCGCCCCTGAAGGCAGCTGTCCCAGCAGGAAGTGCCCCAGACCGATGGCATCCACCCCAGGAACCTCCGCCCGGGTGGAGCCGTCAGAAAAGGTCGCGGCCGGAATCGTCGGGATCTGCGGGATGATCAGGCCATTAAAAGTGGCTTTCCTTTTGGGTTCTGTTACAGATTCCAATTCGAAGCTGCCGCTGAACAATCCGGTCGCTGCCGTTACTGACAGCTTGAGTTTGCCTTCGTTGGTTGACCCTGAAGGCACCAGCGGTGTGCCGCCAAGTGTCAGCGGATTCACAGAGGGGTCCAGTTCGGACTCTTCCAGGCCGCCTTCTTCAAAAAGGATGCTTGCATTGCCAGCCTGTTTTGGCAGTCCCATCACCACTGCATTTGTGCCCGGGGCCATGTAGGTCATTCCCAGGACACTCACCGGCAGCGGGCCAAACCCGGAGGCGTAATTGCGCTCCTTGGCAGAGGTCTGGGCAGTCTTGGTCCAGGCGAGCTGGCCGTCCACACGGAAGCGGTTGGTCGGATTATTGGCCGGTCCGGCCTGATCCAGGTAAAACAGCGAGGCCTGGCCCACCACGGCACCTGTGTGCTTGTAAAGGGACTGGTAGATAAGGAACTGCTGCTGGGCTCCCAGGAAGGAGCTGGAGGTCACCGTCGTCCCGTCTGCCATGCGTCCTGCCACTTTGGCGGTGCCATTGGCATCCAGAAGGGCCACCACATAGCCATGCCCCTGGGGCACGCTCTCATCTCCCACCGCATCCCCAACCAGGTTGAGACCCAAATTTTGCCGGCCTACGTAGGGGGAGATGCGCCCTTTCTTGGCATTGTACTGGCTGCGGTACGCCGTGAACTGCACGGAGTCCACCTCATCGTAAAGGGTTCCTGAAATGTCACCGCTGTAAATGTTCCCGGAGACCGCATAGGAGGACAGTACCAGTTTCAGCGGAGCAATGTTGCCTTTGCGTTTAACCAGCGCCTCCCCTTGGGTGAATACATTACCCGGTGTCTGCAACATCTGGCCGGTAAAGCTGAGCACTTCCTTGCCCTGGCTCAGTTTGCCTGTGATCTGGCCGCCTTCGGAAACAAACAGGTCAATCCTGCCGCCCTTGTTTTGATTAAAGGCCGGGGATGCACCAATCTGGCCAATGAAAGCCCCCACCACCGATTCTGGCATAGGCAGGACATTCATGGGAATGTTGCTGACGGAGCGGCTGCCTTTCGGATTCTTCACGGTGACTTTCAGCGTGTATTCACCCGCACGGGTGGCCTTGCCGCTGATGTGACCGGTGACTTTGTCCAGCGTCAGCCCGCCTGGCAGGCCAGACACCGCAAAGGAGGCGATGGAGGTGTTGTCATCCCCGCCGCCTGGGATGGTGTAGTTGTATTCGATGCCGACATAGGCATTGGCAGGCACAAAAGCATCCAGCATTGGAGGGGCTCCCGCCACACCCACTTTCCAGGGGCCGGTCTCCGCCTCCAAGTCTGCTGCGGCATTCCTCACCACGCAGGTGTAATCTCCTGCATCCGCGATGTTCGTGCCGAATTTCTTGATTGTTAGGGTGGCGGTGCCAGCGCCGGAAATGCGCTCACCATCGTCGGTGACCTCCGTTTCACCCTTTTTCCATTGATAGGTCAGGTCGGGTCCGGATGCCTGGGCTTTGAGAACCACAGTCTTGTTCGCTGCGGTGATTCGCAGGTTGGTGGCTTTGTCCACCACGATGATGGTCGCCGCATTCGTCTCCACCGTTCCTTCGACGTTTTTCGCCCGCATCACGTACGTGCCGCCATCAGTTACAGCCGCTGCAGGGATGTTCAAAGTCTGCTCCGTCTGTTTGGCCACTTTTTTGCCGCTGCGCAGCCAGGTGATCACCGGGGCGGGCGCGCCGTTGACTTTTCCGGTCAGCACCAGCGGAGTACCGGCTTCCACCACTTTGCTGGCCAGTTGCACCGAGCTGTCCACGACCGGTGCCGACCGGAAATCCACCCGGACCGTATCGCTGGTCAGAACGGTGGTGGCATTGCTCACCTGCACATCGTATTCACCCACATCTCCTTCCTGCACAGCAGCGATGATATGGGTGTTTTTGGTGGCGCCGGTGATGTTGACTCCGCCCTTCCTCCACTGATACAGAATATCCGTGCCGGTTGCAGTGACCTTCAGCGTGGCCTTTTTGCCAGGTTGCACGGCCACGGAGACCGGCTGGCGGGTGATCACGGGCAGCTTGTGCCCTTTGACCACCGTCACGGCAAAGCTCTGCTCCACCAGATTGTTGTCCAGATCTCTTGCCTTCACTTTCACCGTGGAAGTTCCAGGGGAGATGCCGTCCACACGCAAACGGCCATCAGTCACCACCACTGCACGGGCCACGGTTGGGTCGCTGTTTTCCACTTCGTATTTGAAAGCACCCACCTCCCGCGCACTGCGGATCTGCACCGTGGCATTCAGATTCATCGGCACTGGCGCTGCCTCTGTCGTCACGTTCATCGGCACATCCGTCAGGGCGGATGCCCCTGCAGACTGGAGCAGGCTGCCGTCAACAATGATGGACCCCGCCACTGTGGTGCCGTATCGGCCGATTGGCAGTTCGGCAATGTCATCCACCTTTTCCATGCCGTCCCCTGCCACACGGGCAAAGACGGTGAAGCCGGAGTTCTGATTGTCCAGTTCAATGCCTGTTTTGAGGCTGTTGTCTTCCAGGTTAAAGAAGAAGTCATGCGTGGCGCTGTCCGGGTTGTCTCCTACCTTGGCGTGTGCCACGGTGCCGCGCAGATTGGAGATGCCGGGTTCATTGAGCCCTGCCGGGCGTTTTTCGACGGTGGCAAAGGCATTCGGTTCTTGCACCGGATAGAATCCGCCGCCCTGCACAATGAAGCCTGGCACGGACCGGTGGAAGATGACGCCATCGTAGAGGCCGTTTTCCACATACCCCATGAAGTTCTCCACCGATTCGGGAACCAGGCTGGGGAACAGCATCAGGTCAATCACCCCCATCGTTGTATCCAGCCGCACTGCTTTCTCAAATTCTGCATCTGCAAACTTGTCTTCCAGTTCCAGGTAAAACTGCGTCCCGCTTCCCAGGGTCATTGGGGAAAAGGTGGCCGCCACCTGTGGCAGCGTCTGCTCCCTCAGGATGCGCAACGTCAGGGGCAAGGTGGCTGAATGACCTCCCGTATACGTCACCGTCATAGGACTCTCAAAAACACCAAATTCTTCCGGCTCCCCGGTGATCTGGCCTGTGGTCTCATTGAATTCCAGGCCTTCCGGAAGACCGTTCACGGCCCAGCTGGCACGGTTGGATGGATTGGAAACCGTCATCGTGTAATTAAAGGCCTCTCCTACTTTCGCAGGATGGTAGGCACGGCTGGTGAAACCGTGCCGGGAGAAGGCAGAGGCGGTATTGCTGGGGTCAGACTCTCCGCTGGCGGAGCGGCCCACGACGATAAACTCATGCTCCGCATCAATCGTCAACGGCACCCGGGGCGTGGGTACTGCCTGGACGGCGTCAAACTGGTAATCATAAGGGTTGTCAAAAGCCGTCCGGCTGCTGACGGTCAGCCTTGTTGTATCTGCCAGCACCGTTTGCACAAAGTACCAGGTGTCGTTCACCGTCTCCTCATCCACCACCCGGGTGTAGATGTCGTAGCTGCTTTCACCTTCAGAGCTGTCATTCCATTCCAGGTTGATCGTGCCCGAAGCGCCGGAGGTCGTGGCGGTCAGCCCATCCGGCTTGATGAAATCCATGAACACCGTGTACGGGTCGCTGTAATCGGTTGCCTCCACTGGCAGGTCGCTTTTATCATGGATCGCCCGGATGCGCCATTCCAGGCTGCCTCCAGCACCCACGGTGATGGTGTAGGAGGTGAGGTTGGCCTGGTTCAGAGTAAACTTGTCTGTGGATGCCCAGGTGGTCGCTCCCGGTGCACGGTAGCTCAGCTCGAAGCCCGTTTCGTTGAAGGAGTTGTCCTTCCAGCGCAGGATCACCCGTTCTGCGTCCAGCGGCTCCCCAGTAAGGTTGCTTGGCGCTGCCTGCTTGGGTGCGGTGTAATACGTCTGTGCCGCATTCGGGTACGTTTCAACATAAGTCTTGGCACTGTCCAGATTGGAGGCCGGGTGGGACGCCAGCGTGCCATAGGGGAGGCGCCGTGTCGCTCTCAGCATGAAATGATAGGATTCACCGGGGACCAGATTGTGCCTGACCAGCACCTCGGTACGGTCGGTCGCCGCAGTCCCCTCCTTGTTATCATACAGATGCAGCACGTAATTGGCGGGGTTGTTGGGAAAGTCTGGATCGTAGAGCATGGGCAGATAAGCCTCTTCTGCTTCCACCTGTTTTTTATAGAAGATCTGGTAGTAAATCTCGCTCGTGCTGCGGTCCTTCCAGCTGAATTTCAGTACTCCGTCATTCACACCTTCGCCGTTGGGTACCTCCGCCACCCTGAAGTTGCTGGGGGCGTTTAGATTCGCCGTCGAGGTCGTCGCCACGTTCTCAATGGGCACACTGGCAGAGGATTCCACCTTGTTGCCATTGTGCTTGAAGGCCACCACCCGGAACTGCGCCACCCCGCTGTTACCAAAGTCGTAGGACAGAATATACTCTGTCACATTGGCTGACACGGTATCCACAAACAAAAACGGCCCTGAATTGCCAAACCGCAGCTCGATGCGAAAGCCAGATTCATCCAGGGAGTTGTCATCCCAGGTCAGCCGGTAGTAGCGTGAGGTGCCTGAGGCGGGCGGTGCCAGCGCCAGGGTGGTCTTCAAGGCCAGATTGGTCGGTGCCTTTGGCGGGGTTGCCTGGGCTGGAGTCGTCAGGCCGGCAGCTAACACGACCAGGGGCAGCATCAAGGCACGGGCCTGGCGCGTGAGGAGTTCTGAAATGGACGGCATAGTGGATGGAGAGAAAGGGTTGGGGTACAGACCCGTTGGTGCAGGAGTACTGAACCCTGCGGTCTAACTTCGTTCAGTACAAATTACTCTTTTTGTCATTACAAAGTCAATCTTTTTGCAGGTCTGCTTCAGCTTTTGCTCGCCCTTCACGCCGGGATTGCTCAAAATCGCCCTTTATGTTTTTTCGACTTTTAGTTATCCCGTTCATCCTCAGCACCCTCCAGGCCCAGGTCAGCCCGCAGTTTCGTGAGCAGGAAATTGATTCCGAGGTCGGCATTGGCTATGGGCTTGCCCTCGCGGATGTGGATGGCGACGGGAAAAAGGACATCCTCCTGGCGGACAAGGACCGCATCGTCTGGTATCAGAATCCCTCCTGGACCAAACACATCATCGCTGAAAAACTCACCGAAAAAGACCACGTTTGCATCGCCGCGCGCGACATTGATGGCGATGGCAAGGCCGAGATCGCCGTCGGCGCCCAGTGGAACCCCGGGGATACGGAGACCAGCGGCGCCGTCTTTTACCTCCAGCCCCCTGCCGACCGCACGCAGTTGTGGAAGCCCGTCCAGCTGGCCCATGAACCAACCACCCACCGCATGCGCTGGGTGCGCAACAGAGCGGGCAAATATGACCTCATCGTCGCCCCCCTGCATGGGCGGGGAAATAAGAATGGCGAAGGCGTCGGCGTGCGCATCCTGGCCTATCACAAGCCTGAGGATGCCACCCGCCCATGGAATACCACCCTGGTCCATGACAGCATGCACATGACACATAATTTTGAAGTCGTGCCCAGCCCTGGAAATGAGGCCGAATCCCTCCTCCTCGGCGGCCGGGAGGGCATTGTCCGGCTTACTCCAGGGGATGACGGCTGGAAAGAACAGTGGGTCACCCGCCATGACACCCCTGACCTGGCTGGTGTGGGAGAGGTCCGCTGGGGTGCCTTCGCCGGTGGCCAGCCCTATATCGCCGCCATTGAGCCCATGCACGGTCACCAGGTCGTGATTTACACCCCGCCGCCCGCCGGACCCAAGGACGGCCTTTGGCAGCGCAAGGTGCTGGATGATACCCTGGTGGATGGCCATGCTCTCGCCTGTTACGATTACTTGGGCCTGAACAACCGCCAGATCGCCGTCGGCTGGCGTGCAAACAACAAACTGGGTGTCCGCGTGGGCGTGAAGCTTTTCCACACCACCAAGGAGGATGGCAACGGCTGGCAGATGACCCTGCTGGATGACAATACCATGGCCTGTGAGGACCTGATGGGGACTGATTTGGACGGAGACCGCGATACCGATCTCGTTGCCGCTGGCCGACGTACCAAGAATCTCAAGATTTACTGGAATTTACGGGAGTAATCAGCAAGAAAACTTTCCAGCGGTCCCTGCAGGAAACGTTGCAAAACCTTCATCCAGGCGAAAAGATGACGCCGCTATGAAGACTGCACGACTCACTCTGGCTGCCATTGCCGGCTGCGTTCTCTGTGCCTGCCAGATGCCCGCCACCTTTTCCCGTCAGGAAGTGGTCCGCCGCGCTATCTATGTCCAGCCTGCCAATTCCTCCAGCAGCCCGCTCTTTGTCTGGCATGGCAGCGGCCAGCCGGGCCCCGTCCGCGTCACCATTGATCTGAGCGAGCAGAAAGCGTACATCTTCCGCAACAGCGAAAACGTCGGCTGGAGCTATGTCGCCACCGGCACCAGCAACTACCGCACCCCAACCGGCAGCTTTGTCATCACCGAAAAAGTCATCAACAAGCGCTCCAACAAATACGGCAGCATCGTGGATGCCAATGGCAACGTCCTCCGCAGCAATGCCACCGCCGGGGTCCACAGCGCGTCCGGCGGCCGCTTCCTCGGTGCCAAAATGCCCTACTGGATGCGCCTCACTGATTACGGAGTGGGCATGCACGCTGGTCCCATCCCCAATCCCGGCTCCCCCGCCTCCCACGGCTGCATCCGCCTGCCCTACACCATGGCCCAATATCTCTATGAGGCCGCCCCCAGCGGCACCCGGGTGACCATTGTGCCTTGAGCCCGGTCCCGCAGTCTTCACCTAGCTGTAAACGCCGCAGATCCAAACAGTGGTATCCATCGGCCGCAGCAAAACGAGCAGGCCCACACGCGTCCTGTTAGCAGGACAGCATCCTCTGTTGAAAGCCGTGCCGATGACACCTAAACTGACCACATGAAATTTAACATCACCATTGACCGTGACGAGGATGGAGCCTGGGTGACCTCATGCCCATCCATTCCCGGCTGCCACAGCCAGGGGCAGACACGCCAGGAAGCCATTGTCAACATAGGGGAGGCCATCTCCCTGTGCCTGGAAGTGCGGGCGGAACGCGGGTTACCGCTGACGGTGGAAACCTACTAGGTGGAGGTCACGGCCTGATGCCCGCTCTGCCGATTATCAGCGGAGCGGAGGCCGTCAAAGCCTTTGGCAAGGACGGCTGGCAGCCCGTCAGGCAACGGGGCAGCCACATCATCCTGATCAAAGACGGAAGCCAGGCCTCCTTGTCGGTGCCCAATCATCGGGAACTGGCACGGGGGACTTTGCGCAGCCTTATCCGGGACGCGGACTTGACCACCGAGGAGTTTATCGAACTGCTGTAACGATGGGAAGAGGCAAGAACCCTTCCTCCTTTAGGCGTTTCTATTTTGCCATGAGCGTGCTGAACCGCAGAATTCGGCTTCAATAGGTCTCTGGAAAAATCACAAGACAAGGCTCCACCAGGGCGGAAGAGTGGACGGACACACCCCTGACCGCCTTTGATTCCCGACTGGCTCCAGCAGCATACCCTCTTCACTGGGGATCTCCGCATCCTCATTCTGGCCAGCATCGCCGCGCTGTGCATCGGCCTGTCCAAAAGCGGTCTCTCTGGCACCGCCACCCTGAATGTCGTACTGATGGCCCAGGCCTTTGGGGCCAAGGCCTCCGTCGGCCTCGTGCTGCCTTTGCTTATCGTCGCCGATTTCATGGGCTATTTTATCAACCGGCATGGCGGGAGCTGGCGGCGCATCATCCCCATGGCACCGCCGGCCATTTTGGGCGTCATTGCCGGGTATTTCCTCCTGGGGGAAATTGATAACGGCACCGCCAGGATGGTCATCGGCTGGCTCATCATCAGCCTTCTCGGTTTCAAGCTCCTCCTGGATGCCAGCCAGGGTGCTCTGCAAGTGCTCACCAGCCACCGCCTATTTGCCTGGGCCATGGGGCTCTGCGCAGGCGTCACCACCATGCTGGCCAATGCTGCAGGTCCGGTGATGACCGTTTACCTGCTCTCCCAGCGCCTGGAGAAAAAGGAGCACCTGGGTGTCTTCAGCCGCTTCTTTCTCTTCATCAATCTCTTCAAAGTCCCCTTTTCGGCCAACCTGGGGATCATTCACCCCCAGTCATTGATGACCAATCTCGTCCTCCTGCCCGCCGTGGTGCTGGGCATCCTCCTAGGCTGGCAGATCCTCAAGCGCATCCCGCAAAAACCCTTTGAGTGGACTCTCTTTGTGATGACGCTCGTGGCCGCCGTCTGGCTTATTATCGGTTGATCTTTCAAATCCTGTACGGAGTGGAACGTCACTCCAGAACCGGTTTCCAGCCGGGCTGCACGATGGGGTTCATCGTTTGCAGCAGCTTGGCATGCTCTTTGACCACGGCTTCACTATCCTGGTCCAGAGAGACATTGCGGGTTTCATCGGGGTCTGTTTGATGGTCATAAAGCTCCGTGGCCAGCGTCTTACCTGTCTTCCAGTCGCGCCATTCGGTATAGCGGTGCGTGGCGCTGCGGATGGAGTAGCCCATCGCTTCCGGGGCTCCTTTATAATACGCCGGGCGCGGATGCTGGGACAGCGCGGCAGGCCGCACAGTCGCAGTGGCATCCGCCAGCACCGGGGCCAGGCTCACGCCGTCCACGCCCGCCGGGGAGGGGAGGCCACAGAGCTCGGACAGCGTGGGGTAAAGATCCATCAGCTCGGCCAGTGCCGGGGTCTTTTGCCCGGCCGTTTTCCCGCCTGGCTGGGCGATGATGAGCGGAACCCGGGCATCCAGTTCAAAGTTGGAGGTCTTGGCCCACAGGGTGTGCTCCCCCAGGTGGTAACCGTGGTCGGACCAGAAGACGATGAGCGTTTTGTCCGTCAATCCCTGGCGGTCCAGCTCCTCCAGCACGCGACCGATCTGCGCATCCATGTAGCTGATGTTGGCCAGGTAACCGTGGCGGATTTCGCGGATGGCTTCCGGGGTCAGCTCGCGCTGCTTGTCACTGCGGATCTCGCGCCCGTTATGCCAGGCGATGCGGGGCGCATCCACCGGCCAGTCCGGGTTCTTGGGCATCGGCACATCTTCGCGTTGATACATGTCCCAGTAGCGCTTCGGCGCATTGAAAGGGGAGTGCGGTTTCCAAAAGCCGACCGCCAGAAAGAAGGGGTCCTTTTTGGCTTTCAGTTCGCCAATCGCCTTCACTGCCAGTGAGGCCACCCGTCCGTCAAAGTAGGCTTCATCCGGCACGTCCCGGCATTCACATTTTGGGTCCTGGGCCAGGTTTGGCGGCAGTTCGCCTTCTACTTGCGCCTTGTCCGTTCCGTGTGAGGCAAAGTGCATCACCGCCGGCACGCTCCAGGAGGCGGGATCTCCTTGGACTTCGTGGATCCAGTTGTGAAACATCTTGCCCACGTTCTGGGTGAAGTAGCCGTTGTTTTTGAAGTGCTGCGGCAGCGTCACCGCATCGGGAGCATGCTCACGGAAATGCGTGGGCAGGTCCCAGATGCGCAGGTTGTCCAGCCTCCTGCCGGTCAGCAAGGAGGCACGTGAGGGATTGCACACTGCCTGCTGGCAGTAGGCGCGGTCAAAGACCAGACCGCGCTTCGCCAGCCGGTCCAGGTGAGGAGTCTTCACCACGGTATCGCCATAGCAGCCCAGGTCATTGCGCAGATCGTCAGCGGCGATGAACAGGACATTCATCTTTTCTGCGGCGAAGGACGTTGTGCAGAGGAGGAGGCTGGTCAGGAGGGAGAATTTCATGCGTTTCAGGATCAGGATTCAGTGGGTTTTCAGCTTCTTGCCAGGCAGCAAATACAGGCGTCCAGTTTCGCTGCACACCAGCAGGTTGGGGCCGTCTTTGCCCAGCATTGTGCCGACCGCGCCCGTCTCATGGGCGCCGCCTGGCTGGACAATGGCATCGTTTTCATCACGGAAGGGGACGGGCCGGGCGAAGCGGGGCTTTTCCGCCGTGCCGGTGTTCAGCATCAGCAACGGCGTGCCCAGGGTTTTCTCGCCAATGAACGGCATCGGCAGACCGGTTTTCTGGTCCGGGATGGAATTGGTCCTCGCGGTGCCGATGACAAAATCCATCTTGCCGTCCTCATTCCAGTCGAAGAAGTCCAGCTTACAGCGTCCGCTGCGGCCACCGACTCCGCCGCTGGCACCAATGGGTTTGCCGTTTTCCTGGAGCAGTTTGCCGCCGTCCTCCACGTTGTAGTCATCAATCCGCCAGTAGAGGTGAAACTGGTCCTGACCATCCACGATGGCCAGCGCCATGCGGTCACCGATTTTTCCCACCGCCGGGCGCGCCCGCCACATGCCGCGCAGGTCAATGCCGTCACAATAAATCGGCCGCGCAGCCTCCAAACTCGGCTCTTTTTTGCTGCCCCGGTTCATATAAACCAGATAATCCCCCGAGATGTCTCCCGTGATGATATCAGGCAGGCCATCACCATTCCAGTCCGCCACGTTGGGGGAAAGGTAACCCCAGCGCGCTTCCTGAATACCCTGCAAACTTCCGGAATAGCCTGCCTGCACCTGGATGTCGCGCCCGCCTGCCTGGATGCGGGTGGCCGGGAGAAAACGCGGCTCGTCATTGCTGCCAATGTTTTCAAAAAACAGCACAAACCCTTCCGAATTCCCCACCACGATGTCCAGCACACCGTCGCCGTTCCAGTCCACCGTTGTCGGGCTGGGCAGAGTGCCGGCATAGAGATTGGCTTTCTCCTGAATGGCCTCCACTGGCTCTTCATAAACGGGCGCGCCATTGGACGTAAACTTGCCCGTGAAGCGGTAAAAGTAGATCGCCCCTTCACCCCCGGCGATGAGGTCCGAAAGCCCCTCCGCATTGGGATACGCGCACACGCTGGTGCTGATGCTGGGGTGGCGCAGCGCGATACCGTCCGGGCCAGCGCACATCCGCTTTTTCTCCAGTTGGAAACCCATCTCTGCCTGGTTGTGATAATGCACCAGGATGCCCTGCCGGGAGCCGGTAATGAGATCTCTTTCATGACCCTTGCCCAGGTTCACCGCCGTCATCCGGTGCATGGCAAAGAACACTTCCTGCCGTGTCTGAGTGATCTGCTTCAGGTCCGTCAGCGGGCCTTTCAGCAGGGAAGGCAGGTGCGCACCATACAGATACTTGTAGCGCAGTTCCCCCTGGGCGATGCCGGACGAGTTGAAGGGCCGCCACTCTTCCGTGCTGTTCTTGCCGCTATAGACTTTGGCCTCATGCGACATTTCAAAAGCTACATCGTAACTGCCGTCAGCATTGGCCAGCACGGCGATGCTGGCCGGACTTTTCAGCTCCTTCGGCAGCTTCAGGCGCTTAGTCTCCTTGAACTCCAGGGCCTCCAGATCAAACAGAGTGTGGATCATCTCCTCCTTGTCAATCCACAGGCCATGCACTGTCTTGTCAGAACTTTGAAAAACAATGCCCCGGACAAAGGGGCTCTTCACCGGCACCGGTGGCGCAAAGACCGGCGCTCCATTTTCCGCCGTGTCCAGCCAGCGGCACAGATACGTCATCTGCGGCCCGCCACTGCCCGCCAGGAACAGATCCGCGCCTTTGCCTCCATGAACAAAAGCCGAGCCTAACAAATGATGATGCAGATTGTCCAGCGCCAGCGGCCCCCGGCCGTTCTTCGCCGCCGACGGAAGCGGTAGGGTGCCCGGCGGCAGCGAGGGCTGCGCCAGACAGACCGACGTGCAAATGAGGAGAGCAAGAAAAGGACGGAGCATAAGGGTTGGAGGGTGGCCAACCTACCACCGGCTCCCCCAACGGGGCCACCATCGTCTGCTGCCCATCTCTGACTTCCAGATGCAGAAACTTGCCCTCTTTACTCCAATTCTTTATCTCGTTAGGCCTACTCTCATCAGCATTGTTTTGATTTTATTTTAGCAATAGTCTCAGCCTTGATCGTTTAATCTGCGTTTCCCAGCCTGACCATGAACCGTACCGCCCCACTTCTTGCTTCGCTTTTCCTGGCCGCTGCGGCCGGCGCGGGCCTGTGGTGGCAGGGGATGCTAAGCGACAAAACGTCTGCATTAGAAAACATCGCCGCGAATGCCAGGGTGACCCCGGTTCAGGCTCAGCCCGTTCATCCTCCGATTACCGATGCAAACCGCCTAAAGGAGGGGACTGAGGCGCTGCGTCTCTGGCTGACCGCGCGACCCGGCACAGATGTACCGGAGCGTCTTTCTCAATGGGAAGCCGAAGGTCTGCGGCTGGCCTCGGAGCGCCGTGAGCAGCTCTCCATCCTCATGCGCACGGATGCCGAGGCGGCTCTCAGGCAGGCCATCACCTGGGATGAATGGGAGCGGCTGCCTGAGGGCGTCCGCGCCGTCTCCGAGCGCCCGGTCAGCGAGTGGGTGCGCCAGGATTCCTTCATCGGTTGCGATCCGGAAAAGGGCTATTCGCAGCATGAGCTGAGGATCACCCGGGAAGACGGATCCTCTCTGCGCGCTTACAGCCATGGCCGCCGGCGCATGCCGCTAACCCGGGCCGGAGTGCCGGTGCAAGGGTTTGTCCTGGGGGAAGAAGCGGCACTGGAGGCAGATGCTGTTAAAATCGTCACCGGAGACGAAACGGCCGCCGCCCGCCGCGCTCTGCCTGTGCTGGCATCGGCCGCAGGCGTCAGCCTCTGGAGCGGGCAACCCGTAACGGGTGCGGAAACCGAGGCCGTCACCGTGCTTGTCGGCGGTTATGTGGCCCAGGTCCTGCCTGATGAAGTTCCGCTCCTGCGCGAGCGCCTTCATGCCTGGGAGAACATTCCTGGAGAAACCGCAGGCGTGGAGCGTCTTGCCGCCTGGCTGGAGTCTGGTGATTCGGGGGACTTCATTCCGTTCATGGAGGAAGAGTTTGCCCCTCCGGAAGACGATCCTTGGACGGGCACGCCCAAGAAGCTGCTGCTCATGCGTGTGGATTTTTCCGACCTCACCGGCGCTCGCGAAACCCATGCGGCCCTGGTGGACAAGCTGGACAACAGCATCTCGCCTCTCATCGAAGAGATGTCCTATGGCAAAACCCGGCTCATCACCACCGTCACCACCGAGGTCATCCGCATGCCGGAACCCAGCACCTACTATGCCGAGGAACAGGCTGCCGGGAACAATCCCAGCCAGCAGATCATGAATTCCGCCGAGGCGGCTGCGCGAGACCTGGGATACGACGTGGATGACTATGCCCTTTGGTGCGTGCAGTTCAAGGGCATTGGCCTGCCATATGGCGGTCTGGGCGGCATCGGAGGCAAGCGGTCGTGGATCCAGTCCAGCGGCTTCAATGTCTTTGTTCACGAATTTGGCCACAATTATGGCCTTGGCCACGCCAGCCGCTGGCTGCCGGATCCGGAGGATGGGCCACTGGGAGAAGGAGGAACCAGTGTCGAATACGGCAGCGGCTCCAGCATGATGGGTGGCGGGCCTTATCCCACCGGCCATTTTGATGCCCAGTCCAAAGCGTTTCTAAACTGGCTGGATGCCACCCAGTGGCAAAACGTCACCACCAGCGGCCGCTACCGCCTCTGGCGGGCGGATGACCCCCGCTCGCCACTGCCCGGACATCTCGGGGGCTTGCGAATCCCGCGCCCGGATGCGGCGGGAGATTTCCTCTGGCTCAGCTACAAACGCAACATCCCCGGCAGGCGACGCCTGGCGCGCGGCGTGTCGGTGCTGTGGGAAAAATTAGACTCTCCCCGGCGCACCTGGATCATCCGTGCCGGGCGGCCTGGCTCCTTTCCGGAAGATGATTATGAGCTTCCTGTCGGGCAGACTTTCAGCGATGGCAGCGGCGTCCACATCACCCCCGTGGAGCGCGGCGGCACAGCACCCTGGCAATGGGTGGATGTGGAGGTCCGGCTGGGGGCGGCCTCCGGCAACCAGGCCCCCCTGGCTTTCTGGAGCCGTGTGCCCTCCGGGGAAGTGCAGCCATTTCAAACCCTCCGCCTGGATGTCCAGGCCCTGGACCCGGATGGCGACGCGCTGGCCTATCATTGGGATGTCGGCGACGGCAGCGAGGTCAGCTACAATGGCCCTTCGCTGATCCATACCTATGAAACCGGCGGCTTGTACGAAGTGAGCGTCCAAATTTCCGACATGCGCGGCGGCAGCACGACCCTCACTCATGTGATTGACGCAGGTTCGGCCTCCTCCGCCTGGACCAAGCGCAGCAGCGGCACCACGGCCCAGTTAAATGCCATCACTGCTTCCACCACCCGCGCCGTGGCGGTCAGCGCCACCGGTCACATCGTCCATTCGATCAACGGCACAGACTGGACCGCCTACGATCTGAAAGCCGCGCTCGGTACTCACACGCTGGACTTCCGCGAAGTCCTTTCGGACGGCAGCCAGTTCGTCGCCGTCGGCCGCGAGCGCCTGGAATCCGGCGGTTCCTTCGAAGGTTGCATCTTCCATTCCCCAGATGGCCTCACCTGGACCCGGGTTTATTGGGGTGGCTCCATCCTTCAACGTGTGGCCTATGGTGACGGCACCTGGGTGGTCTCGGGGGAAAATTCCACCATGCTCACCTCCACCGATGGCCTATCCTGGTCCGCGGTTTCCTTCCCGGAAACGGACCACATCCAGGCCCTGGCCTACGGTAACGGGCGATGGCTGGCCATGGCCGACAGCAGTGGCCGGCGCACCTGGGCCCACACCTCCACCGATCTGCAAACCTGGACCGAACTCACCTGGGCGGAAACCCTCTCCAACAACCAGATCGTGCGGCCCGTCCGCTGGATGGACGGGGAGTTTTATTTGGGCGGTTTTGCCGTCGGGCTGCGGTCCGTGAGCGCCGATGCCCAGACCCTGGATGAAACCCAGCTCCTCTCCGGCATGAGCGTCAGCGACATGGTCATGGTCGGCGGCATCCGCTACGTGGCGGGAAACATCACTGAAGACGATACCGACCGCGGCCACGTCCACCTTTCCGTCACCGGCCAGGAATGGCAGCGCATCCCTCTTGCCAATGCGCAGCTCATCCGTGGTATCACGCTTCTGAACAACCGCCTCATCACCGTCGGAAATGCCGGGGAAATCTGGCAGTCCGGCTTTCTCTCCGCCCCCGCCGCCAGTGGCTGGCATTTGTGGAAGACGGAGAATAAAAGTTTGTTAGGCGCTGAAGATGACCCCCTGGAGATCCCGCCGGGAAGTTCGTATTCCAATCTCTTCCACTATGCCGTGGGCAATGCCCCCGGCAGCTCCGCCAATGCCCGTCTCCCCTTTGCCTCCGCCGATCCCAACGGCAGGCTCAAGCTCGCCCTTCCCCGCAGCAGCATCCGCCCGGACATTCAGTATCGCGTCCTGCGTTCCACCAATTTGCAAACCTGGAGCAGCACCGGCATCGAGACTCTGGTGGATTCCCCGGATCTCCTGGAAGTCCGCAGCAGCTCCCCTGCTTTCCAAGGCCGCGAGTTCCTGCGCTTTGAAGTGGAGCTGGATCCGTGACTTGTAGTTACGGGTTTTTCAGGTCTTCCTGCTTGAGCGGAGGCGGCGGGCCGGACTCATGTCCCAAGGCAGCTAGACGGGCCATTTGTTCAGGAGTCAGCACCTCATTAAATACCGCCACGCCGCCGATGTAGCCGGTGAAGCCGACACTGCGGCCGGTGTGAATGAAACGGCCGATGGTGAAGGGGCCGCCTTCCTTTTCACTGGCGGGTGTGTAGAGATCATGCGGGAACCAGAAGGGGTTGGCCTTGAGGGCGATGAGTTCACGTTTCTTGATCTGCGTGAAACGGCCTTCGGCATCTTTGCCCAGGGTGACGCGGACGCGGGTGAAGGGATACTGGTGGAGCTCCACGCGCTCGTCATCGGACTCTGAAATGACTTTGTTTTCCAGCGGCTCCTCTTCCGGTGGCTGATAATATTGGTCGGCGGGATAGTCCGGTTCTTCTCCCTCCTGCAGGCCCGGCAGCTTATGCAACTGCGCCTGCAACCAGCCACGGGCGGGCCATTTGAAAAAGTTCTGCTTCTCGGGGGATTCGATCCAGTAATCGGTGGCCTTGCCGTTGAGGTAGGCGGTCACGGTATTGGCCGCGTTGTCAAAGGTGAAGCCGAGCAGGCTCCAGGTGGCATCGAGTATTTCGGGCGTGGCATCCGGCGGAGCGGTAGGAATCAGCTCCGGCGTCACGGCGAGGTTGCGGGCGTATTTGTCACCGAAGGATTTGGCCCCGTTTTCCGAGACATGCACGGCGGAGGCACCGCTTTTGGCCCCCAGACCGGCGAAGATTGCATACTGGCGGCGGCCTTGCTCCACGCGGACAATCGGGCCTTTTTGGGAATGCAAATCGGTGCCCTCATGCCAGATGCCGGCGATGGCGTGGTTGCCGCTTTCACGGATGACCCAGGCGACCATGGAGACGGAGCCGCCGACGCCTTTCACATCCAGCCCCGTATCGTGCAGGCGCTCACGCGGCACCAGCAGACAGGGGCGGAAGGTATCATCCGTTTCATTGAGAAGCCGCACCGCCTGGCCAAAAGGGCCACGGCCTAAAAGAGGAAAGTCCTCATAAGTCGCAGCGCGGCCCTGGCCCCAATAATCCAGCACGTAATTCACAGCCTCCAGGCGAAAGTCATGAGCGCTGCCCTCAGGCTGATGCGCGGTGAACTGGCCGGTGGCGGCATCCCGCCGGACGAAGTCCCACAAGGCCACGAAGCCAGGCAGGCCGCGGACGGTTTCCACGCGCTGCTGATATTCCTTGGCGGCGGCTTCATCAGCCTGGAGGTGGCAGGGCAGAAGCAGCAGAGGCATGAGGGGCAGAAGGCGGCGGGTCATGAGGTGAGCCTATCTTTAGCAGACCGCCCCCATTGAACTCAATACACAAGACTGCGAAACTTCTTCACCCGGTGGAAGGAGATGACATTGCCATTGTGGGCGGAGTGGGCCTTTTCATCGCCGCTGCGGCTCAGGATGCAGAGGTCCTCGCCATCCATGCACATGCTGGCGTAATGGCGAGATTCCTTGGGCGTGGCTCCGGTGCACACGAGCCCGGCGAAGCACCAGTCCATCATGTTTTTGGAGAAGTGCAGCACCAGGCGGTGGCGCTCGTTGTCCGGGGTGCCCCAGCGGTCAGGGGACATGCGGTCCGGGCGGACCATGGAGTCGGTGGACTGGGAACCGAGCATCCAATAGAGCTTGGTCTTTTCATCCCACAGGATGTGGAAACGCATCTGGCCACCGGGGCAGGGGACATAGAGCATGGTGTTACCAGCGGGTGACTTGACCAGGGAGGTGGTCATGCTTCCGTCCTCGTTTTCCTTCACCTGGGCGATGGCGGCATAATTGGTTAGTCCGGTGTGGGCGCGCATCCAAAGGTGGAAGGTCTTGCCCTGCGGATCATGCCAGATGTGATCGGGATCGGTGAATTCCACGACGTTTGTCTCCAGCCAGCCGAGCGGGGCAATGCTGCGTCCCTTCGGCGGCACCAGGAAGGTGGCCTTCTTGCGGTCCACCGGATGAAAAGGAATGCCGAAGTAGTGGCTCTTTTTCGCATCCCAGATGTCTTCAAAAACCAGCTCGCTGGCAAAGGTCCAGTTCTTCCGGTCGGTGAGGGCGGAATCCGCCTTGGCGCGCATGAGCACCGGGGCCAGGTCGCCGATCTGCCAGGCCTGGATGCCGCGCCGAGGGGCGTGCTTTTCCATGACGAGATAGACATTGCCTTTGGAGAAATGCACGTTGCAGGCGGACTGGTGCCAGATGCCAACGTCATTGAGAAAGACCCGCTCACTCCAGGTGACGCCGTCATCGTCTGAGCGGATGATAGCCACCTGCTTGCTGCGGCCCAGGATGTAGAGGGACTTGCCAGCCACAAAGGGACGGGCAAAGCTCAGGTCGTAATTGGCACGGTGCGTCCAGGTTTTGCCACCGTCATCGCTGGTCAGGATGCGGGCTTCATGCACAGCCTTGCCATCCGGCCCCACGGGCTTGCCAGCGGAGGAGATTTCATGGGTGGCCACCAGCCTGCCGGAATCCAGACGGCAGATGCCAGGAGTATAACCATAAATGTGGCGGGGATCTGGTGATTCCCAAAGGGCCACATAATCTTGGGCGAGCGGGCGTATCTGGGCGGAGGCTGATGCAGCGATGAAAAGGCAGCAGGCCAGCAGAGCGGTGTGCAGGTGTGTCATAGGCGGGGGGAAGAGAATACGGATCACGAAAGGAAGGCTTGGTGAATACTGTTGGTAGATGGATGAAACAATGGATCCATGATGCCGGACTGAGCTTGATGACAATGATGATGCTCCTGACTGGCCAGGCGATGGCGCTGACCGTGGAGGCTGATTTTGAAGGCGGCTCGGTGAGGCAGGTGCAAACCGATGCCGCGAGCCAGACGGTGCGCTTCATGCCGGGTGGCGATCCGGCTCGCGGCTGGCCTTGCTGGTGGCAGTTTCGTGTCAGCGGGTTGCAGGCGGGTAAGGAGCTGACCTTGGAACTTCAGGCTTCTGACCTGCCCATGCCTCAGTCCAATGGGCAGCCTTCCGGAAAGCCCCTGTCCGGCAGCTGGGCCATGCCGGAACGGGCCGCCTACTCGGTGGATGATGGTCGGACTTGGCTGCAAACCGCCCCGGGTCGCAAGCAGGAAGACAGGATCGTTTACATCCTGAAGACGGATGCGACGTCGCTTCTCGTGGCCTGGGGTCCGCCTTATACGCCGAAACAGGCCGCGTCCATGGTCACCCGGCTGGGCCAGGCCCATGCGGCCGCTACCGACACCGAACTCTGCAAATCCCGTGAGGGCCGGAACGTGCCGATGCTGACGGTCATGGAAGGAGATCTGGCCAAAGGCAGCCGCTATGGTGTCTGGGTGCAGGCCCGGCAGCATGCGTGGGAATCCGGCGCAAGCTGGGTGTGTGAAGGATTCTCCGAATGGCTGCTGGGCACGAGCCCGGAGGCCGAGTGGGTCCGACAGCATGCTGAAATTTTCATCGTGCCCATCATGGATGTGGACAACACAGCCACCGGCAACGGTGGCAAGGAGGCGTTGCCGCAGGACCATAACCGTGACTGGACGGAGAAGCCGAACTGGAACGAAGTGGCGGCTGCCCAGAAGCACATCAAGAGCCTCGTCGCACAGGGGCGGATGGATGTTTTTATGGATCTCCACAATCCGGCACCTAGAGATTTGAAAGCCTTCTTTTATGCCGGACCTGATGACATGCTTGCGGAGCCGGCCAGGGAAAACTGGAGCCTCTTTTTGAAACTGGCCCAGGAGAGCATCTCCCCCGTCATGCCGATGCTGGATGCTCCCAAAATCACCGGCGCGAGTTATCATCCGCTGTGGCGGCAGATCAGCCGCAACTGGGTCCAGCTTCATGGCAATCCCCACACCGTCTCCGCCTGCCTGGAGACTCCCTGGAATACGGAACGCAGCCATGTGCAGGGGTACAAAGCGGTGGGTGCCGCTCTCGGAGCAACGCTTCACACCTATCTGCAGGCGCAGCCAAAACGGTCCTGATTCTCTCATGGCTTTGCCTTCTTGCCTGCAGGGGTGGCCAGGCGGGCGTTGCTTTCTTTGAGCAGGGAGGTGAGCTGGCCGCGCAACTGCGTGACGAGTTCCGGATGATCCGCTGCGAGGTTGCTGCTTTCACTGGGATCTGCGGACAGGTCGTAGAGCTCATCGCGACCGTCTTCATCAAAGCGAAGCAGCTTGTATCGGCCCAGCCGGATGGCTGAGTGCGGCCGCGTCTGGCTGGTGACGAAGTCGTCCGTGCCGATCTTGGCAGGGGCTTTTTGAAATCCCTTTTCCGGGTGATAATACGGGAAGTGCCAGAGCAGGGGTCGCGCATACACCTTCTTGTTAGGCTCTCGTAAAAGCGCGGTGATGTCCATGCCGTCCAGAGGAACGGATCCGTCCGTTGCCGCCCCGGCCAGGGCGGCAAAGGTGGGCAAGAGATCGCAGCCATGTACCGGCTGGTCACAAGTGCCGCCAGCGTTGATGTGACCTGGCCAGCGGGCGATCATGGGCACGCGGATGCCGCCTTCATAGAGGTTCCACTTGCTGCCACGCAGGGGGCCGTTGGCCGCGTAGTTGGGATGGCCGCCGTTGTCAGACATGAAGACGACCAGGGTATTTTCCGCCAGGCCCGTTTGTTTCAGGACCTCCAGCATGCGCCCCACCTGATGGTCCAGCGTCTCCACCATGGCGGCATACGCGGCCCGTTCATCGGGAATGTCCGCTGGCAGCGCGCGGCGGTATTTTTCAAAGAGCCAGCGGCTGCGGGTGTGCACGGGATCATGAACAAAGTATTGCGACCAGTAGAGCAGGAAGGGCTGCTCATGCTTGCGCTGAAGAAAGCCGGTGACCTTGTTCGTCAACGTATCCTGCGGATACTCGCCTTCCGGCAGGTCCAGGAAGTCGCGGCCCTCCTGCTTGAGATAAGCATAGGGATGGCTGCCGAAGTCGGAATCGCCTTCCGTGAAACCCTGCTGTAAAGGCCCATGCGATGGGGACCAGCCAAGATAACCACCGTGATGCTGGTTGAGGTGCCATTTGCCAAAAAAAGCCGTGTGATATCCGGCTGCGGAAAGCATCTCCGGCATCGTAATTTCCTCCAGCGGTAGATTAAGAGTAAAGGGTGGCGACTGCAAAGGCTGTCCCAGCTTTTGCCTGCCAGCCTCCTGCTTGGTGACAAACTCAAAATTCAACCGGGCCGGTGTGCGACCCGTGAGGATGGCCGCCCGTGAGGCCGAGCAAATGGGCGCGGGTGCATAGGCCTGGGTGAAACGAAGGCCTTCCTTGGCCAGGCGGTCCAGGTTCGGTGTCTGGTGATAACGATGTCCATAGCGGCCCAGGTCGCTCCAAGACAGATCATCGGCAAGAATGAATAGTATGTTAGGCCTGTCTGCTGCATGCACGGCGGTTGCGCCTGACATCAGGCAGCAGGCCAGGAGAGAGATGAAACGGCTGGGTAAACAAATCACGGGTTCATGCCACTATGCATTCGATGCCAAGTCAATGCCGGGCGGCTGCCGATTATGGACCTGGTATGCGCATTCTTGACCGGGGTAGGATTGACAGACAGGTCACGGGACTGTGCGCTGGCGGTGCTTTTCCACTTCCTGACACCAGGCTTCCAGCGCTGATTTCATCTGCTCAAAGCGTGCCGGGTGCTGCTGTGAAAGATCTTGGGTTTCTTGGGGATCGGAGTCCATGTGGTAAAGGACAGGAGCGGCAGGAGTTTCGCCTTTTTTGATCAGGTTTTTCGTCACATAAGGGCGGACCAGTTTCCAGGGGCCATCGCGCAGGGCGGCATTGTGGCCGTATTTCGGCTGCGCCCGGTTCCACTGCCAAAAGCGGGCAGGTGCGGCGAACTGGCCCTTGCCTGTGAGGAGTGGGACAAGGCTGACGCCATCAAGCTTGTTCTTTGGCTCATGCTTCAGGCCGCAGAGTTCAATGAGGGTGGGAAAGAGATCAGTAAAATGGACGGTTTCATCACGCACACCGGCTTTCCAAAGACCAGGGCAGGACATGACCAGGGGCACATGGATGCCGCCTTCATAAGTCTGGTATTTGCCACCGCGCAGGCGCACATTAAAACGCTCCGGCACGACCGTATCAGGACCGTTGTCGCTGGCAAAGACGATGAGCGTGTTCTTGCGGATGCCCAGCTTTTCCAGCTCCGCGATGAGCTCCCCAATGCCCCGGTCCATGATCTCCACCATGGCATAGATGGTGGCCACTTCAGGGTTCAGGCCGGTTTTCAGATATGGCTGAATGGCTGCCTCCGGGGCTTCCAGCGGACGATGCGGTGCATAGTGGGCCAGATGCAGAAAAAAGGGATGGTCCGCATGTCGGCGCACAAAGCTGACGGCGCGTTTGGAAAGCTCGTCGGTCAAGTATTGATCCGTGGCCTCTTTCGGTTTGTCCGGGGAGTCCCCGGTCTGGATGACGTAGTTAAAATAGGCGGTTTTGTCGGAACCGTAAAAGCCTTCGAATTCTTGAAATCCCCGGCTCAAGGGGCCATAACCAGCGCCCATGCCTGTATGCCATTTGCCGACCAAGCCAGTGCGGTAGCCGTTCTCCGCAAAGACGTTGGCCAGGGTAGTTTCGTCTTTGTGCAGCCGGGTCAGCAGCGGCTCCTTGTTCATGTCCAAGGAAACCACGCCCGTGCGATGCGGATACCGTCCGGTCAGCAGCGCCGCCCTTGAAGGAGAGCAGACGGGCGAGCCTGAATAGGCGCGGCTGAACCAGAGGCCGTCGTCAATCAACCGGTCCAGATTGGGTGTGCGGGTCAGTCCCCCGTTGAAATAAGACAGGTCACCGATGGCCATGTCATCGGCCAGGATGATGATGACGTTCGGCGGTGTGGCAGCCAGCCCACAGAGGGGCAGCAGACAAAAAGAGAGCAAGACGGCCAGTCGCATCATAGATGTCAGGGAAACGCATGGGAGCTTCCGTGCTATCACTCCAAAAAGATGCGGGCGCTGCATGTTGAGGCGTAGATTTCTTGCAGAAACCCGGTGAAACGACGTACCCAAAGGATGCCTTCCCGCATTGTTCTGTTTTTGGCCGTTTTCTTCATCTCCTGCTTCCTCCCATTCACCGCCGCCCTGGCTGAAGTGCTGCGCATGGAAATCACTGAGCGCATTCCTTTTGCAGACGGATACTCCTTTGAAAACACGGGGCCTTACGAGCGCATCACCGGCCGCATGATGATGACGCTGGACCCGGAATCCCCGGCCAATGCACGGGTGCATGACCTGAAACTTGCCCCGCGCAATGAAAAGGGACTGGTGGAATACTGGACGGACTTTTGCCTGCTGAAACCGGTGAATCCCCAGCGGGGCAACGGGCGGCTGATTTATGATGTACACAACCGGGGCAACAAGCTGGCGGTCTGGACCTTCAACAGCGCCCAGGAAATCACCAACGATCCTCGGACGCTTGACCATGCGGGCAATGGATTTCTGATGAGACATGGCTACTCCGTCCTCTGGACGGGCTGGAATGCCGAAGTGCCAGAAGGCGCAGATCGCATGACCCTGGGCGCACCCGTCGCCACGGAAAAAGGCCAGCCCATCACTGGACGGCTGCATGTGGAAATCTGTGTGGCGGAGAAGACGCTGAGCCGCTCCTTCGCCTGGAGCCAGTGGGGCATCCCCAAGATCTTTCCTGCGGTGGGCGACCACACCCAGGCCACGCTGACCCGGCGCCCGCTGCGCAGCGAGCCTGCCGAGGAAGTACCCCATTCAGACTGGGCCTTTGGCCGCTGGGAAGATGGCAAGGTGGTGCCGGACAACACACAGGTTTATCTCAAAGACGGTTTCAAACCCGGCTGGCTTTATGACCTGGTTTATACCGCGCAGTCCCCGCGTGTGGCGGGTGTCGGCCTCACCGGCATCCGGGATGTGGTTTCCTTCCTGCGTCATGCTGAAAGGGACCGCGAAGGCCGCGCCAACCCTCTCGCTGGCAGCCTGGAGAAAGCGTATATCTTTGGCATCTCGCAGTCCGGCAGGCTTTGCGTGGCTTTTATTCACGAAGGATTCAATGCGGACTTGAAGGGCCGTCCGGTCTTTGATGCGGCGTTGATCCATGTGGCCGGGGCGGGCAAAGGCCACTTCACCACGCGCTTTCGCAATGCCACGGATGCAGGTAACCACCACGAAGCCAACTGGTGCGGATCGGAGTACTTCCCGTTTTCTCCGGCGCCGCTGACCGACCCGGTGACCGGCCAGAAAGGCAGCGTTCTGGACCGTGCGCAGGCAGCGGGCACCGTTCCGAAGATGATCTATGTGCAAAGCTCCACGGAGTATTGGGCACGGGCGGCTTCACTGGTGCATACGGATGTAGAAGGCCAAACCGATGTCGAGCTGCCGGACAATGTGCGTGCTTATCTGACTGCCGGGTCGCAGCATCTGGGCAAAGGCGAATGGACTCCTGGCGAAGGCCAGCAGAACCGGAATACCTTGGACGACCGGGGCCCTGTCCTGCGGGCCATGCTGACGGCGCTGGACCGCTGGAGCAGCACAGATACGGCCCCGCCGCCGAGCCGTTATCCACGGATCAGTGACAGCACGCTGGTGGATGCGGCCACCTTCGCCAAACAGTTTCCCAAGCTGCCCGGTGTGAATCTTCCGGAGAGTTATTATGAGCCGGTGAGGCTCGACTTCGGCCCACGGCTGGAAAGCGAAGGCATCGCCGACACGATCCCTCCCAAGATCGGCCAGACCTGGCGGACGCTGGTACCGGCGGTGAATGCGGATGGCAATGAAACCAGCGGCATCATCTTACCCGAAGTGGCCGCTCCTCTGGGCACACACACGGGCTGGAACCTGCGTTCGGCTCAGTTCGGCCCGGAGAAAATGCTGACACGTTTTGACGGCATGTTCCTGCCCTTTGCCAAAACGAAATCGGAGCGTGATAAGACTGGCGATCCCCGCCCGTCTGTGGAAGAGCGTTACCCGACCCGCGCCGATTATCTGAGCCGCATCACCGATGCCGCCTTGAAACTGCGTGACGAAGGTTATCTGCTGGATGAAGACCTCGCTGACATTTTGGACCGTGCGGCCCGCCAGGAACTTTGGAAAAACTGACACCCTTTTCGCCTAACTATCTTTTATGCAAAACACCGATCCGACAACAAAAAGCCGTCGCCAGTTCCTGAAAACCGCCGCCGCCACGGTGGCCACGTTTAACATTGTTCCCCGCCACGTGCTGGGCGGTCCCGGTTTCGTCGCTCCCAGTGAAAAGGTGAACGTCGCTCTTATCGGCGGCGGCGGCCAGGGCCATTCCAATTTGAAGAACCTCTTCCAGCTTGAGGATGTACAGGTCATCGCCGTGGCCGATCCTGCGGAGGCTTATGATCACTCACAGTCGTATGCCTACTACAAGACAATGGGCGGCCGCATGCCGACGAAGGCCATGATCGAAACGAACTATGCGGAAAAGACACCCAACTTCCGCTGTACTCCCTATGAAGACTTCCGCGTGATGCTGGAAAAGGAAAAGAGCATTGATGCCGTGCTCTGCGCCACACCGGACCACACGCACGCCTACATCTCCGTGCACTCCATGCGTGCAGGCAAACATGTGTATTGCGAGAAGCCGCTCACGCATAACATTTGGGAGGCCAGGCAGGTGGCCAAAGTAGCCAAGGAAACCGGTGTGGCCACACAGATGGGCAGTCAGGGGCACTCCTCCGTAGGCACCCGTGAAAACATCGAATACATCCAGGGCGGAGCCATTGGCGCAGTCCAGGAAGTGCACGTCTGGGTGCCTGCCACCCGCTATAATTTCGACCTCAAAGGTTATCCCGCCGACAAGCCGGCGGCACCTGCCGGGCTGAACTGGGATCTGTGGCTGGGGCCACGTGACAAGCATTCCTATCACCCCGCCTACCATCCTTTTTCCTGGCGTGATTTCTGGGCTTTTGGCAACTCGGCTTTGGGGGACTTCGGCACGCATGACATGAACAGCGCGGTGCGTGCGCTGGAGCTCTGGTCACCCACGCTGGTGGAGGGTTACGGCATCGGTTTTTCCAATGAGGAGATCGCGCCCTATGGGTCCATGGTGCATTTCCACTTCCCGGCGAATGACAAGCGCGGCCCTGTCAAACTGCACTGGTACAGCGGCGGCGCCAAGCCTGCGCAGCATGAAGCCCTTGGTGCCTTCACCCTGCCACGGCGCGGTGCTCTTTACATTGGGGACAAAGGCGTCATCCAGCATGACGGAAGCGGCGGCCCGCCACGCCTTTTCCCGGATACACGCCGCGTGGCATTCGCCAAACCTGAGCCACGGCTCCCCCGCTCCAACGGCCATCACCGTGACTGGATTGATGCCTGCAAAGGCGGCAAACCCGCCTCTTGCCCATTTGATTACGGCGCTCAACTGACGGAAACCGTGCTGCTGGGCGTGCTCTCTCAGCGCCTGGGCAAGGCCATCAAATGGGATGCCGAAAACATGAAGGCCACCGGCCTGCCTGAGGCGGACGCCATCATCCGTGAAGCCAGCCGCCCCGGCTGGGAGATCGCCTGATTTTATCCCAACAATTTGTTATGTCCTCCGCTGTAACCCTCACCACTCTGCTGCCTTCCGATGCGGAAGCCGCCGCCCGTTTGATCCACCGCTCGCTGGTGGACTGGTATCAAAGCCGTCTGGGCCAGGGCGCCCGCTTTGGCGACAGCCACGAGCCCTTTCTCCAGTTCCCCCAGGTCTATGAAGCCCTGGATCCTGGTGAGGGGCTGGCGGTGCGGGATGAACAAACAAATAGTTTGTTAGGCGTCTGCTTCACTCACGAGCGGGAAACCCATGTGGCCATCGGCATTGTGGCCACCTCGCCTGAGGCCGCAGGCCGTGGCGTCGCCCGCAAGATGATGGAAGCGGTATTGGGAAAAGCGCGGCAGCTAGGCAAACCGGCGCGGCTGGTCTCCAGTCTTCTGAACCTGGATTCATTCTCCCTCTATACCCGCCTGGGTTTTGTGCCGGGAACAATTTTCCAGGACATGCTGGTCAAGGTGCCTGAATCCGGCATGGCGGCCCCTCCACCCGTTGGCGCTGAGCGTGTGCGGGAAGCCCGCCCGGATGAAGCGTCGCGGCTGGCGGATTTTGAACTCCGCCTGCAAGGCGTCCGACGCGAGAAGGACTATGCCTTTTTCCTGCGCAATGAGACAGGCTCCTGGAAAGTACTGGTGCTGGAAGATGAAGTGGGCGGTCTGAAGGGCTTCATTACCCTCGGACTTTCGTTCGGCATGATGGGCCCAGGCGTTGCGGCGGATGATGCCAGCGCAGCGGCCCTTCTTTGGAAAGGCCTGGATGCCATGCGCGGCAGCAGCCCGGTGTTCCTGGTGCCCTGCGCGGCTTCCAGACTGGTCACGACCCTGTATGGCTGGGGCGCACGCAATGTGGAGCTTCATGTGGCCCAAAGCACCGCGCCCGGCCCGACAGCCCAGGGAATCAGCTTCCCGACCTTTCTGCCGGAGTCGGCGTGAATCTGCTTCCAGAATTAACGGGAAAGAGCGGCCGGTGCCGCCGATTGTTTCTCATCACGCCTGTTGATAATCTCAACAGAGATGTTGAGGTCTGCATCCCCCGGCTTCAGCGGCAGGGTGAATTCAAAAGGGAAGCTGTCATCGCTGAGCACTTCACTCCGGCCAGAGACATTTACTTTCAGTTTGGCGGACTTCACCTGCTGGTCATCGGCGGAGAGGTAAACGTAAAGCCAGGTCAGCTCCGGGCCGAAGGAGAGAATCATGGCCTGAGCGTCACCGGTAGGTGTCTTGAAACGACGATGCGTGACGGCTTCCGCGCGTGCTTGAGCAGGCGTGAATTTCTCCTGAAACGACACAAGAGGTTCCAGGCCTTCCACCACCAGACTGGTGATGCCTTTGGGCGAGAGGGAGACTTTGGCCTGGCCATTTTTGAAAGTGATCTGACCATCTACGGGTTTGTTATCACGCCACACGCGGGCTTTGAAATCATCATTGAAGCCGCCTTTAAAGTGAGCCGGATCTAGCTGCAAGGTGACGTCTTTCAGCTCCCGGTCACACTCGTTCATGAGGGCGATGCACAGGGTATTGTCACCCCGGCCGGTGACGTAATTGACCTGCACGTTATCCGTTTTGACCAGGCCCTTGGGCATCCAGGGGTGCACGTTGTTTTGATCGTAAAAGGCACCCGGTTCGCCATAAATCTGGCTTTGCAGGAAGGCGTAGCACTCTGCGTATTCCGAGGGGAAATCAATGGCCCCCTGGGAGCGGTCGTAGGCCTCGGCCATGAGGTAATCAAGCACCAGGTTGGCCATCGGCAGGACATGATTGTAGTGGAATGAGGTGGTGGGCTTCAGCTCTTCATGCGGATGCAAAGGGAAGTCCGGCTTCTCATGCACGGTGGAGTACATCGTATTAAAATGATACCCTGGGAAATTGGCAAAACGTCCGATCATGGCCGAACGTGCAATGTCCCGCAGAAAGCCGTCGCCTGTCTCCTGGGCGATGCGGTGGAAAAACGGCGCATGGGTGGCGAAGTAGAGTGCGATGCGCTGGACGGTGCCGTTGCCTTCACAAAGCAGGCCGTGCTCAGACACCTGCCAGGCGGGCACCGTTTCCTTGGCGATGGGGAGGCGCCCCGGCTGGGTGAGGGAGCCGCGTTTCGGTGCCAGGCCGGTTTCGTTCACGGTGATGGTTTCTTCGGGAACCGAAGGGTAAAACCAGATGAGCTGGGCAAACTGTCGTGCCCCGCGATGCGCTGCGGCGAGGTGCTTCGGATCGCGCGTGTCCTTGTAGAGCTCATAGAGGTCTTTCCAGGCGGGCAGCATGTATTCAAAGAAGGTGCCGGTGGATGCCTCGCTGAAGTCCGTGGGTTCTTTGAGAATACGTCCGGTGATGTAAGTGTCAGCCTTCTGCCGGGCGGTCTCCAGCCAGCGCTTCTCGCCGGTGGAACGGTAGCGCCAGAGGTCATTCTGCCAGGAGTTGCCGGGGGTGACCCAATCAATGTTCAGGATGCGGTCCACGCCATGGAGCTGTTCGACTTGGTCGCCAAAAAAAGGCGTGGCACCCTGGCTCATGCGATGAAGAGCCGCCAGCTCCGACAGCGGAACGGCGGGGCCGGCCATCTTGCGGGAGGGGATCTGCCCGCTTTTCATGCCGTCTTCATTAAGGGCAAAAAGGAACTTCTCCCGTGACATCAAGAACTCCAGCAGTGGCACGCCCTGCTCGCGAAAAAGGCGCTCATTGTCGGTGACCCGGGCGAGGCCCAAGGGATGCAAAGCACTGACGTTCTTCACCGAGCCGGGGGAATCTGGATAATAAAACGCGCGGTTGGCCGCATCAAAGTTTCCCCAAGGACCGAGGACATAATCCAGCATGTTGTCCAAGGCGGTGTTCAAGGAGGCGAGGGTGTTTTCGCGTCGGTCCTTAAAGCCGCAGACTTTCCGTGCCACGTATTCAAAAGTATCGCTAAGTTTGTTAGGCCGGGTCACAAGCTCCAGCTCAAAAGCAAACTTCGTGTCAACTTTGAAATGGGATTCCTTCGTTCCGGGAAAGGGGGCGAAGACGAGCGGCTGAGCCTGACCAGCAGCGTTCCGCAGTGTCACCCCAAAACGCCGGGTCAGTGAGGTGGGCATGGCAAAGGGAAACTGGCCTGGCGAGGCGAGCACACCCACGGTGCCTGCCTTCGTCTCCACCAGACAGCCGGGGATGGAACAGATGTCATCGGGAATAAGAAAACTTTCTTCGGGCAGGCGGCGGCCGTTCCAGACCAGAGGCTGGAAGAGTTCGATCACGTCTTCCATGGCCGCCGCTGGTGCGCCGCTGAAGGCCACGGTCCATGTGCCAGGTTTTTTGGGTGTGAAGGTGTAGCTTAGCTTGCCTTGGGACAGCTCGGCTTCCACTTCGATGGCTTCGTGAATGAATTTCCAGCGAGTGCTTTCACCCGTCTTTTCAATGGCGGGCTCAGTGAGTGAAATGACCTCGCCGATTTTGAAGACATCGCGTTCCAGCCGTTCATCCTGGAGCTTAAAGGCAGGGAGGTTGTAGATGGGGCTGCTGGCTTTGAGATTTTTGAAACTCAGTGTCACCGGCGAATGAATGGCAATGAACTCGGGGCGGAATTCCGGCTGGGCCTGAAGGCAGGTCAGCAGCGCAAGTGAAAGCAGTGAAACAAGGGCAGCGATTTTCATGAGGGCAGTCAGCCGGGCTTCAGGCGAAGAGTTCAGAGATGGCCTGGCCCTTGTCCGCAACGGTGAAGGGGCGGCCGGATGGGGAGTGCTCGATGTGCTTCAGATCCATGCCTAACGCGTGGGCAACGGTGGCGTTGAAGTCCTGCATGGTGACGGGTCTCTCGGCCACGCGCTCGCCAGCCTCATCGGACTTGCCATAAACATACCCGCCTTTCACACCGCCGCCTGCCAGCCACCAGGTGAAGACGCCCGGATGATGACCACGCCCGGCGGTGACTTCGTTGATCTGCGGAGAGCGGCCGAATTCTGTGGCCATGACGACGAGGGTGGAATCAAGAAGCCCGCGCTGATGCAGGTCCTCCAGCAGGGCAGCCATGCTTTGATCGGCACTGGGCGTCATGTTGCGCATGGAGGCCACCTGGTCATTGTGGGTGTCCCAGTTCTGATCATCCTCCACCTCGACAAAACGGACGCCGCTTTCCACCAGGCGTCGGGCCAGCAGGCAGCCTTTACCAAAAGTGTGCTCGCCATAAGCCGCGCGCGTTTGGGCAGATTCACGGGAAATGTCGAAGACCTTCAAGTCTTCACTCTTCATCAGGGCGATGGCTTCTTGTTGCACTTTCAGGTAGGCCGCTGCATCCCGATGCGGGGCGTGCTCGACAAAACGTTTGCCAACGGCCTGTGCCATGGCGCTGCGGCGGGTGAAGTCCCGCTCGGTCACCTTAGGAGGGAGGGCGGCGTTTTGCAGCCCGGCACCGGGATCCACGATCGGCAGTGGGGCCAGGTCCGCCGCCATGTAGCCGCTGCCGGGATGCCCGGAGCTGCCATTGATGAGGATGTTGCCCGGCAGCAGCGGGTTGGCGGAGCCGAGCAGCTTCGCCGCCCAGGAGCCGAGACAGGGATGGGTGATCGTCGGCGTGGAAAAGTAGCTGGTGTGTGCGAGGTAGTTGCCGTTTTCATGCACGCCCTGGGTGGAGGTCATGGAGCGTACCAGCGCCACATGCTGCATCTGCCGGGCCATCTTGGGGAACCACTCGGAGACAAGCACGCCATCGGCTTGGGTTTTGATAGTGCCCACACCGGCCATCTCGGGCCTGCCGGGTTTCGGATCAAAGGTGTCCACATGGGAGAGACCCCCGCGCAGGTAGAGGTAGATGACGCTTTTGACCCGGCCCTGAGCAGGCGCGGCGTGCAGCATCCTCACGCCCATGCAGGACGCGGCAAAGGCCTCGATGAAGCGGCGGCGGTTGAAGTCTTTCATGGTCGGCAAGGAGGCGAGGTTATTGGATGAAAAGAAACTCGGGGGAGTTTAGCAGCGTCCAGATGAGATCCTCATCCGGGGTGGGGCTGTCTTGGGAGAAGGTGGCCAGCTCATGCAGCTCGTCTTCACCGGGACGGCGCACCAGTACGGCCTGGTAAATCATCCGCGTGCGTTCAGCGGTGTCTTTGACCGGGTGTAATTGCGTGCGCAGAAGGGAGGATCGTTCCAGCACCTTGGACGTGAGTTCTCCATTCATGAGAGCCAGGGAATGAGTCGTATTGGGATCTGTTTGGAAGGCATCAATCTCCCGCCGGTCGGACTGGCCGAACTGGCGCAGGAAATGGCCCATGGGCAGCGGCAGCGGGGTTTCTGAGGCGCGCACCAGGTCCTGCGGCAGCCGGGTCCAGCGAGGGTCGGTCTCCTTGGCATAATAAAAGCCGTTCATCTGGACGGCATCCGCCACCTCCTCAAAGCGGGCGTTCTCCGCGCGGTGCTCAGCCTGGAGTTTCCGCTCCAGGGTCACATCACCTTTGGCGCGGGCCGCCTGGCGTTGCTTATTTTGCTCCACCAGCCTTTGCTGATAGGCGCGGTGGTTGATGCGATGATCCATCTCCACCCGGGCACGCTCCAGCACTTGTTCAGCGGTCATGTCCGTCAGTTTGAGCAGCTTGTCTTTGTCCAGCTCGGAGTGATCATAACGCCGCAGGCCTTTCCGCTCATCAATGTCTTCGGCCAGGAGCGTCAGATAGGAATCCCACACCTGCTCGGCGGAGAGGCGCCGTAAGAATGGGCCGCGCAGCGCAAAGGGGGCCCCCGTCTCCGGCGTGGCACGGTCTGCTTCACTTTGGTACAACTGGGTGTTCAGAAGCACCGCCAGAAAAGCCCGTTCATCAAATTTCAGCCTAACCATGGTTTCCGTCAAAAAAGTGAGCAGCCCTCCGTGCTCCGAGCGCGTCATGGCGGACAGGCTGTCCACAGGCTCCACCAGGCCTGCGCCCATGACCCGTTTCCAGAGCAGGTTGGCGATGTTGGTGGCAAAGCGGGGGTTGCGTGGAGAGGTGAGCCACTCGGCAAAGACCTGACGCCGGTTCTCCAGAGAAGCTGGGGCTTCATCACCAAACAAAGTACGGGGCTCCACTATTTTCCCGCGCGCCTCTATGTCATAAATATAGTCTTTGGGAAAGGTGAGCTGTTTTGATGAATCTGCGGTTAGGCGCTTCAGATAGGAGATGGTCCGGCTCACACCCTGGCTCAACGCTTCATCCGGGCCTGCTTTCTTCATGAGCGCCTGGATCTCCGGCCACTGGCGGACGTTGGCATTGGAATAACCTGAGGGGTTTCCCAGATTGGTGACGCCGAAGGTGTAGGCGGCCATCTGGTAAAAGTCCTTCTGGGTGACCGGTTCCAGAGGATGGTCATGGCATTGGGCGCACTCGATCCGCGTGCCGAGAAAGATGCGCGTCAGGTTGGACATGTGATCCAGCGGCATGCCCAGGTCGCGCAGATAAAAACCCACCGCTCCCGTCTGCCAGAGATAGCCGGTGGCGGTGATGAGTTGACGGACAAATTCATCATAGGGCATGCCGGAGCGGATGGACTCCTTGACCCAGTCATCATAAAGCCACTTCGGCTGGCCGCTGAGCGCCTGGGGGGCGATGCGCAGCTTGTCCGCTTTCCAGTTAAAGGTGTGGCTGACGTAACCTTCACCGGCCAGAAGCTCCTGGATCAATGCGGCCCTTTTTTGCGGGTCTGAACTTTCCAGGAACCGGGTGCTTTCCTCCAGGCTGGGGATGCGGCCTGCGACATCCAGATAGACACGGCGGACAAAGGTTTCATCACTGGCCGGCGGGTTCGTGCGGCTGCCTTTGGACTGATGATGTTTCTGCACCAGGGCATCCACCTGAGCTGCCAGTTGTTGCGTTTCATCCTTCTTCAAAGGACCGCCTGCGATTTCCAAAGCAGGACTGCGATGCTCAAATTTCACCCATCCGCCAAAGTCCGCACCATCTGCGATCCACTGCTTTAATACGGCACGCTCTTCTGCACTCAAAGGCTGCGCGCCGCCTTCCAGCGGAGGCATCACATCTTCATCCGTATGCGGCAAAGAGACCCGTGCCAGCAGGTCGCTCTCCTCAGGTTTCCCCGGCACGAGCGAGCCGCTTTCGATGATGGCCGCTGCGGAGTCGAGCTTCAAACCGCCTTTCGGTTTCACCTGTTTTTCACTGTGGCAGCTAAAACAGTGATGATACAAAACCGGCAGCACCTGGTCTTCAAAGACGGGAGACTTGGCCGTTGCAGCAGGAACTGCCACTGTCATCAGGCAGCCCAAAACAGCAGTCAGCAGTCTGCGTGGTATAACAATGAGTGAAGACATGATGCAAAGGTAGTCATGGCAGGGGCACTTCAGGTAACCTTGCTAGGGTCACGCGCACCTGGTCGGCATAATGATGGGCAAAGGAATCCAGTCGTTGGCCGGGCTCGGTGCTGTCTTTGTTCACTCCGATTTGAATCATCAGATAATCCGTCTCCGGCGGCAGGCGGAGTTCATTGCTGGCCGCCTGCCAGGAGGTGGCATCAGCATCCAGTTTCACGCGGGTGGTTTGGGAGAAGGCGAGCATGTGTTGGCGGAGATTCGGCATCGGTGTGCCGGGCTTGCGTCCCTCCACCAGCTTTGCATCCAGCGCATAAAGCATCAGCGTGCAACTGATGGGATCCATCACCCCCTCGGCGGAAGCATTGAACAAAGCCGAAAGCCGCACCACACCGCCGCCATCGGCCAGGTCCTGCTTGTAATGCCGGACATCGAGCAGCCGGAAGAGGTCGCTGCTGCGGCTGCCCGGCAGATGTTCCAGGGCATCATCGCCCCGGAGAAAACGCAGCATCTTGTTTCCCTCTGCGGGCTGCACGCTGCCTTGGGAACCGACGACTTCCGTGTAATCCCCGCTCCACTCATCAGGAGAAACGGGTTTGCCTTTCGCTGCCGGATTTGTTCCGGCTTCAAAGCTGTCATGAAACAGTGCCGTTGTCTGCACCCGGACGGTAAGTCCAAATCCAAACACCATGGAGGCACTGAAGAGGCCGACGACCAGTCCCGCTGCAGCTGCGAGCAGCGGGCGCAGACCGGCCTTTCGCGTTCTGGCTTCCGCTTTGGACAAAGGTGAAGCTGGACGGCTCTGCACAAGGTCATGCAGACCATCCTCCAGATCCACATGGGCGAACCACAGCCGGCGTGCGTCAGGATCCTGGCGGAGACAGTACTGCAATTCAGTCTTTTCTTCCGGGGTTAGCCGGTCATCCGTGCAAGCACAAAAAAGCTGGTGCAGCCGTTTGGGATCAGAGTTCATGCGGGTTCCTCCTGAAGCTGGCGCTGCACGCACTCGGCGAGCGCACGGCGGAGATGGTTAAGTTTGTTATACAGTGTCTGCGGTGCGCGGTTCATGCCTGCGGCCAGGGCGGCGATGCCTTGCTTCGTGCCGTCCAGATAAGCCGCCCGCACCAGCCGCTGCTCGTCCTGGCCCAGCTTTTCAAAGCAGGTTTCCAGCGCACGGATGCGCAGCTCACGGGCAGGCAGGTCCTCCAGCCTCTCACTGCCCAGGGTGGCCAGAAGATCATCATCAAAATAAAGCGGTGAACGGGAGGCGAGACGGATGAAATTCTTGGCCTCGTAAAAGCAAATGGTGCAGGCCCAGGCCATAAAATCAGTGCCTGCCTCAAAGTCGGCGAACTTCTGCCACATCAGCACGCTGGCACGCTGCAGCACATCCTCCGCATCCTGCCGCCTGCCAAGAAGAGCCATCAAATACCCCATCAGTTTTCCATGCGAGGCCGTGAGAACAACCACAAATTCCGCATGGCGCTCATGCGGGGAATCAGAAGGGCAGTCAGGTGGCATTCACCATTGTATGTCCATCGCCGGCCGGGTTTACCGGAAAAAGTTTGTCATTTTGGCCGATGGACTGGTTGAAACGCCGGAATGGCCTGCTCCCACGTCTCCAGTTCCCCTCGAAGCCTGGCCACCTGCTCAGGGTGTGTCAGGGCGAGGTTTTCGCTTTCACCCAGGTCCTTTTCCAGATGGTAGAGCTCCGCCGGTTTTTTTCCGGCAGGCAGCACCAGCTTCCAGGGGCCGCGCCGCACGGCCCGGTATCTTTTTAAACCATTGCGCCAGAAAAGGCTGCGCTCAGGCAGTGATTCGTCTTTGAAAAGCAGCGGCAGGAGGCTTGTGCCGTCCAGGGCGTTTGGACCCTTCGCCTCTGGCTTGGGAATGTCGGCCAGCTCAAGAAAGGTGGGCATCAAATCCATGCTCATGGCCGTGGCGGAGGTCACGCGCTTTCCGGTGATCCGGCCCGGCCAGCGGGCGATGGCGGCGACACGGTGACCACCTTCGTAAACGTCCCCCTTCTGGCCGCGCAGGGCACCATTGCTGGAGATCCCCTTCGTATAAGCCTGGCCATAGTTCAGATAGCCACCGTTGTCGGAGGTGAAGAAGACGAGTGTCTTCTCATCCAGTCCCTGCTCTTTCAAAGTGGACATCACCCGGCCGACACTTGTGTCCAGTTCCTCGATCATCCGGATGACCACGTTGGGCACTTCCTCCGGAGAATGCGGCCCAAGCTTGCTCTGCTGCCCAGGACGGCTGTCTGTAAACGCGCCCCCCTTTTGACGCACATCTCTGTCTGCATCCTCCGGCCCCTGCCAGGGAAAATGAATGGCCAGATGCGGCAGGTACAGAAAGAACGGCTGCTCACGATGGCGGGTGATGAACTGCGTGGCATGATCCGTGAGCACCGTGGTCACATAACCTTCTTCTTCGATGCGCTGGTCATTGTGCCACCAGTCCTCAATGCCTGTCCGGTCCAGTTTGGAAAAGTAGTCGCCACAGCCGCAGGTGAGACCGCGAAATTCGTCAAAGCCATGGCGCGTGGGATTGCTGTCCGCGTGTTTGCCCAGGTGCCATTTGCCAAAGATGCCGGTGGCATAGCCCGCCTGGCGCAGGCGGCTGGCCAGGGTGATTTCCTGGCTGTTGCGCGGATGCCCGATGCCATTGTCCTCCCAGTCCGTGGGCAGCGCATCTTCAATGCCCAGACGGTGCGGATAACGCCCGGTCATCAGCGAGGCACGCGTGGGCGAACAGACGGAGCCATTGCTATGGAAGTCGGTGAAGCGGATTCCCTCTGCCGCCAGGCGGTCCAGGTGCGGCGTGCGGGCCTGGCCGCCATAACAGCCCAGGTCGCCGTAGCCCAGATCATCTGCGACAATGAGGACAATGTTAGGCCGGTCTGTCGCCAGGGCAGGGGACAGAAGCAGGGTAAGAAGGAGAAGCAGACGTGACATGATTGATCCGTATAAAAGCGATGCCGCCAGGTTAGGGCGCTTTCTTTTTGGCCGGGGCTTTCGGCGGGGCGATGGGGTAGTCGGGATGCGGGGTGGAGGCGCTGTCCATCAGGGCTGTGAGACGTGCCACCACCTCCGGATGAGCGGCCGCCACATCCTGGGTCTCCTGCCGGTCATAGGCCACCTCATACAGCTCCACCGGCTGGTCTGTGCCGTTGCGCACTGCCTTCCAGTTCCCCTGCCTGACCGCTTGTTTAAACAGGCCGCGTGTGTGACCGTAGTCCCAGTAGAGATATTCATGCTGCGGGGCCTGGTCGCCTTTCAGGGCGGGGAGAATGGAGTGCCCGTCTATGCGGTGGGTGACCTTCGCTCCCGCCACTTCGGCCAGGGTGGGCAGCAGGTCCCACTGCGTCCAGATTTCATCGCTGACCTTCCCGGCAGGCACCTGTCCAGGCCAGCTCACAATCATCGGCACGCGGATGCCGCCTTCATAGAGGTCGCGTTTCGTGCCGCGGAACTCAGCGGCACTGTTAAAAAAGGCGGGCTTGTGTTTGGCTTCTGCGGAAGGTCCGTTGTCGCTGGTAAAGAAGATCAGCGTGTCCTTTGTGAGGCCTTTTTCCTCCAGAGCGTCCATGAGCCGCCCCACATCCCGGTCCAGCATGGAAACCATGGCCGCATAGTTTTTCTCCACCTGCGGCCAGTCGCGGCCGGTGTAAGGCGCATCACTCGGGACGATCTGCGATTCGTCGGATTTCAAAGGATAGTCGGACCAGTGCGGCAGTGTGTACGCCAGATAAAGAAAGAAGGGCCGGTCAGAAGGCTCGCTGATAAAATGGAGGGCGCGTTCTGTGAACAGGTCCTGTGTGTACTGCTGTTTGCGCTCGCCACGATTCCCCGGCAGCAGCACCACCCGGTTGTTTTCCCAAAGGTGGTCCGGATAATAAAAATGCGCCTGGTCCTGGTCCTGATGACCGTAGAAAAAATCGAAACCCTGATTGTCAGGCTGGCCGGGAGACGGATGCACGCCCAGGCTCCATTTGCCAATGGCTCCGGTGCGATAGTCTGCCGTTTTGAGCACTTTGCCGATCGTCACATCTTCATCCTGCAGGGTGACTCCGTGCGGGATGTTGTCGCGGATCCGGGCATTGCCATTGTGCATTCCGGTCATCAGGCAGCAGCGCGATGGAGCACAGACGGAGGAGCCCGCATAGACTTGAGTAAAGCGTGTGCCCTGGGCTGCCAGGCGGTCCAGGTGCGGGGTAAGAATCTGCTTTTGGCCATAGCTGCCCAGGTCTCCATAACCCAGATCATCGGCCAGGATGAACAGGATGTTAGGCGCGGCGACAAGAGGACTTGTGAGGGCCAGAGCGAGGCCCAGCAGGAACAGACGGTGCATGATCACTTAACAAGAGGCTGTCATTTGACGGAGTCCGGCCACTGGCCATCCACCATGGGCTGCGTCTCCAGCTTGGCGGGATCCACCACCACGTGTTTGATGAATTCCCTTTTCCACGTGTAGGTGATGTGGACCAGGCCATCACCGGTCTGAATGATGGCCGGGTAGCTGAACTCCTTTTTGGGCTCCGTCTCCAGCACAAGCGCGGCTTCCCATTTTTTGCCATCTTTGGAAACGGCCAGGTTCAAGGGTGAACGGAAGCCGCTGGGGCGGTCAATGTCGGTGCGGTTGCCGGTGTGATTGTAGATCAGCAGATGGCGTCCATCCTTCAGCGTCACGGCATCCGTGCCACTGTTATTGTTAGGCAGGTCCATGAGCGACATCTTCCCCCAGCTCATGCCGCCGTCTTCAGACCAGATTTCAAAAAGCTTTCCCTGCTGCGTGCGCCCCAGGGCCTGCAGGCGGTTGCCGGGGTGGAACAGGATGCTCGGCTGGATGGCCTGGATCTCGTGCCCGTCATTGACCGGGCCGATGTATTCCCAGGACTTGCCGCCATTGGTGCTACGCTCAAAATGCACCCGCCAGCTGCGCCCTTGGGGGGAGGGGATTTCCACGCTGGTGGGGCTGAGGATGGAACCGTCCGCCAGCAGCACGGGTTTGTTTTTCACGGGACCAAAGAGGCCGTTGTAAAGCCGTTCCGGTTTGGACCAGGTGGCCCCGTTGTCCTTGGATTCTTTTTTATACGCCCACCACTTGCCCGTTTTATAAAACAGCAGCAGCGGCCCCTTCGGCACCTGGAACAGGACGGGGTTCAGGCAGTTCACGCGCGGGTCTTCGGTCTCCGCCCCGTTGGCCACTTCCACCGGCGGTGTCCATACGCCATCCTGATGACGCGACAGCCAGATGCCGACATCCGGATTGCCCTCGCGGGTGCCGCCGAACCACGCTGCCACCAGCCCCGCAGGCGTTTCCACAAGGGTGGACGAGTGGCACTGGGGATGGGGTGCGGGATCAAAGATGAACTCGCTTTTGATGACGCCGGGTTGCTCAGCAAAGGAGATGGCCGTGAGGGATGTCAGCAGGATGGTTAAAAGATTCTTCATGGGGGGTAACAGGAGGCTGAATCAGCCGGGAATTGGGGTTCTGTAACGGCGGAACATCCAGGACATCACCCCCAAAATCAAAAACAGCATCCGTGAAGGTTCCGGCACTGCGGACACGGAGCCGCTTAAGGCGAGGTCATTGCCTGGCAGGCGGCCAAAGACAAACTGTCCGCCTGAGTTCCAGGCATACATCCTGAATTCCACTTCTTCGGTGACGTTTTGCAAAGCCGCAATGCCACTGAGATTCAACGTTGGCTGGGCGACTCCGTTGGTGTTGTATTCACCCACAAGAGCCAGCGGCTCGCCAATGTCCACAAAGCTACCGTCTCCCACTTTGTACTGCCAGAGATACCGGGTATCCCCGCTGTTCCATGGGGTTGACACCAGTCGGACATTGTAGTCCAGAGCGCTCAGGGACATCAGATTTCCCTCCTGCGGGGCCAGCGAGAAAAAGAGGTAGTCGTTATCGGAGATCGCCGCGGCTTGAGTGGTCTGGTTAATTCCTGTCGCCCCCCATCCATTGTTGAGGGTGCCAGCGGTGGTGCCGGCCCCGCGGTTCAGCCCCTCGACAATCTGGATGCCGCTGTCCACGGTCACGGTGCCCCCTTGGCTGGAGCTGGACCAGCCGTCCGGCCAGCCGCCATTGGCTGCGGACATCCCCTGGGGATCCCAGCCGATGAGCACCACAGCGTGGGCATGAGGAAGAGTGACCATCCCGAGAATGGCCGCAACAAGGGCGGTGAATTTCATGGCGTGTTCTGGTTGGTGGTTCGCAGAGCGCCTGACAAATGATGATGCGCTTTGCTTTATTCAGGCCACTGGCCGTCCACGAAATCGCGGAGGGTCAGCTTGGAAGGGTCAATGACCGCGTGTTTCACCTTCTGACGTTTCCAGGTATAGGTGACGTGCACAAGGCCGTCGCTGGTCTGAATGATGGAGGGGTAGCTGTATTCGCCAGGGTCGGTTTCCAGTACAAGGGCGGCCTGCCAGGTGCGGCCGTCTTTGGAGGCGGCAATGTTCAGCGGGGTGCGCTTGCCACCCCACTTGCCGGGGGTGCCGCCGATGTGGTTGTAAATGATGAGGTGTGTGCCGTCCTTCAGCGTCACCGCATCCGTGCCAGAGTTGTTGTTAGGCAGGGTACCCAGCTTCATCTCGCCCCAAGTCTTGCCGCCGTCCTCACTGCGGATTTCGAAGACCTTGTCCTGACGTGACCGGCCCAGGGCCAGCAGCTTGTCGCCGCCCAGGAAGAGGATGCTCGGCTGGATGGCCTGGATCTGGATGCCGTCATGCAATGGCTTGGTCCGCTCCCAGGTCTTGCCAAGGTCGCGGGTAAGCTCGAAGTGGGCGGTCCAGACATCCTGCTTCGCCACCGGATCTTTTTCGGGAGACTCCTCGCTGGTGGGGCACAGGATGCTGCCATCTGGAAGTTGAACGGGTTTGTTTTTGACCGGACCGAGGATGCCCTCCGGCAGGCGGCGGGGCTGCTCCCAGGTCTGGCCGCCATCGGTGGAGGTGGTCAGCATCCCCCACCAGGTTTGAGGCGTCGGGCCTGCTTTGTAAAAGAGCATCAACGGACCGTCCTTCGGCTGAAACAGCACCGGGTTCCACGTGGGGTGGCGGACCACCGTGCCGTCCGTGAGCATGTGCTGTACACCGTTGGCCACTTCCACGCTTGTCGTCCACTTGCCATCCACCTGGCGGGACACCCAAATGCCTACATCCGGGTCCTTTTCACGGGTGCCACCGAACCAGGCTGAAACGAGGCCGGTGGGAGTTTCCACAATCGTTGTCGCATGGATCTGCGGATAAGGCCCGGTGTCATAGATGAACTCGGACTTTAAAAGTGCAGGATCCGCCGCAGAGGACAACCACGGAAAACACAGAACACACGGAAGATAGAGGAGGGATTTGAGAGTCATGGTTGGTTAGGGGGGGATCAATCAATCAGAGCCAGGGCGCGCAGTCTTTCACGGATGATCTCACGCTCCGGCGGGTTGAAGCGCTGGAAGGGCTCGGCCATCTGGTCATCGCAGATGCCCAGCAGGGAGAGGCCGCATTTGATGCCCTTGATGATGGCGCTCTTGTGACGGCCCACGGTGTAAATGCTGCCGGCGAGTTTCATCACATCCGTGTGGAGCTGGCGTGTCAGCGGCAGGTCCTGTGAGGCGGCGGCCTCATACATTTTGACATACAGCCTCGGGTGCAGGTTGGCACCGCCGTTGATGCCGCCATGACCGCCGAGAAGGACGGCCTCGGCGGTGAGTTCCTCCGGTCCGACGAGGACGCTCCATTCCGGGCGCTCACGGGCGACTTCCATCAGACGGTGAAAATAGATCATGTCACAGGAGCTGTCCTTGACCCCGCAGATGCCGGGCATGTCCAGCGCCCGGCGGACCAGCTCGATGTCAAAGCTCACCTTGGTCAGCC
>NZ_JBBYXL010000004.1:300000-463266 GCF_039655865.1 Prosthecobacter sp. SYSU 5D2 | reverse complement strand
GCCCCACGCCCCACGCCCCACGCCCCACGCCCCACGCCCCACGCCCCACGCCCCACGCCCCACGCTCCTTGCCAACGACTTTGCCCCGCAAAGTTTCCCTTGCGCCAATCGCTTTATGCCACAAAGTGATTGCCATGAACACGCAGCAAGACGCCCTCGAACATCTCCGGGTGATCCGTTCCCTGATGGAAAAGGCGCACATTTATCGCGCCATTTCCGCCCCCGCCGCCCTCCTCGGCGGCACCCTCGCCGTGGCCTGTGCCGCATGGACCGGCTGGCAAATGCGCGAGAGCGGCGGCATCTCCGCCAGCGCAAGCCATCTGTTCCTGATTCAATGGCTCCTCATCCTCCTGATTTCCGGCATCGCCAACGTCATCCTCCTGGCCCGTGAAGCCGCCCGCCGTGGCCAGCCCCTCGTCTCCGATGGCATGCGCATCGCCCTCCGGGCCATCCTGCCTCCCCTCATGGTCGGCGGCATCCTCGGCCTCGGACTGATCATCCATCTCCAAAACCACGTCATGGCCGCCCTCATCTGGGTCGTCTGTTATGGCCTCGCCCTGCTCGCCACCGCCAGCTTCTCCCCCCGCTCCCTCGTCCGCCTCGGCTGGGTCTTCATCCTCCTCGGCCTCGCTCTCTTCTGGGCCTGGGCCGCCAACGGCGACATCCGCCTGCTTCCCTCCGACGAAGCCCCCGCAACCCTCATCATGGGCCTCACCTTCGGCCTCGGCCACATCATCTACGCCCTTGCCGTCTTCCTCGGCCGGAAACCGGAGGCCCTCACCCCCCGCGAATGATCGACTTCGACCAGCTCGACAAGACGATTCACGAAAAGAGCCGTCTGTCCATCATGACCCTCCTGTCCACCCGGGGAGAGTGGGCATTCCAGGACCTGAAATACGACCTCGGCATGAGCGACGGCAACCTCATCACCCACCTCCGCACCCTCGCCGCCGCCGGCTACGTCCAGGAAACCCGCGACGACACCGGCCCCCGCCCCCGCACCACCTACGCCGTCACCCCCGCCGGCACCAAAGCCTTCAAAAGCTACGTCGACATCCTCGAACTCATCGTCAAAACCATCAACCCCGGTTGAATCCCCCAGCCCCCTTCAACCCCGCTGACTCTCCTCTTTTGTAAACATTCACTTTGTTCCACAAAGCTAACACCCTACCCCCCCCCTCAAGAGACCCTCAACATTTGCCCCTCATCATGACCATCCACTTAGCCCAACATTACGGCATGTGCTTCGGCGTCCGCGACGCCCTTCGTGCCACCCATAATGCATCCACCCAGGAACCCGTGACCATCCTCGGCCAGCTTGTCCATAACCCGGTCGTGGATGCCCATCTGACCACTCTCGGCGTCCGGCGAGGAGAGCTTGACCTCCTTGAATCAGCCACCACGCAGCGGGTAGTCATCACGGCCCATGGGGCATCCGACGTGCACCGGCAGCGCTGGCAAGAGGCGGGACATCAGATCACGGATACGTCGTGTCCACTGGTGAAGAAGGCCCATCAGGCGCTGGCGACTTTGGTGGAGGAGGGCTACCACCCGGTGGTCATTGGGCAGCGGACTCATGTGGAGGTGCGCGGGCTGATTGGTGATTATCCGCAGGCGAGTGTGCTCCTGACTGCCGAGGATGCTTGTTGCATTCCTGGTTATTCCAAGCTGGGCGTCATCTCCCAGACCACGCAGCCATTGGAGCAGGTGCTGCGCATCGTGGATGCTATTAAACATCGGCACCGCAACTCTGAAGTGCGCTTTGTGGACACGGTGTGCCGGCCGACGAAACAGAGGCAGACGGCGCTTGAGGAGCTGACCCGTCTTTGTGATTTCATCGTCGTCATTGGTGGCCGCAACAGCAACAACACCCGCCAGCTTGCCGAGAAAGCCAGGGCCTTGGGCGTTAAGGTGCAGCAAGTCGAGACTGCGGAGGATTTGAGGCCAGACTGGTTCCGGGGTGTGAACCATGTCGGCGTCACGGCAGGCACGTCCACCCTGGACGAGACGGTACGCTCTGTAATGGACCGGCTTCAATTTCTGTCAAAGCAGTAATCAAACAATGCAAAACACTATCAATATTTAAAAATATAAACCTATATGAACACACAATTTTGGATCCATCATTTTCAAACAAACGCCAGCGTTCATGACCAGATCCGCTTTGAAGATCTGACCTGTACCTTGCCGGATGAGATCAAGGAGCCTCTGGCTCACTCGCTGGCCATCTTTCAGCTTGGCGAATCGGGCACTGGCTCGCGCTTGCGACGGTATGCGCGGGAGGTGGCACCTTTGGAGAATTTCAGGGGTTATCAGCGGGCGATAGATTTGTTCGTTTGTGAAGAGCAGGCGCATTCGCGTTTGTTAGGCCGCCTGGTGCAGCACTTGGGTGGCAAGCTGTTGCAGAAGCAATGGACGAACTCCGTGTTCCGCCGCCTGCGGTTCCTGGTGAACCTGGAATTTGCGATTCAAGTGCTGCTTACGGCGGAGCTGATTGCGGAGGTTTACTATGGGACTTTGTTTCTTCGTGTGCCGGATGAAGCCGTAAGGAATTCGTGCCGCCAGATCTTGAAAGATGAGATGAAACATCTGGAGTTTCAGCGGCAGTTTCTGGGGGAGCGGCTGGCCGCGTTCACACCGGTGGGCCGGTATGTATGGGCCTGCCAGTTCCGGCTGATTCATGCGCTGACCACTCGCGTGGTGGCGTGGGATCACCGGGCCTGTTTAAAGGCCTTGGGGATGAGCCAGTCCGCTTTTGTTCAAAGGTGTGAGCAGGCGCAGGAGAGGTTCCAGGCCCGCCTTGAGACCTGGTCATTCAAGGCTGCCTGCGTGCAGGACGGCGGCGATGGTGAAGGATGCCAAACAGGCCCAGCAGGAGCAGTTGCATGTGGCCGGGCTCAGGCACGATGATGACGGCCAGCACGCCGTGGCTGGTAAAGGCGCTGGTGTCCCAAGCCAGGTTTCCAGGAAGGGAGGGCAGGTCAAAGTCACCATGAATGCCGCCGATGGAATACTGGGTGCCGTTGGCGTTGAAGCTGCCGCCCATCAGGCCGGTCCAATCCAGCAAGTTGAAGACATCGCCAGCTTCGGCGACGGAGGAATAACCATGGTCGAGAATGGATACCGTGCCGTTGCCCAGCCCACCGTCCCGGCTGCCAAGATAAAGCGGGCCTGTGGTCATCTGGATGTAGTCGTGATCGCCAAAGGCATCCGGCGCACCGGTGACCCAGGTGGGGGAGGCATCCAGGATATAGGCGAGGACGCTGGCCTGGGTGCCTGAACTCAGGGCGGCGAGCAGGTCGCTGTCGTTGAGGGTGGGCAGGGTGATGGAAAGCTGAAGCTGGGAGCCGCCAGCGACGGTCAGGCCACTTTCGCCTTGAATGATGAGCGTCTGGTTGCTGGTGGCAGTGTTGCCAAGACCGGGGGCAAGGATGCCCCGGTTGCCTGCCACGTCGAGGTCGCCGATGAGGACAGAACCGGCGATGACTCCGGCACCAAGTACTCCATTGGAGCCGCCGGAAAAAACGGGGGCGGCAGAAAGGTCCGTGCCGGTTTTGACCACGGTCACCAGTCCGGTGCCGGTGAGGGAACCAGAGGTGCCATTGCCAAGCTGAAAGACGCCGTCAGACACCGTGGTGGGGCCGGCATAGGCATTGACTCCGGCGACGATGAGACTGCCGGAGGTGGTCTTGACAAGACCGGCTCCGTCATTCAAGGCGGCCAGGTTTTGCAGAGAGCCGGACCCGGCATTGAAGACGACTGGAGCACTGGCAGAGCCGATGCCAAAGCCGCCCATGTCCAGGCTGCCGCCATCCAGGGTGACGCTGATGTTCTCCGTGCCGATGCCGTTGGTGTAGGTGATGTCCCCGCCCACCGTCAGGCTCCCGGTGCCGGTGATGTTGATTTCATTGTTGATGATGTTCAGTTCATTCACACTGGTGGCACCCATGTGGATGCCGCCGGTGACGGAGACACTGCCACCGCTGATATTGAGGGCGGAGGCGGCTGTGGTGGCGATGGCGGAGTTTGAGGAATTGACCGCCATGCTGAGGCTGCCAAGGGTGGTGGTACTGCCGCTGATATTGACGGTGGCCGTAATGCCGCTGGCCCGGAGGACACTGCTGATGACAGCGGAACCGGTGACGCTGAGGTTTCCCATCGTCAGCGTGCCGATATCGGTGCTGCCGATGCCGCTGATGTTGAGAGTGGAGACGGTATTTCCAGTGGAAGTGGCGCTGCTGACCGTGTTGGTGCCCATGGTCAGGCTGCCGAAGATAACTTCCGTGCCGGCAGTGGTGCCTCCCAAGTTCATGGTGCCGGTGATGAGGGCTGACGTCATGGTGGTGCCGGTGCGTGAGCCGAGGATCACGGTGGTGGCATCCAGGATGCCGGTGTCAAAGGTGAAGGTGCCGGTACCTGCACCGGTGGATCCCGCGCTGCGTGTACCCACCGAGAGGCTGCTCAGCAAAATGTCGGCATAGTGACCGGCAAAGTCGAGCGTGCCGAAGAGGGCTCCGGCGGTAGCCGCCGTGGCGGACATGACGGTCATCACGGCGCGGTCATTGCCAGCAGAGTTACGGATGAGGACCGTGCCGGTGCTGGTGTGGAAATTCAGAATGCCATTGCCACGTGCCGCAGCACCGCCCACCCGGTGGGTATTGGCAAAGAGGGAGTTGGTGCCGGAGCCGAGGCTGATGGTCTGGGGGGCCAGAGTCTGGCTGTCGGTGGAAATCATGCTGGCGATGAGGGTGCTGTTGGCCGCCAGGATGACGGTGGAACCGCCCCCGCCAGCGCCTGCGCCACCGCCACCGTTGACAGTATCACCCACGCGAAAGATGCCGGTGCCGAGGTTGGCGTAAAAGGTGGCCAGTCCGCTCATGTCGAGAAGCCCGGCATTGCTGATGCTGGTGGTCATGCCATTGCCCACCTGCACGGGTGCATTGGTGGGTGATCCGACATCGCCGATTTTGAAAGTGCCATCGCCGGAGAGGGTGAGGCGGGTGCGGGAGGCCAGCTCGGAGTTATACCCGATGGTGAGCGAGCTGTTGAACTGCAATGTCTGCCCGGCACCGATGGATACCGTATTGGCCACTGTGTTGTTGGTTTGAACCAGAACTGGACCGCCAAAGGTGGCGCTGCCGGTGGTAAGATTCAGGGCGAAGGCTGAAGTGCTGCCAGGCTCGGACCCGAGGGTGAGGGTATTCGTAGCGGCGGTGAGGTTTTGATTCGCTGCGAATACGAGGGTGCCTTCGTTCAGAACCGTGGCTCCGCCGTAGCTGTTGAGACCACCGAGAGCGAGAGTGCCGGGACCTGTTTTGGTCAGTCCAAAACCATTGCCAGCATCGGAGATGATGCCACCGATGGTGAAAGTTTCGGTGACGGCCGAAAGAGTGATGTTGCTTCTCAGCGAGACAGCCCCGGCGCCCATGTTCAGAGACTGGGAGCCTGTGAAGGTGAGTGATTCATTCCAGACCTGAGGATTGTTGGTGGTGAGGGTGACCGGGCCGGCGGAGGTATTGCCAACGGAGGTGCCTGTGGCGAAAATGAGTGTGCCGCTGCCAGCTGCGGTGGGGGAGTTCAGATTCAGCGTGCCCTCATCCATCCGAATGCCGCCACTCCCTGTGCCAGGTCCGCTGAGGGTCAGGGTGCCTGCACCCTTTTTGATGACTTCCTGGTTAAACTCGACGCTGCCGGTGATGGCCAGTGATGCCCCCGTGCCGGAGATGAGCCAGGTCTGGTTGGACATCGCGATGAGCGGTGCGGAGATGGTGACGGCTCCGGCATTGTCCAGGACATCCAGGCCCGTTAGGCTGGACTGGGGGGCAAGGGTGAGGGTGCCGCCGGTGCCAGGATTGAGTGTCACGGCGCTGATGCCTGCTGGGGCACTGTCAAAGATGAGGCCACCGAGCGTGAAGGCTGCATCCAGGGTGGTGGTGATTTCCGAGCCGCTGGTAAAGGGGGCATTGGCGGCGCTGAAGGCGACGATTTCTCCAGTGGATGGTATCTGAGAGGCCGCGACGAGTCCGGCTGCGTCGGTGGTCCAGTTGACAGGGCCGGAGCCGAGAGCGGCCCAGGAGCTGTTATGCCCGCCGCGCCAGTATTGCTGCTGGAGCTGGCTGGCGGTGATGCTGACCAGGGTATCGGTGGCGTTGAGGGTGAGATTCCAACCGGTGATGCCCTGTCCGACGACAAAGCTGCCGCCCAGAAGTCCGCCGGGGGCGGAGATCAACGAGTATGTGGTGGCGGAGACACCGCTGCCGGTATTGAAGAAATCCAGGTTGATGGTCCCGGTCACAGAGGCTGCGACCAGGGCATTGAGGCTATCATTGAAACCGGCATCCAGTTCAAAGCCCAGGCGTGCCCCATCCTGAAGCGTCAGGCCGATAAGACCTGAGAGCGTCTGGGTGGCTCCGTTGCTGAAATCCATGTTACCAGCGGAGCCGACGGTTAGGCTGGCGATGCCGTCCGTGCCGAAGCCTGCACTGAGCCGCCCTTCCGTCACCATGAGGGAACCACCATTGAGGTCGGTGGTCCCGGCAAGGACGACCGTTCCAGGTCCGGACTTGGTGAGCGGGCCGGAACCTACTGTCGTGACACCTGCTGAATAAATCACGACGCCAGCCGCATCGCTGGCTGCCAAGGCGGCACCGCCTGCACCGATGGTGAGTACGCGGTTGCCACCCACTTCCATGCTGCCGCTGCCCGAGTAGGAAAGGGTGGCGGCATTGACCGAGATCGTATTGCCAACTCCACCGCTGCCCAGGTTGTCAGCAGCAGCAAAGGCAAGGGTGCCTCCGGTTACATTGACGGGCCCGGTGAAGGAACTGGCGGCGCTGAGAGCGACGGTGCCAGCGGTGGTCTTGTTTAATCCGACACTGCCGCCCAGATTGGCGGATACGCTGCCCTGGCGAAGATCATAATCGGAGGTCGAGGTGAGGACGCCTGTGACACCGGTGATGCCTCCGTCCAGCAGAGTCACACCGGCCACGCTGTTTGAAAAGTCCACCAGGTCAAACACCCCGCCGTCCAGGGTCACGCTGCCAGAAGCAAATAGGGCGTTGTTAATACCGAGGGCGAGGGTTCCTTCGTTAATAAAAGTCCCGCCGGTATAGGTGCTGGCCCCGGAGAGGGTCAGCGTGCCTTCACCTGTTTTCGTGAGGCCACCGGAGGTATTGACAGCGGTGGTGGCGGTGCCGAGAACGGTGCCGCTGCCGCCGCCACCGATGAGGGTAATGGTGGGTTCAGAGGTGTAACCGATGCCCGGATTGGTGACAACGATGCTGAGCAACTGGCCATAGGTGAGGCTGGCAGGATCCATGTCCACCACAGCGGAGGCCGTTGCGCCCGTGCCGCCACCACCCGTGATTTCCACATAAGGCGCCCCGATGTAACCGCTGCCGCCCGCCGTGACCGGGATGCTGGCCACGCCGTTGCCTGTGGGGGCGACGAGTGGTGTGGGAATGGTGACATTGACCCCGTTGGTATCAATCCTGGCTCCGCCGGCGAAGCTGCCAAAGGCTCCGTTGACATAGGCTTTCAGAGTGCTTGTGCCGCCGCTGCCGGTGGTACCCAGAAAGAGGCTGGTTGCGACGGATGCCTTCAAAAGGCCGCCATTGAAATTGACTGCGGAGGTGGTGTTGGTTCCGGTGTTGTTATAGTGAAGCAACTGGCCGGTGATGAGAGTGCCGCCGTTCAAGTTGAGGTGAGTGGTGGCAAGGGCGGTGGTGTTGTTTTGCTGGCCAAATGTCACCAGGAATCCGCTGTTGTCCACCAGGCCTCCGGCGACGGTCATGGCCCCGCTGGCGGTGGCACTGCCGCGGAATCCCAGTGCGATGTGTTCCCCCGTCCTGAGCACTTCACCGCCTTTCACGGTGAACTCCCAATGCTCGTTGCGGAACATGATGTACCGCCGGGTGTTGAGGGTGCCGCCGGTGATTTGAATGACGGAAACGGCACCTGGAGTGGTCCCGTCCAGCGAGTCCACACGATTGGTGGTCAGGCTGCCTGCTGACATGAACAGACCGCCATAGCCCGTTGAACCGAGACCGACGCCAGATGAAGTCGCCTCTGTGGTGATATCCACATCCCCTCCACGGATGATCACGCTGCCGAGGGAATTGACCGCCGTACCGATGGCCAGGGTGGTGGTGGTGTATTCGGAGCCTGGGCCCAGCAGAAGGGTGCCGGGGCTGCCCGCAGAACCCACGGTGGTGGTGCCGGCACCTGTGTTAAAAATCCCGGCAGGAATCAGCATGCCGCCGCTGAGGATACTGTTGCCGGTGTTGGTGACGTTACCGGTGAGGCGGAGCGTGCCGGGCCCTGCCTTGGTGAAAATGCCGGAGGGGTTCAAACCGGAAGTCAGAGTGACAGTGTTATCTGCCTCGGTCACTTCAAAGGTGGCCGCGCCTTGCAGGGTGATGTTGCGGGTGCTGGTGGGATTGTTGCTGCCGGTGATCCGCAGGGTGGTGCCGGAAAACATGGTCAGTGCCCCGGTCGCTGCCCCCAGGCTGCTGTCCGAGGAAATGGACAGGGTGCCCCCAGCCAGGAGGGTGTCCCCGGTATAAGTGTTATTGCCGCTGAGGGTCAGCACATTGGGGCCGGTCTTGGCCAGGCCGCGTGCGGCGGACTGGCTGGTGGTGTATTCAAAATCACCTGCGGTGGTGTCAATGCCGACGCTGGCTCCGGCGGCCATATTGACATTGGCCAGGGTATTGGCAAAGAGCGCATCCACATCAGCGGAGGAATAAAAGCCGGTGCCGCCCACACCCAGGCCGAGGGTGCCCGCTGCGGCCACTTCCGTGGTGCCGGTGGCGGGCTGCGCCAGCAGATTGCCATACACCAGCACCCCGCCATTGACGAAGGTGCCGCCTGTATAAGTGTTTGTTCCCATCAGCGCCTGGACTCCGCTGCCAGTCTTGATGAGGGTGAGGGCACCTCCGGTGTTTTGGATGGCACCGGTGAAAAGGCCGCTGGCATCTCCTGCACCCAAGGTCAGTGTGACGGCCTCGGCGGCGGTATTGTCAATGCGGCTGGTGCCGAGGCCTGAGTTGGAGATGCCATTCAGGGTCTGGTCAAAGCCGTTGAGATCGAGAACGGCGGTGAGAGCATTCCCAGGGTTCATGGAGACGTTGCCTTTCATGGCTCCGGAAGGCAGGGCATTGTCCACGCCAAGCTGGAGGATGCCATTGCTGATGGTGGTGGTGCCGGAGTGACTGAAAATGTTATCGAGCCGGACCAATCCGAGGCCGCTTTTAATGACGTTTCTGCTGATGCCGCCGACCTCGGAGACGGCCCCTTTCATAATGAAGGTGGTGATGACGGCAGAAGCCAAAGTCAGGTTGCCGTTGAGGGCGACATCTGCGCTCAAGGTGTGAACGCGAGGGGTCACATTGGTGGATGAGGAGGGGCCAGAACTGATCGTAAGGTTACCGGCCGTGTGAGTGAGGCTGCCGACATTCCAAATGACGGTGCCGTTGTTGATGAGGTTAAGGGTGGCCGTGCCGTTGTATATGAGATGGCGGTCAACAGCCGAGTTTGCGTTGCGCAAATCCAATGTTCCGGCATTGACCTGAGTCTGCGTTCCGACGGCCCCCAGCGAATTGGCCACGTTGGCATAGACCCTTCCGGAATTGATGATAATGCCGCCGGTGTGGGTGCTGGCACCATTCAGGATGAGAATGGATGAAGATGAAGAGACACCGTTGTAAACCAGGGTGCGCGAACCGCCAGATTCGGTGATCGCCCCTAGGGTGGTGATAGCCCGTTCACCCAGATTGACCGTTAAATTTTCAGCCAAAGTCGTGGCTCCGAAGGTCGCGCGTCCATAAAGGGAGCCAGTGATGCTGCTGCCGCGCGTGACGCTGAGAGAGCTGGCAGTGGCGACATTCAGAGTCCCAAAGGTGAATGTGGTGTCCACGGCTGTTCCTGTGCCGAGACCGTCCGCAATGATAGACGCCGCGCCGTTAAGCGTGGTATTGCGGCCCAAGGTGATGTTACCGTTATTCATCAGGTGAAGTGTGCCGCCGTTGAGTTCCAGTGTGCCCTGGCCCAGGGTGTGTGTGTTCGGGCCTATGGCACGAAGGGTTCCTTCTTGAAGGACCATGGCACCGGTGAAGCCAGAACTCTGACCCGTGAGGGTGAGGGAGCCCTCACCGGTTTTGGTGAAGCGGGTGCTACCCGTCAGCAAGGAGTTGAGGGTAGCCTGGACTGAGCTGGCGACAAAGGCATCTGAATCGGCAGCGAGTGAGAGTGTGCCCTCAGACAAGGTGACCTGGCCTCGTTCAAAACGCAGGCCGGAGATGCTCTGAACGCCATCCACGGTAACCGTAAAGGGGCCGGTGGCATCCAGGCCAGCGGAGAAGGCGGCGATATTGCCCGGAGTCCATGCGGCGGGAACGCCGGTGCCATCGGCGAGCGAATTCCAAAACTCGGTCACTGAACTCCAGGTGCCGGAAGGGGAGGCTCCACCTGCTCCTGCAGCGCTGCCATTGATGTCCCAATAAACGGTGGCTGCAGAAGCTGGCAGGCAGGTTAAAAAGAGGGGACAGGCAAGGCTTGTGACAGCGGCAAAGGCGGACCGCAAAATGGACCAGGGAAGGGGGGTGTCATTCATCAGTGCTTAGGGGGGCGATTGAAGCTCAAGCATCAAACGAGCAGATATCTGGCCAGCCGACACCGAATGCCCCAGGTGGTCATTTTGGGATGTATGTTGGGCACTCTTGGGGTGCGGAAGAATGCAGAATGCAGTATGCTGAATGGGGAAAGGATGACGGATGGCGAATGAGGAATGACGAATGACGAATGACGAATGACGAATGACGGGTGACGAATGACGGGTGACGAATGATCCCGGCAAGTGGGGATTATGGACGTGGAGGGGGATGAGGTTGAATCTGAGGATATGAATTGAAAACTTTGCTGGCGCTCTTTCGTAAGTGCCGTTTCTGTATCTGGATGGCATCCACCCACGAAGTTCCTTTATCCTCCAACCGGCCCGGTCTGTTTTTGATGGTGGGGGTGATTTTGATCTATGGGGTCCTGGCGGTCATGAGGCATTCGGAGGAGCCCATCTGGGATGAGGCGCGGTATCTGGAGTATGCGATGAACTTCACGAAGGGTTTCTACGTGACGGACCAGGAGCCGAATTTTGTGAACGGGCCGGGGTATCCGGTGGTGCTGATGCCATTTACAGGGAGCCCCGCAGCGGTGTTGGGGGCGCGGCTGCTGAACGCTTTTTTTATGGGGGGAGCCACTTTCTTTGTCTGGCTGACGGTGCGCCGGTATGCGGGGGCAGGGTGGGCTTTTGCCGGGGCGGCTCTGACGGCCTTTCATCCCACGCTGGTGTGGATGGGCTTTGCGCTGATGAGCGAGCCGCTGTCCATGTTTTTGCTGACGGGATTTATGTGGAGCTTTACCCATGCGTTACGGGACCGGGGCCGGAGATGGACGGCGGCAGCGGCTTTCTTTTTGGGCTGGCTGATTCTGACGCGCGTGTTCTTTGGCCATGTGCTGATGGCGACTGCAGTGCTGTGCCTGGTCCTGATGATGATCCCGCCGTGGCGGCAGAAGCTGGCCCGTGCCCTGGTGATTTTGGGCGGGGCGTTCCTCTTCTGCACGCCGTATCTGGCCTATACGCAGGCGAAGACGGGGCAGTTTCTATGCTGGTCCACCAACAGCGGGGAACTGCTGTACTGGATGAGCAGCCATCATGAGGGGGAAAACGGTCATTGGTTTGGCAAGGCGGATGTGCACAGCCTGCCGGAGGTGGCCCCCTTGCACAGTGAGTTTTACAAGGAGGTGCATTCGCATTCCATCCTGGAGCGGGAGAAGATGTTCAAGGAGGCGGCGGTGGCCAATTTTAAGGAGAATCCGGCGCGGGTGGCCTACAACTGGGCCTGCAATCTGACGCGGCTGGCCTTTGGCTTTCCGAGATCGCACCAGGCGGAGGAACTGCGGACGATCACCCTGATCCTGTTTAACGGGCCGGTGATTTTTATGGCGGTGGTGGCGGGGCTGCTGGGGCTGCGGTTCTGGAGGACGGTGCCTGCGGAGGTGTGGCTGCTGATGGGGTTTGCAGCTTTTTATCTGGGCGGAAGCACCCTGGCCCCCTGCCTGCCGAGGTATTTTGTGCTCATGGTGCCGGTGTTGTGGCTGGGGATCGCGCAGGTGTGGAGCCGGCATGTGGAGGTGCATGTGGTGGCCAAACCCGGCCACCGCGATTGATGGCGGCCAGCGACTGCAAAGTGTGACATCGAGCTGAATCGAGGAATCCGGCTAAAAGTAGAAATAGGCACTGGAATAGAGCCGCCGAGCGGCTAGAATCGTGTTCCCCCAGCGGCTGACGACCGGTCAGTGGCGCGGCTCTTTCCAATCTCCCTATGCCCAGTAAAAAGACTCACGTGTGCGACTCTGTCGAATCCGTCATTGCGGACATCCGTGCCGGGCGCATGGTGATCGTCACCGATGATGAGGACCGGGAGAACGAAGGCGACCTGATCTGTGCTGCGGAGGCGATCACGCCGGAGATGGTGACCTTTATGGTGCGGGAAGGCGGCGGCATGCTGTGTGTGCCGGTCTCGCTGCAGATCGCGCAGCAGCTGAACCTGGAAAGCATGGTGCCGGAGAACCGGGAAGCTTTCCGCACGGATTTCACCGTGACGGTGGATGCGGCGGAGGGAATCACGACGGGGATCAGCTCAGCCGACCGGGCGCGGACGATCCGGCTGCTGGCGGGAGCGAAGAGCACGATTGCCGATTTTGTGCAGCCGGGGCACATCAATCCTCTGGTGGCCAAGCCGGGCGGAGTGCTGCGGCGGGCGGGGCATACGGAGGCTGCGGTGGACCTGTGCCGGCTGGCCGGGCTGCGGGAGGCCGGGGTGCTGATCGAGATCATGAACCCGGACGGGACGATGGCGCGGATGCCGGACCTGAAGAAATTTGCGAAGAAGCACAAGCTGAAGATCGGGTCCATTGCGGATCTGATCGCCTTCCGCCGCCGGAGTGAGAAGCTGGTGGAGAGGATCGAGGAGGTGGATATGCCGACGGACTATGGCGTCTTTAAACTGCACCTTTATAAAAGCAGCCTGGACGGGGTGCACCATGTGGCGCTGGTGATGGGGGACATTGATGCCGAAACGCCGACGCTGGTGAGAGTGCACAGCGAGTGCCTGACGGGTGACATTTTCGCCTCCCGCCGCTGTGATTGCGGCAGCCAGCTGCATGCGGCGATGAGCAAGGTGGCGGAGGCGGGGCGCGGCATCATCATCTACATGCGCGGGCATGAGGGGAGGGGGATCGGCCTGCATGGCAAGATCATGGCCTACAAGTTGCAGGAGCAGGGGCTGGACACGGTGGAGGCGAATTTGCAGCTGGGCTTTGCGATGGACCTGCGGGACTACGGCATCGGTGCCCAGATCATCTCCGACCTGGGGGTGCGGAAGATCCGCCTGATGACCAACAATCCGCGCAAGGTGGTGGGCCTGGAAGGGCACAAACTGGAGATCACGGAGCAGGTGCCGGTGATCTCTGAACCGAATCCGCACAACGAAAAATACCTGGCCACCAAGAAGAAAAAACTGGGTCACAAGCTGTGAAGAAGACGGCATCCAGGCGCTGAGAAATTCTTTTCAATCCATCATGTCACAATACGGTCCAAGTCGTCCACTGCCGGTGCAGGATCGCGTTTCCATCGCGATCGTGGCCAGCCTCTACAACAACCAGTTTGTCCAGGGTCTGCTGGATGCGGGCCGGGAGGAGCTGGAAGAGCTGGCCCCGAATGCGGTGATCACGGTTTACCGGGTGCCGGGGGCTTTTGAGATCCCTGTGTGTGCGGAGCTGGTGATCAAGAATACCAAGCCGGATGTGGTGATCGCCTTTGGCGTGATCATCCGGGGATCCACGGAGCATGCGGACCTGGTGGGTGCGTCTGTGACGGATGCGCTGCAGCAGATGGCGGTGCGGCATACGGTGCCGGTGATCCATGAGGTGCTGCTGGTGAGCTCTGAGGAGCAGGCGGAAGAGAGGTGCCTGGGGGTGAAGATCAACCGGGGCACGGAGGCGGCGCAGGTGGCGGTGAACATGATCGCGCTGTTTCGGAAAATGCGGGCCAGTTTTGCCGGGAAACCTGAACTGGAGGCCGCCTGACCATGGGAAAACGCCGCGAGGGACGGGAAGCCGCCGTCCAATTTTTGTTTGCCAATGAACTGCACGGGGAACATAGCCCGGAGGAGCAGGAGGCTTTCTGGACGGTGCACAATGCGAAGAGCTCTGTGCGCAGCTATGCGGAGACGCTGATCCAAGGGGTGCTGGCGCGGACGGTGGAGCTGGACGCGCTGATCGAGCCGGTGCTGGAGAATTTCCGCATCCAGCGCCTGGCGGCCGTGGACCGCAATATTTTGAGGCTGGCGGTTTACGAACTGGTGCATGTGCCGGAAGTGCCCGCGCCGGTGGTGATCAATGAGGCGATCGAGCTGGCGAAGTCGCTGGGGGCAGGGGAGTCAGGATCGTTTGTGAACGGCATCCTGCACAAAATCGCCCAGAAGGTGCGGCCGAAATCGAACGTCTGAGGCAGAGGCCTGTCCTATTTGAGGTGCCCGCTTGAACATCCTCTGCCAGCCTGGGGGAGGATGATTTTAGTACCGGATGCAGGCTGGAAATGACCAAAGAGGTGTAAAAGGTTGAAAAGGAGGTTCTTTGAAACGAAAAGAACTTGTTGATGAGCCGACAACCGCTTTGATACGATTCCCACTTGCCCACCCCATAATATCAATCAGGAACGAAGGAGAAACTCACTGTGAAATTTAAGTGCCCGTCATGTGACATGCAGTTGAAGGCCGAGCCAGACATGGCCGGAAAAGTCGTCCGCTGCCCAGGCTGTAACAGCAAGCTTTCGATCCCGGCGACCCTTGGAGGTCTGCCCCCACCCTCCGGCCTGCCCGCCCCAACCGGGATGACGCCACCGCCTGAAGGCGGTGAAGAGCAGGGTCATTATGAGTCCTCGGATGCCGGTCATGAGCAGGCACCGGAGCAGCAGCAGGCGTACTACGAGCAGCAACAACAGGGCCGTGGAGGCTGGGAGGAGTCAGATCCTGCCAACCCGAGCATCCTGATGGCGCTGGGAATCGGTGTGGTGGCCACGCTGGCCTGGTATGGCATTCTGTTTCCGTTTGGGATGGGTGCACCCGGTGCTCCGGCGGTCAATACGATGGACTACATCCATGACCTTTTCTATGAGCGCACGTGGGTGAACTACGTGGAGAGCTTTTTCTTCTTTGTGGCCATGAGCATACTCTGGCTGAAGATGAAGAAGCTGCGCCACCAGAAGGATGCGATGTTCCTGGACGTTCTGCCGACAGATATCAGCCAGGAAGTGAATGCCCAGAATGTGGGCCAGTTTGTAGACCATTTGTATGGCCTGCCAGCACGCCTTCGTGACAGCATGATGGTGAACCGTATCCGCAAGGGGCTGGAGCTCTTCGAAGTGCGCCAGAACAATGGCGAGGTGAGCGGGATGATGAGCGCGCAGAGTGACATTGACAGTGCGCGAATCGGCGGCAGCTACGCGCTGGTGAAGGTGTTTCTTTGGGCGATTCCGATTCTCGGATTCATCGGAACGGTGCTGGGTCTGTCCCAGGCCATTGGATCCATGGACCTGACGAATGTTTCTGATATGGACAAGATCATGGCCTCCATCGGCAACGTGACCAGCGGTCTGGGCACGGCGTTCGATACGACGCTTCTGGGTCTGGTTCTGGCGATGTTCCTGAACTTCCCGATGAACACTCTGGCGAAGGCTGAGGATGACAACCTGAACAACATTGACGCTTTCTGCAATGAAATCCTGATGCCCCGCCTGAATGACGGTGGAGGTATCGCCGGTGGTGACACCAACGGCATGATGGATGTGCTGGTGAAGGCGGTGGCGAATGCCCAGAAGGAATTCCTGGTGGACCTGAACGCTCTGTCTGCCCGCATCAATGAGCAGGCTGCCAACCTGGACAAACGTGCGACGGCACACCAGGAGCGTGTGGATGCTGAATTTACCATGACGCTGAACCGGATGCGTGAAGACCTGACCAATGCGGTCAAGGACAGTGTCAAGACAACTTCCGAATACACCCGTGCTCTTTCCTCCGGTATTCAGGGCCTGAACAATGTTCTGACTGAGCTTGGCGGCAAGCAGGTCATCATTCATCAGGTGAAGAAAAAAGGCTGGTTCAGCCGCGAGTAATCTACAGTTCCTTTCTCAACTCATTCTGCTATGGCCCAGAGACGTGCGTCATCCGGCGAAGAGGTTTCACTTTTCCCTTTCCTGAGCATTCTGGCGTGCCTCATTGGCGCGCTGGTGCTCATCATCGTTGTGCTCGTGGTGGCACAGGCGGGAAAGGCGGAGGGGCGCACGCCGGATGAGATCCGCATGGCGCAGGACTACCAGAAAATGCAGCGTGAGATTGAGGAGCGGAAGAAGCTGGATGTCATCTTGAAGGAGAAGCTGGCTGAACTGGAGAAGCTGCAAAAAGAGGCAGAGGAGACTGAGCAGCGTTACATCAAGCTGCGCAAGATTCTGGATTCCTCCAAAGAAGTGCAGGAGCAGAACAAAGAGATCAGCCAGAAGCTACAGAAAGAGCTGGATGATCTTTTGACAGAAGTGGAAGGGATCAAGCGCCAGCAGGGCCTGACGCAGGAGGAAATCAAAAAGCTGCTGGCCGAAATCAAGGAGCGTCAGGTGCCGCCAGAGAAGAAGGTGCCGCCGGTGGTGGTCCAGCCATCCGGTTCGGGCATGTCAGATGAGACGAAGGTTTACTTTGTCGAGTGCAGCTCAGGTTCGCTGAAAATCATGGGTGCGTGGGGTGAGGATTACCGCCTGGCATCCACGGCCAGTGTGGTGGTGGCGGATGTGAGCTTTAATCACTTTTTGTCCGAGGTGGCCAAGGACAAGAACTCGCTCGTTCTTTTTCTGATCCGTGATGACGGGCAGGCCGCTTTCAACACCGGTGCAGGGCGTGCCCAGAACGATTACAAGATCCGTATCGGCAAGCTGCCGATTCCTGGGAGAGGCCAGTTGGATCTGAACCTCTTCGCCAAATATCGAGGCAAAATCCCTGCCCCGACGCCTGGTGCGGCGGCCCCTGAGCCTCCCGCCAAACCTTAAACGTTTAACACCTTCAGTCTTATGGCCAAAAGAAGATCCGATGGAGGAGGCGAGCTGAACCTCGACTCCCTGATGGACGCCGTCACCAACGTGGTGGGCGTGCTGATGATTGTGCTTGTGATGATGGCCTTGAACACGGCCCAGATGGTGCAGAAAATCCTTTCTGACCTGCCGCCCGTGACTGAAGAGCAGCACCAGGAAATGGTGGCGCAGGTCAAAGCGCTGCCGCCCCCTCCAGCAGACCCGAAAAAGATCGAGGAGGACAAGCTCAAGGCGGAACAGGACATGAAAAAGGCTGTGGAGCAGCTCAAAACGGTGGATACCAGCCAGGTGGCCAGCCAGATGAAGTTCATGGACCTGGACAGCTTCCGCAAGAAGCTGGAAGATGCCAAGGTATTGCGGGAAAAGGAGAAAGCGGAAATGGACAAGCTGCTGACCGAAGTGGAGCGGCTGAAGGCACTGCTGGACGAGACCCCTGTGTATGAGCCGCCGCCGCCAACGTATGTGCGCCTGCCAAATCCGCGCGCCTATCCTGAAGAGGCAAATGAAACGCGCATCATGGTGGCGAACAAAGGGGTCATTGTGCTGAATGAAGCGACGTTTATCAAACCCATCCTGGATGGTCTGGACAAAGTCAAAAGCCAGATCGTTTACAAGGAAAAGGACGTCAAGATTGACCCCTTTCTGCCGATGCTGACAGAGGTATTTGGTACGGCACCGGAAGCGCAGAAGGCGTGGCCGGAGATAGGCCCTCTGGCAGGCAGCTTTCAAATGGACCAGGTGGCGATGGCGTACAAGGAACTGGCCGCTGCCGGTCTCCAGCCGAATACCTCCGTTTTGACTTCTCTGGGCGACATCGCCATCACGATCAGATCTACCCTTCCTGCCGTGGCCAGTGCGGTAGTGGCGGCGACCAAGGGCGACCTGGCCAAGTGGACAGCTCTTGATCCGTCCAGGGATCCAACGAAACCGACGATCAAAGCCACCATGTCTGGCGGCAAGATCACCTTCGGATATGGATCGGCAAAACCCGAAGAGGTGAAACTAGACGCAAAAAGTGTATTGAGCTATTTCGTCAAGGATCTGGCCGGGCTGGACAGTATCAAAAACAAGTCCCGCAGCAAAGTGATCTACGACGCCTTTGCCATACGGGCGATTCTGGAGAGGGCAGCTTCGAACCCTTTGCTGAGCGGGTCCTATACCATCACGCCAACCATCCGTCCCGGGAGCACGACCGTCGTGTTGGCCATGACGCCGAAAGCTGGCGGAGGGGAGACTGTGGAGCAAATCCGGGTGGATGTTTCCAACTATCAGCGTGTGATGCGCCAGATTGCATCTGACCCAAAAGGTGTGGCGGTGTTCCAGGTGATGAACGATGCCTACAGCACCTACCTGGAGGCACGCAAGATCACCGATGACATCGGTGTACCAGCGACGTGGGAATTCTTGAGCAAGCTGGATCTAAACATCAATGTGACCGGGTATGAAGTGCAACGTTATGCACTGCCTCCTGGCAACAGGCCAAGAAAACCGGGTGATCCGGAGCCCGTGCGCATTGCTGCACCGAAGCGCCAGCTGGACTGACTTCTGACTGTTTGTAAAAAGGGCAGAGTTCTTGTCGAACCCTGCCCTTTTTGCATTTTAGAATCTGGCCTGCGAGAGCTATTTCAGCACTTCAAAACGCTGGCCGATTTTCTTGTCCAGGAAGTCACGCAGCTTGTCCAGGCCAAGGCCGGATTCTGCTGAGACAGGGAAGATTTTCACGCGTTTGAAGCGTTCTTTGAGCCGCTCCACATTGGCATCGGCTCCTTCGACATCAATCTTGTTGGCCAGGATGTGCCAGGGGCGTTTGGAAAGCTCCTTGGAGTAGAGAGAGACTTCTTTGCGCACGGTTTCCAGGTCTGCCACCGGGTCGCGGCCTTCAGTTCCTGCGGCATCCACGACGAAGAGGAGGATGCGGCAGCGCATGATGTGGCGGAGGAAGTCATGGCCGAGGCCGACGTTCTGATGCGCGCCTTCGATGAGTCCGGGAATGTCTGCCAGGGTCCCCCGGCGGTGGTCGCCAAAGTGGATTACGCCCACCATGGGCTGCAGGGTGGTGAACGGGTAGTTGGCGATCTTGGGTCTGGCCGCGCTCAGCTTGGAGAGCATGGTGGACTTGCCAGCATTTGGGAAACCGACGAAGCCGGCATCGGCAATGCTGCGCAGCTCAAAGTGGAAATAGCCTTCTTCTCCATCTTCACCCGGAGTGAACTCACGCGGAGCCTGATGGGTGCTGGTTTTAAAATGGACATTGCCCTTGCCGCCCTTGCCGCCTTTGCAAAGGACAAAACGTTCGCCCACCTCGGTGAGGTCGGCCACGGGTTCGTAACGGACGGTCTTCTCCCCAGTTTCAGGATCTTCCTCCTCGATGACCCTGGAAACCACAGTTCCGCTAGGGACTTTATACACGACTTCATCGGCCGAGATTCCTGAACACATGTTGCCACTGCCCTTGTTCCCGTCTTTGGCGACGAGCTTGGCATTAAAAAAGTACTGGCGCAGGCTGTTGGTGCTGGAATCCACCAGAAGGACGATATCGCCTCCCCGGCCTCCGTCACCGCCATCCGGACCGCCTTTGGGGCGGAACTTGCCCCGGTGAAAATGCATACTGCCATCCCCACCTTTACCGGCACGGGCATAGACTTTGATTTGATCGACAAACATGAACCGGGCATGTAGCCTGGAAATGGGCAGGATACAAGCCGTTCGCTGCTGAACTTCGCTGTTTGATGACTGATTCGTGCTTTTACGCAGGCAAACAGGCTGATAATGATGCCGTCATGCGTCTTTTATGTGCCTGTTTCCTCCTTCCCTTCACGGTCTGGTCCGCCCCGGAGGACTGGTTTGGCATTCAGGTGGTGGATGCGCAGACGGGGCGCGGTGTACCGTTGATCAGCCTGACGACGACGAATCACCAGACCTTTGTAAGCGACAGTGCGGGCTGGATCGCCTTCCAGGAACCTGGGCTGATGAATGAGGAAGTGTTTTTCCACGTCAGCGGGCCGGGGTATTCGATGCCCAAAGACGGATTCGGTTATGCGGGGGTGCGAATCAAACCGAAGGCGGGTGAGCGCATTGAGGTGAAGGTGATGCGGCATAACATTGCGGAGCGAATGTACCGGGTCACAGGGCAGGGGATCTACCGGGATACGGCCCTGCTGGGACTGGAAAGCCCGCTGCCCAGGCCAAATCTGAATGCGGGTGTGATGGGGCAGGACAGTGTACAGGCCCTGCCTTGGAAGGGGCGACTGTTCTGGCTCTGGGGGGATACCAACCGGGCCAGCTATCCGTTGGGGAACTTTCATTGTACCTGTGCGTGGTCCGACCACCCGGCGAAGGGTGGGCTGGAGCCGGATGAGGGACTGTCTTTGGAATACTTGACGGAGGGTAAAGGTGAGCTGCGCAAAATGGTGCCGATGCAGGAGCCGGGGGTGGTGTGGGTTTTCGGGCTGCTGACGGTGACCGGGCCGGAGGAAAATGAAAAGTTGTTAGGTCATTATGGCCGGTTTGAACGCCTGGATAAACGGGTGGAGCATGGTCTGGTGGAGTTTGATGAGACGCGGGGCCATTTTGTGCCGGTTCTGCAACTGGGGGATGAATTTGACTGGCAGCATCCTGAGGGGAATGCGGTGCGGGTCAGCGGTGAGGAAGGAGATTATTTATACTTCAGCCAGAGCTTTGCGGTGACGCGGGTGGCGGCGGAATATGGGAGTGTTTTAAACCCGGCGGCTTATGAGGCGTTGGCCTGGTCTGAGGAAAAAGGCGAATATGTCTGGCAGAAGGACAAGCCGCCGGTGACCCAAGGGAGCGAGGCCAAAATGATCCGCGACGGAAAGATGCCTGCGGACAAGGCTCGACTACAAATCAAGGATGCAGCCACAGGCAAGGATGTACTGGTGCATCGGTGCAGCATCCAATGGAATGAATATCGCAAGCGCTGGATCATGATCGCCAATCAGAATATGGGCGAGGGCTCCATGCTGGGAGAGGTGTGGTATTCGGAGGCTCCAGCTCCAGAGGGCCCGTGGAGGAAGGCGGTCAAAGTGGCCAGTCATCCCAAGTACAGCTTTTACAATCCCCGGCATCATGCGTTCTTTGACCAGGATGGAGGACGGGTCATTTATTTTGAGGGCACCTATACGGAGACCTTTTCCGGGAATCCGGTGGCGACCCCGAGGTATGATTATAACCAGGTGATGTACCGGCTGAGTCTGGACGATGAGAGGCTGGCGTTTTTTGAATAAGGCCGATGGGTGAAAGGGCTGGGCATTCAGACCGTGTGTATAAGCGTTGCTTGCCGGTTGCTCATGAATACCCCCTGGTCTATACACCCCGAACACTCTGCGCCTGATGTCCAACGAACCCCTTGCCCGCGATGATCTCTTTGATGCGGCCTTTCTGGACCGGTTGAGATCCCTGGCGGTGCGCCTGCGGAAGCGGCGGTCCCTGATGCGGCGGGGTTCACAATCCAGCCCGGCAACGGGCTTTACGCGTGAGTTCAAGGACTACCGGCAATATACGCCACGGGAGGATTACCGGGCGATTGACTGGCGGCTGTATGCGCGTCTGGACAAGCTTTTTGTGCGGCTTTATGAGGAGACGCAGGAGCTGAACCTGCACATCCTGGTGGATACCAGCGGCTCCATGGCGGAGCCGCATGGGGAAAAGCGCCGCCAGGCTCTGCGCTTCGCCGTGGCCTTGGCCTATCTGGGGCTGGCCGGGCAGCAGCGGGTCAGCCTGTATTCGCTGAACGACACCGTGCGCCAGGAACTGCCGCCACTGCGAGGGCAGGGGAACATTGAGAAGATCATCCAGACGGCCACACGGTTGAAGTATGGCGGCTTTACGGACCTGGAGAGAGGCTTTACGGACTTTCATCCCACCCGGCAAAGGTATGGCGTGATCTTTGTGATCTCGGATTTCTTTGGCCGGGATGTCAATACGGCCGCCGAGGCCGTGAAGCGTGCTGCCGCCTGGCCCGGCGAGTGCCATTTTGTGCAGATCCTGCATCCGGAAGAAAGACAGCCTACCCTCGAAGGCGAGGTGGAGCTGGCCGAAGTGGAGACCGGTGAAAAACGCCGCTTCTGGCTGACCCGCCGCGATGTGCAGCGGTATGTGGACAGCTTCGATGCTTTCTGCGAGAACCTCTCCCGCGAGTGTGCGGCCCACCGCATTGACTTCATGCAGTGTGGTGCAGAGGAACCGTTTGAGGAACGCTTCCTGGATCTGCTGAACCGAGGCACAGCACTGGCAGGCGGGGTGTAGGATTGACCTGGGACCATCGAGCGTTATAATCTTTTCATGTCTCAGATTGCCATTTCACTGCCGGACGATCTTCAGTCGTTTGTGACGGAGGCTGTCCGTTCAGGGCGCTATTCCGATGAAGGTGAATTTGTCGTCAATGCTTTGTACAAAGCAATGGAAGAAGAGGAACTCGCATCATTAGACGAAGACGTGCTGAATCCGGAGGAGAGACAGAAATTACACATGCTGAGAAATGACATTCAGGCAGGGCTGGAACCGCTGAACCGTGGAGAAGGCATTGCAAACTTTGACTGGGATGCTTTTGTTCAGCGGATGCATCAAGAGCGCTCGACAGCCAAGTCTGACTAAGGCGTATGGCGGAGATTATCTATTCGCCTATCGCGATTGAAGATCTGCGTGATGTGTGGCATTACGTTGTATCCTGTGGGCAAATATTGCCTGTTCTATCGCCAGATTAAAGATGGAATCGAAGTTGTCCGAATTATTCATTCTTCCCGGGACTTGAACCGGATCCAATTCTAATCCGATGCATTTCCTAACCCCTCATCTTCTGCATCTGGCCTGGCTGGCGCTGATTCCGCTGGCTTTGTACCTGTTCAGGAAGAAAGCTCGGCGGGTGCCGGTTTCGACGTTGCTATTTTTCCGTTCACTTTCGCGGGAGCATCAGGAGTCGGCGTGGCTGCGGCGAATTAAAAAATGGCTGTCGTTGCTGCTGACACTGCTGGTGATCCTGTTTGCCGTCCTGGCGCTGGCGCGGCCGGTTGGGGATGCGGGCAAGGATTCGCCGGGCGCGGTGATTGTGGTGGTGGACCGCTCGGCCTCGATGGCGGCTAAGGATATGGCTGGACGCACGCGGGTGGAGGAGGCGCGGCGGGTGATGCGCGACCGGCTGAGCCGCCTGCCTGACCAGGTGGTGGTTTCACTGGTGGCTTACGATGCCAAAGCCCAGGTGCTGCTTTCCCGCAACAGCAACCGGCGCGAGTGCCTGCGGCTGCTGGATGAGATCACCCCCCTGCCGATGGAGGGCCGTCCGGATGCGGCCAGGACCGTGGCACAGCGATTGGCTGAACTGGAAACGGGATCGCAGGTCTGGCATGTGGGCGATGAGGCGTGGCTGGATACGGACGGGCTGGCTTATGACTTCACCAGCGTGGCCCTGCCGAGCCTTACGAATGTGGGAATCACGGGTTTTCAGATTCGGCCGGCACCGCTGGCCCGCGACCGGTATGAGGGATTCGTACAAGTGACGGCTGCGGCGGCGAATCCGGGCAAGGTGACGGCGACCCTGGAGATCAACCTTGGCGGCAGGCTGGCGCAATTGCGGGAGCTGGAACTGGAGCCTGGGGAGGCAAGTGCGCTGATCCTGCCGCTGGAAGGCGTGCGCGGTCAGCGTGTGGAACTGCGGCTGAAGGCGGCGGGAGACTGCCTGAGCTGGGATGATGCTGTGGCGGCTCCACTGCCGAACGCCAGGCCGCTGGTGGTGGCCTGGGTAGCGGATCAGCCGGATCCGTTCACGGAACTGGCGATGACTTCCATGATTGAGGCGGGGCGGATCGAGATGCTCAAAGGCACACCCGCCGCCTGGCCGATGAAGGACAAGCCGGATGTGTATGTCTTTGAGCAATGGCTGCCGGAGGAATGGCCCACGGATCGGCCAGTCATCGCGCTGAACCCGGTCAAAACGGCTGGACCGGTGCAGATGAAGCGCCTTCAGGGACTGGGGCTTCCGCATGACAGCGTACGCAGTGTGGCACCGGATCATCCGGTGCTGTTTCGTGTCTCCGCCAGCCGCCTGGCCATCACGCAAACAGGCGTCCTGGACCTGGGAAGTTCCTTTGAACCCTTGTGGATGGCAGGAACGGAGCCCGTGCTGGCGACAGGGGAGGTCAATGGCCAGAGGGTCGTGGTGAGTGCCTTTTCACCGGCGCGGTCAGAGCAATTGGCGCTACTTCCGGCCTTCCCCCTGATGCTGGGCAATGCGCTCTACTGGTGCGCGGAGAACAACGATGCGACTTCCGGCCTCCGGGTGCAGCATCCGGGGGATCTTTTGGAGGAATCTGGTCTGCTCCAATGGACGGAATGGAACGGAACTCAGTTTGTCGAGACGTCCGAATCCATCCCGGCAGGCCTGCTGGCCATCCAGCGCATCGGCTCATGGCAGACGGCGGATGGCAGGGCAGGGGCCAGTGTGCTGGCCTCCGCCATGGAAACGAATGTTCCCGCTAAAAAAGCAGAAGCGAATACGGCTGCATCGTCTCTGCCAAAGATCACCGGCTCCAGCGGCCTGGGCAATCTCTCGCGCGTCCTAATTTGGGGGCTGCTCGGAGTATTGCTGCTGGAGAGCTTTTTGTTTCATCGCAAGGCGGTGTATTGACCGCCTTGCTTCGCCCATCACCCGGCAAAAATCAAATCACCGGACCTTCCACACCCGCCCATTTTTTGTGCCACTCACGATAGATGATGGGGCTGATCTCGCTGGGCTTGATCTCGCTGCGGCCACCCCAGAAGACATTGGTGTATTCGACCGGGATTCCGATGGAGGCCAGGTGCTCATCAATGGCGGCCTTGTGTTTCATGATGAGGTCTTTGTCGGTGCCGTGCACCACGCCCATGATGTTGACATTGCCAAAGCGGGGGCCGCCTTCACGCCAGTAGCAGTGGGTCATGATGGTGTGACGGCCCACTTCGCTGCCACCGCGCTCCTGCAAGCCCTCAGGTACTTTCCAATGGAAGAGGCCGTTGAAGCGAGTAACACGCACTCCGGTCTGGCTGGGCTTCACATGCTCCAGGAAGGTGGAGAAGCGGCCAATGACGCCCTTTTTGTCCAAGTTCTTCGCCACTTCACAGAAGCGCTCCAGCGTGGTGCCGGCAGCTTCCGCGCGGCCTGCCCAGGGCTCCGGGCCGATCTCGTCCACGGAAAGCTCGCCCTTCAGATGCAGCAGGACGTTCCATTCTTCCTCGTCCAGATCGGCGATGTTGGTGGTCATCATCTTGGCGGGGACGTCGGCCTTTTCACCAGGCTCCATCGTCTTGCGGCGGACGTGGCCGACGCCGAGGGCAAAGATGCCGTGGGCGGGCATGAGCAGGTATTCCTCAGCACCGGTGAGGCGCTTCAGCACGTCGGCGTGCTCGGTCATGTCTGTGCCCTGGGGGACTTTGAGCGTGGTCCAGAGCTTGTATTCACTGCCGCTGACTTCGCGGTCGGTGGAGCGCAGGACGACGTGGCCGCTGAAGGGGTCCTCTTTGAACATAAATTCAAAGGCGGCATCAAGCTTGTCATTCGGAATCTTCCAGGCGACGAGGGCACCTTCGGCCAGCTTGTTGGCCAGCAGGGTCTGGCGCACCCGGCGGATGACTCCGCCCTGAACCATGGCGCGGATGCGCTCCACCACAGTCTCAAACGGCAGACCGCTCTCTTCGGCGATGAACTGGAAAGGATGCTGGTGGAAGCCCTTCACACGGTCCTCGCTCACCGCCAGAATGCGGGCGTTGGTTTCTTCGGTGTGTTCGATGGGGAGGGTGTCGGCGGTCATGTGAAGGAAAGGGTCGGATAGCATGGCTACATCCAAACACGCCATGCGGGGATGCATTCTTAGCGCGCTGGCCGCGAATGACAAGGACGGCGTGCTCTTGGCCAAAGCCGGTCCAAACGGGTCGTGAACGAAAAGCAAAGAGCCCTGTCAGGAATCCTGTCTTGCCAGCGTTGGTTACGCTCCCTATTCTCGCCGCCTTATTCCCGATCTATGAAATCCCCTGCTGCCAAAAAGCTGTTCGTCATGATGGTCCTGGAGTTTTTTATCTGGGGGGCGTGGCTGCCGCTGATCTGGGGGTATATGGGAAAGGACGGGCTAAATTTTACAGATGCGCAGATCACCTGGGTGGGCAGTGCGTTCGCCATCTCCTCCATCCTGGGAATCTTTTTCAGCAACCAGTTTGCCGACCGGAATTTCGCGGCGGAAAAGTTCATGTCATTCAGCCACCTTGTCGGCGGTCTGGCGATCATGGGCATGTATTGGGCGAAAGATTTCCCCACCTTCTTTGGGCTGATGCTGGTGCACTCGATGCTTTATGTGCCGACGATTTCCGTGTCCAATTCCATTGCCTTCACGCATTTGAAGGATGCGCAGAAGGAGTTTGGCCTGGTGCGCATGGGTGGAACCATCGGCTGGATGCTGGCAGCGTGGCCACTTTATTTTGTGCTGGAAGGCAAGGCGGGGGCTGAGGCGGTGTCGGCCAGCCGCAATATTTTCCTGGTTTCCGGCATCTCCTCCCTGGTGTTGGCGGTATTCAGCCTGAGCCTGCCCCACACACCGCCAAAACCCGCCAAGGCAGGAGAAAGCGGTTTTGCCTGGCTGCATGCGGTGAAGTTTTTGAAGAAGCCGTTTCTCCTGGTGCTGTTCATTGTCACCTTCATTGATTCCACCATTCACAACGGGTACTTCCTGATGGCTGGCGGGTTCCTGGGCAGCTCCACGGTGGGCATTGACGCGCAGTGGATCATGCCGGTGATGAGCATTGGCCAGATTGCGGAAATCATTACGATGGCCATGCTGGGCTGGTTCCTTTCCCGAATGGGCTGGAAAACGACGATGATCCTAGGGGTGTTGGGCCACGCGGCGCGGTTTGCGGTGTTTGCCTTCATGCCGGAAAACCAGACGATGATTATCCTGGTGCAGGTGCTGCATGGCATCTGCTATGCCTTCTTCTTTGCCACGCTGTACATTTTCATTGATGCGGCATTCCCCAAAGACGTGCGGTCCAGTGCGCAGGGACTCTTCAACCTGCTGGTGCTTGGTCTGGGAGACCTGGCAGCAAAATGGATTTTCATTCCGCTGCAAGGCAGCCTGACCACGGACGGGGTGGTGAATTACCGCGAGCTTTTCCTCTGGCCGACGGGAATGTCACTGGCTGCTGCCGTGCTGCTTCTGTTCGCCTTCTGGCCACCGAAGGATCTGGATGCTCCGGCTGAAGTGGGGCATTAAGATTACAGAGGCTTCATTTGGAAATCCGGCGGAGTTTGCTCTGCCGGATTTTTGCTTTTCATTCTGTTGTCCCTTAGCGATGCTGATCGTCGCTATGACAAAATCTTCCCATACGATCTTGGATCTGGATAATGTTGCGGATGTGGAAATCGTCGTTCCACGTGCCACGGATCTTTTGATGCGCGTTAAAAGACCACCACGCGAAGTAAGATGGCGCTATGTCATTCCGGGAATCACGAGCGTTGCCATTGCTTCCATTTTCATGGCGGTTGAAGGTCGCCTAGGATGGAATGTTTATTTTTGGATGGGAATGGCTATTTTCTATTTCCTTGGAGAAGGCTGGCAACGTCAGCGTGACCGGCAGGAACTGATGGTGGATTTGCTGGAGGCGCTGGTCGCTCAAAACAATGAGTTTCGGCGGCAGTTGCTGAATCTCGAGCGGGCTAAAAACTAACGGCTGCCCATGCTTTTCCAGACGGCGGGCAGGCGGCCTTCGACGAGCTTGCGGCCGACGGCGGGGAGGTCATCGCGACGGAGGGGGGCATTGACGGTGTCTTCGCGATCCAGGGCACCGGTCTCGCGACCGTATTTGAAGTCTTTTTCCAGACCGCCTTCCGGGGTGAGGGGGAGGTTTTTTCTGAGCGGGTTGGGGAAGGAGAGGTAGAACAAATCGGGTTCTGTGGGCGGGGGGCGGCGACGCAGGCGGGCGGAGGCGAGGGTGCGGAAGAGCTCACGGGCGGTCCATTCGGCGGGATCCACAAAAGTGACCTCGGGGGCGATGAGGCTGCTGAAGGCGGGGTCCATGCGATGGGCGGTCAGTGCGGCGGTGAGCTCGGCTTTGGCCAAGGGGAAATGGGTGCAGCCGAGAACCAGGGTGCTGAGGGGAAGGGGATTGGCCGTTTTGCGATGAGCCTCCAGCAGGGCGCGGATGTCATCATAGGCGCAGTCGCCGACGGATTGCGTGAAGACGGGATCGCCCTCAATGACCCCAGCCAGGGCGATGCTGCCCTGCTGGGTGATGGAGGGAACGGGTCTGCCTGCGAGGCCCAGTGTCTGGCCGATGACGCGCGGATAGGCTCCGCTGGCACAGGTGCCGACGGTGGCCAGCACACCGATGCTGCCGGAGGCTGCGGGTCTGGATTCTTGCACGCCACGGGCTCCAGCTTCGACCACGCCGACGACTTTGACCGGGACCTTCCAGGCTTGAAAAATGGCCCTAATGTCTTCGATTCCATAGGCTGTGGCGGTGTTGCACGCGATGACCACGGCTTTTACCGGCGGCTTGTCCTGGCGGAAGGTCTGGCTCTTCGGGTCGAACCATCGGCGGCCCAGCAGAAAGGTGGCGTCTTTGAGAATCAGCTCCCGGAGGTAGTCGGTTTTGCCAGCGCTGGAGTAGTTGCCGTAGGGCATGTTGGCCTGATCGCCAAAGTAGATGAAGCGCTCATTCTCGAAATCAGGCCGTCCATCCGCGCCGGGGTTTAGCGTGTCATTGTGATAGGCATCCAATGTCAGGATCGCTTCCAAAACGGTGAGTCCGCCGATGCCGGAATCGAAGACGCCGATGGGCAGGTCTTTGAGGTCAGCATCCGGTGAATAAACCGAGGCATCGTAACTGTAGGCGACAGTGCCTGCGGAGTTAGCCTTTCCATGTTTGATGAAGTTTTCAACCAGCGGCTCTGCGGCAAACATCGAGGCGCTGAGGCTGAGGGATAACAGGAAGCCAAGTTTCATGTCGGGAGTACACCTGCAAAGAAGGTGGCGGTCAATAAATGTTGGATATAAAGACAGGTCTGTCTATGTTCTGCCAACCGACATTTGAACGGACGTTCCTGGAACATCCGGCCGGACATGGCCGTTTACTCGTATTCATTCCTATGCGCCCTCTTTTGTCTTCGATGAAGCTCCTTCTCCATCCCTTGTGTGCCTTCGCCCTGTTTGCCTTCTTTTCGAGCGCTGAGATCAAAGGGCAGACGGCGGGAGATTGGGTCCATTCGCGTGGCAATGAGGCGATGACGGGGGTCTCGGCAGTGGAATTGCGTTATCCACTGGAACTGGCCTGGCAGTTCAAGATGCAGGAGAAGCCCAAAGGGCAGGCGGAAATGCTGGTTAGCAGTGCGGTGGTGCGTAATGCCAAAGTTTATGCTGGGTGCAAAGACGGCAAGTTTTATGCTCTTGATCTGGCGACGGGTGAAAAGAAGTGGGAGGTGACGGCCAAAGGTGGTTTTGATGGTGCGGCCTCGTTTGCAGGAGATCTGGTGGTGGCAGGCTGCCAGGATGGTTTTGTCTATGCCTGGAATGCGGAAACTGGAGCGGAGGTGTGGAAGTACGAAACGGATGCGGAGATCCATGCGGCCTCCAATACCTGGACCGATCCAAAAACCGGGGTGCAGAAAATCCTCATCGGCAGCTATGACTACAACGTCTATTGCCTGGATGCGAAGACGGGGAAAAAGGAATGGGCGGCGGAGACGGGTTATTACATCAATGGCGGTGCGGCGGTGGGGGATGGGGTGGTGGTCTTTGGCGGCTGTGACAGCGTGCTGCACGTGCATGATGTGATGACCGGTGAGGAGAAGCGGCAGATCGAGGTGGGCTCCTACATTGGCAACAACGTGGCCATTGCTGACGGAGTCGTGTATGTTTCCCATTATGGCAGCCGCGTGGGGGCGTATAACCTGGAAGACGGGGCGCTCATCTGGGAATACGGGCAGCGGGAATTTGAATTTTATGCCGGGCCGGCGATCTGGGAAAACGGGGTGTTTGTCGGCGGGCGCGACCGTCGTTTCCATGCCATTGACCGGGTGAAGGGAACCATGCTGTGGGAATACCGCTGCCGCGGGCGTGTGGACAGCAGCGCGGTGATTTGCGCGGGGAAAGCGGCCTTGTTTGGCAGCGATGACGGTTATGTGTATGCGCTGGATCTCAAGGAGGGCAAGGAGCTGTGGCAGTATGAAATCGGCGCCTCGGTGAAAACATCGCCCGCTGTGGCGGGGGACTATGTGCTCTTTGGTGCGGATGACGGGATGATGTATTGCTTTAAAAACGCGCCAGCTAAATAAACAAAAAACATCCGCCCCTGTCATACAATTCCTGCGCTCCCGTCACCCAGCAGCATTGCATGAAACGCGCTCCTCTGTTCTTAGCCCTCCTTGTCTCGGGAAATTTCCTCGGCCAGCCGGCTGCCGCTAAAACCGGCATCGCGGCTTTCGACAACCTGGATAAAAACGAAGACGGCCTGCTGACGGCGGATGAGGTGACGAATCCCCGCTGGATGCGCTTTCTGGACCAGGACGGCAACGGCAGCGTCACCCTGGCGGAGGCGACTGAGGCCATGCTGAAACTGCGCAAAAAAGGCGAGCCCGTGCCCGACACCACCCCGGTGAAACCAGCCAGCGAAGATCCCGCCCTGACGGAAGCACCAGTCATTTTAAAAGGCTCCGAGCATGGCGTGGGCCACCTCGTCCCGGATCTCACGCTGAAAGACAGCAGCGGCAAAGAGCAACCATTCAGCCAGCATCTGGCGGAAGGGCAGGGCATCATCCTCGCCTTTTTCGGCGCCACCTGTCCCATCAGTGGCAAGCTGGGGCCGGAACTGGCGCGCTTGGAAAAGGATGCCGCCGCCAAAAAGATCCGCATGCTTCTCGTCTGTCCCGTCGCCACGGAAACGATTGAGGACATTCAAAAATTCACCGCTGTCCACAGCCTGAAGTCCCCCGTCATCCATGATGCGGAGGGCCGGCTGACCGCCACACTGGCCGCCACCACCACCACGGAGGTCTTTCTTCTCGATGCCGCCCGCACGCTCGTCTATCGTGGTGCCGTCAATGACCAGTACGGACTGGGTTATTCCAAGGACAAGCCTAACAAGACGTATCTTCGCGATGCCATCGCCGCCATGCTGCGCAACGAGGTCCCGGCCATCGCCGCCACCACCGCACCAGGTTGCGAACTGGACTTCAAAAAAGAGGCCGCTATCGCCCAGACCTCCGTCACTTATCATCACCAGATCTCCCGAATCCTGCAGGCCAACTGCGTGGAGTGTCATCGCAAGGATGCCGTTGGCCCTTTCAGCCTGGAGAGCTATGAGGATGTTATTGAGAATGCAGGCATGATCCGCAAGCAGGTGGAGCGCGGGGTCATGCCACCCTGGTTCGCCGCCGCGCCGCCGGACGGCCAGCACTCCCCGTGGCTGAATGACGTCTCTCTTTCTCCTCAGGATAAAACGGATCTGCTCACCTGGCTGGCCAGCGACCGTCCCCTGGGCAATCCCGCCGATGCGCCGAAGCCGCGTCAGTTTCCTGAAGAATGGTCCATCGGCCAGCCGGACCTGATTGTGCAACTCCCGAAACCCGTCAGCATCAAGGCCGAAGGTGTCATGCCTTATCAGTTCGTCACCACCACCACCACCCTGGAGGAGGACCGCTGGGTGCAGGGATACGAGATCATGCCCACGGACCGAAGTGTGGTCCACCACGTCATCGTCCAGGTGCATCCCAAAGGCAGCAACGTGCGCGACCGGGGTGAAGGAGCGGAAGGTTACTGGGCTGCCTATGTACCTGGAAATGCCGCCCGTGTCTGGCCGGATGGCTTTGCCAAAAAGCTGCCCGCCGGTGCCACGGTGAGTTTTCAGATTCATTACACCCCCAATGGCAAAAAGACTCAGGACCAGCTCCGCATGGGCCTCGTCTTTGCCAATGCGGAACCACGTTACGTGGTCCATACTGCTGCTGTCGCCCATCCACGTTTAAACATCCCCGCTGGCGAGGGCAATCATATCGAGGTGAAAGAGCAGACGGTGCCCCGTGACATGAACGTCATGGCCTTCATGGCCCACATGCATGTGCGCGGTAAAGCCTTCAAGTTTGAGGTCACCCCTCCTGGCGGCGAGAGAGAAGTCCTGCTGGACATACCCCGTTATGACTTCAACTGGCAGCTACGATATGACTGCGCCGTGCCCAAGTTTCTGGCCAAAGGCAGCAAGGTGAAAATCACCGCCGTTTTTGACAACAGCGAAAACAACCCCGCCAACCCCGATCCCACCAAAAACGTCCGCTGGGGCCAGCAGACCTATGATGAAATGATGATCGGCTACTTTGAATACTACACACCGAACAACCGGGATGTGGCAGCGAAGTGATGCGGGCACTCCTGCCTGCAACGAAGGCCAATGGAGATAAACACACCTTGAGGTTCAGCCCGGAATAAAAAGGTGTTTGCAGATCAGGAACAGCCAGGGGCATCAAAGAATTGCAGGCAAGAGTGCCCGCATCACTTCAGCCTCTCATAAGCCTCCTTCACCTGCCAGCCCGTTGCTTGCAGCGCCGCCCTTGACTCGTCCTGGCTGCATCCCGTCAGCTCCGCCAGGATGCGCAGGGCACGGTCACGCAACTTCACATTCGAAGGGTTTAGGTCCACCATCAGGTTGCTGATCACCTTGCCCACCTGGGTCATGGCCAGGGTGGTGATGAGGTTGAGCACCAGTTTCGTCGCGGTGCCGGATTTCAGCCGGGTGGAGCCGGTGAGTACTTCCGGACCCACATTGGGGATGATGAGCACCTTCGGTTTCCAGGCGTCGTGAGGGATCTTCTTTGTCGCTGTGCGGATGGCCGGGTTAAAACAAAGCAGGGCCGTGAAAGCGCCACGCTCATTGGCCTCATGAATGGCTCCCCACACAAAGGGCGTCCGGCCGCTGGCCGCGATGCCAAGAAGCACATCGTCCCGGCCTAGCTGGCGATGCTTCATCGCCGTGGCCCCGGCCTGCGCATCATCTTCCGCGCCTTCCACAGCACTCCACAATGCCTGCCGCCCGCCTGCAATGATCCCTTGGACCTGCTCCCTGGGCGCACGGAAGGTGGGCGGGATCTCGCTCGCATCCAGCACCCCCAGCCTGCCGCTGGTGCCTGCACCGGCATAAAAAAGACGGCCTCCGTTTTCAAATGCCCGCACCACCTGCGCCACCACCTGGCTGATCGCCCGCTTCTCTTTGAGGATGGCATCAGGGATCAGGGCATCCTCACTTAGCATCAGTTCGATGCCCTTGACGATGCCCAAGCGATCCAGCTTCATGGAGCGTGGATTGCGCTTCTCTGTGGGGGATTCCTTCAGCACCGCCAGGTCTGCGATGGAAGCGGGAAGCTCCAACGATGATGAAGTTACCTTGATCTCTCGCGTCACGCGCCTCGGGGCAGGGGAGGCATTCGAAAACGCCGCCCTCGCCAGGTTCACTGCGCCAAAGACAGACGGCCCTTTGAGCGGGCTCACTTGTGCTTTTGGCCAGCAGGCCCGGATACGCCGCGTCACATCCTTCATGAAGCCAGGATTCCTCAGCATCACGCCGCCATTGAGGATAAACTCCATCGGCCCACCCACTTCCATAAGCTGGCTGGCGCAGGCACAGGCATCCTCCGCCAGCATCGCAGCGGAATCACTGAGGATCTTTTTGGCCAGTGCATCCTTTTGTTCCGCCACGGCAAAGACTGTGATGGCAAGCTGGGCGATCTCCGTCTTGGGTGCATGGACTGACCAGGGGATGAGCTGGTCGGGATCATTAAACATCAGCGCATTCAGCATCGCTGCCCCCAGCGGACCCATGCGCCCCCGGTGGTCCAGGTCTGCCATCACCGCCCGCAGCGCACGCAGGCCGATGTCACAGGCGCTGCCCCGGTCTCCGATGATGTGCCCGCGCCCGCCCACTTTGGCCGTGCGGCCATCCGGTGTCCGGCCAAAACAGCAGGAACCCGTACCGCTGAGCACCAGCACTCTCGGTATCTCCTGGGTTGGTGCAGGAGCCGCTGCCAGCGCCGTCTCCAGGTCATTCGTGGCCACGCAGGGGATCCCCGGCCACACCCTCACCGTGGCCCGCCGCAGACGCTCCTGGTCCGCCGCCGTCCGCGCTCCGGCGAGTCCGATGCCGATGGCCTCGGGCTTGAGCGGCAGCCGCCCCGCGATGTCCCGCAAGTGCCAGCGCAGTTCCCGGTCGGTCATCAGGGAGAGCACCGCCGGCTGCGCCTGAAAGGCTTTCAACGTGCTGCCTGTTCCATCCACCAGCCGCACCGTTGTCCGCGTGCCGCCGCCCTCGATGCCGAGCAGCACAGGAGATGTCACGGGAGGAGCGGGTTTCATGCGGCGATCTTAGACGAGCTTTGGCGATTGCCAAATCCATCTCCATTTTACACGTGCAAGACGCATGCATATCGGGACACTGTCGCGTATCTTATTGTCACAAATGCGTCTTTTCTTCTCCACACTCCGCATCTGTCTGCCGCTGGTAATGCTTGCCACAGTTGTCCAGGCCGGTGTGGTGCCTGGTCTCATTCTGCCCCTGCATGAGGTCAAAGTTGGCACTCCGGTGGAAGGCCTGGTCCGTGAGATCCTGGTGGATGAAGGCGATACCGTCGAGTCCGGCCAGCCCCTCGTCCATCTCGTTGATGACTTGGAAAAGCTGGATGTCGAGCGCGCGGAAAAGGTGTTGGAGAAAGCCAAGTTTGATCACGAAGCCGCGCAAAAGCTGCTCAAGGAAAACATCGGCACCCGCGAGGAAGCGCTGCGCAAAAGCATTGAGCATGACCTGGCCCGCATCCAGCGGGATGCCGCCGTCGTGAGGGTGAAGCAAAAGACGCTTACCGCCCCGCTGCAAGGCGTCGTCGTCAGCCGGGGCAAGGAGCCGGGTGAGGCCGTGCAGCTTCATGAAGTGCTGCTGCAAATCGTCCACATTCGCCAGGTGGAAGCGCAGTTTTATCTGGAGCCCGCCCAGGCGCTGAATTTGAAAATGGGAGATCAAAAAAAGCTCCTGGTCCCCTCTTTGCCCGAGCCGGGCGAGATCACTGGCGAAGTCGTTTTCCTCGATCCCCGGCTGGATGCGGAAAGCGGCCTCTACCGGGTCAAGCTGCGCGTGGACAATGCGGACCTCCGCCTCAAGGCCGGCATGAGGGTGGAGGCAGATTTCGCCAAACCATAAGTGGAACATGACAGCGGCACTGTCCATCACTGAGGTCGTCGGGGAGGCCCCCTCATCCACGGATGACATCGTGCCATCGGCCCTCAGGTCAGACCTGGCCATCAGCCATCAACTTTTCGAAGGCCGCGCTTTCGCCATCATTAAGGATCCGCTCTCGCTCAAATACTTCCGTCTGCCTGCGGAGGATTATGCGCTGGCCGCCCTCTTCGACGGCAGGCGCTCCGTCCGCCAGATCCGCGAGACCTTTTCCCGCAGCCATCCGCACACCGGTCTGGCTCAAAATGAGGATGCACTCACGCAGCGCATCGTTGCTTTTGCCACGGAACTTCTCACCGCAGGATTTCTAGAAGCCACCGCTGCCGGTGCCCGCCGCCAGCTTGAGCTGAAGCGCCTGCGCCACAAGCCCTTGACCCCGTGGGGCCTGTTCATGAAGGCGCTGTTTTTGAAGATCCCGTTGTGGGATCCAGATGTGCTGCTCATCCGCATGGAGCGCCACATGCGCTGGATATGGAGCTGGGGAGGCTTCGCTCTCAGCATGATCATTCTGCTGGCGGGTATCGCCGTGTTTGCGGTGAATTTTCCACGCATCGCCCCGTCTCTGAATGACTTCCTCAGCCTGCCGAATCTGGCCCTCGTCTGGGTGCTCACCATTCTGGTCAAGGTTATCCATGAATTTGGTCACGGCCTCACGTGCAAGCACTACGGCGGCGAGGTCCATGAAATGGGGGCCATGCTCCTTGTCTTCAGCCCTTTTCTGTATGCCGATGTCACCGACAGCTACTTGTTCCCCAAACGGCGGCATCGTATTCTTGTCGCTGCGGCAGGCATCTACATTGAGCTCATCATCGCGGCCATTGCCACCCTTCTTTGGGCGGTCTCGCAGCCAGGTCCCACACAGCAGCTTCTGTTTAACCTCATGCTCATCACCAGTGTGTGGACCATCCTTTTTAATGCGAACCCGCTGATGAAGTTCGACGGCTATTACATGCTCACCGACATCCTCGGCGTGCCGAATCTGCGTGCGAAGGCGCAGATGTGCGTCAGCGACCTTTTTCGCCGGGTCTTCTTCGGCGGCGGCACGCCCCCGGCGGTGGAAAGGCTGCTGCCACGGAAAAATCGTGGATGGTTCGTCTTGTATAGCATCACCGCCCAGCTCTACCTGCTGCAGATCACCCTCGGCATTGCGATGATCTTCCATTTCCTGCTGGAGCCTTATGGCCTGAGCTGGCTGGGGGATGCCATCGGTGCTGGGGCGGTGGTCTCCATGTTAATCGTGCCCGTGAGCAGCTTCTTCAAAAAACAGTTCGCCCAGTCCGCCTCCACCCCGGGTGCCTGGCGGCGGCCGCTGCGTGCCTTTGGCCTGCTGGCGGTGATCATTGCCGGCCTCCTGTTCTGCCCCTGGCAGATCAAGGTGGAACGCCCCGCCGTGCTCCGTCCCGTACGGGCTGAATGGATTCGCGCTGAAGTTCCTGGCCGGATGGTGGAGATCAAAGTGGTCGCTGGACAAACCGTCGCGGCAGGTGATGTCGTGGCCGTCCTGTCCAATGTCCAATTGACCAGCGAGGTGGAAAAGAGCCGCCTCCTGGTCGAGCGCGCCCGCCGCCAGCTTGACATGACTCTTGGTGCCGATGCCCCCGCTTATTACCAGCAGGCCAAAGCCGCCCTCGCCGAGCAAGAAGTGGCCCTGGCTGAGTCGGAGCGCCTGGCCGCTAAGCTCACCCTCCGGGCCACGGAAACCGGCATCGTCCTGACACCGGATTTGGAGCGCCTCATGGCTGGCAGCATGCGCCCTGGCGATGCCCTCTGCGAGATCGCCCCGCTGCAGCCGCTCCAGCTTTTTATCCCGCTCAATGAACGCCACGCCCGCCACATCCGCGCTGGGCAAAAGGTGGAACTGCGTGTCCCTGCGCGGTCCACGCGAACCTATGAAGGCCAGGTCACCGAAGATCTGAAAACCGCCCCTGCCACCGAGCTGCCGCCCAACCTCATCGCCACCCTCGGCGGAGATGTCGCGGCCCAGCCCGATGCCGACGGCAATCTTATGCCGTTGGAGGTCACGTATGGTGTCCTCGTCTCCCTGCCCAACGCAGACGCCAGCCTGCGCCCCGGTATGACCGGCACCGCCCGCATTCATGGCGATACCCTCCGCATCTGGCAGGTCCTGTGGCTGGAGGTGCTGGACTTCGTCAGCCTGGATTATCGTCTGTAAGCGCCGTAGCCGCGCTCGCCAGAGCGTGGCCGTTTGGTCCAAGGGGTACGTCATCCCCCCTCCCGCTTGCGCGGGCAGCTACAAGGCACAAAAAACCGCGCAGGGCGGACCCGGCGCGGTTTCATGTGAAAGGTATTAGCCTAACAGGAAGTGTATCTTACTTCGCCGCCTTCTTCAGCGCCTCGGCCTTGCTGGTGATTTCCCAGGTCAGGTCAGGATCGCCGATCTTGCCGAAGTGACCGTAGTTGGTGGACTTGGAATAGATGGGGCGAAGAAGGTCGAGCTGCTTGACGATGTCCGCAGGCTTGAAGGAGAAGGTCTTCAGGACGGCGTCCAGGATGGCGTCATCGCTGATGGTGCCGGTGCCGAAGCTGTCAATGTGCACGCTGACTGGCAGCGGGTGGCCGATGGCGTAGGCGAACTGGATTTCGCACTTGGAGGCCAGGCCGGCGGCGACGACGTTCTTGGCCACCCAGCGGCCCATGTAGGCGGCGCTGCGGTCCACTTTAGAGGGGTCCTTGCCAGAGAAGGCACCGCCACCGTGACGGCCCATGCCGCCGTAGGTGTCCACGATGATCTTACGGCCGGTCAGACCGCTGTCGCCCTGAGGACCGCCGACGACGAACTTGCCGGTCGGGTTGATGAGATACTCCGTGTCCTTGGTCAGCATGCTTTTTGGAAGCACCTTTTTGATGATCTGCTCGATGCAGAATTTTTCGATCTCAGCGTGCTCCACGCTGGCGGCGTGCTGGGTGGAGATGACGACGTTGACGATGCGGGTCGGCTTGCCGTCCACGTATTCCACGGAGACCTGGCTTTTGGCGTCCGGGCGCAGCCACTTGGCGGTCTTGCCGGCCTTGCGGATCTTGGTCAGCTCACGGCCCAGGCGGTGGGCATACATGATCGGGGCTGGCATCAGCTCTTCCGTTTCATCGCAGGCATAACCAAACATGATGCCCTGGTCACCCGCGCCCTGCTCGGCGTGCTTCTTGCCTTCAGCCGCCTTATCATCCACACCCTGGGCGATGTCCGGGCTCTGGATGGTGAGGTAGTTGTTGATGAAAATCTGGTCGGCGTGGAACACATCGTCCTCGTTGGTATAACCAATGCCGCGCACTGCATCACGGATGACCTTGCCCACGTTGATCACTTCATCAATCGGCTTGGTCGTGCCCTTCTTTTTGTCCTGGAGCTTGGGGATGGTGATTTCACCACCGACGACCACGATGTTGCTCTTGACGAAGGTTTCACAGGCGACGCGGCTCTTCGGGTCCACCGTCAGGCAGGCGTCGAGGATGGCATCGGAGATGGTGTCGCTGACTTTGTCTGGATGGCCTTCGCCGACGGACTCAGAAGAGAAAATATAAGAGCGTGACATGATGCTGTTTGTTTTATATGGACGAATGATGATGCGTTGATGCGTCGCGCTTAGAGTATATCCCTCAGCGATGCCGTCAATGTGGAATTAAGACATGTCACAGCATGCCTGGCTTAGAAGCAGGGAACTGCAAAGTCAGTGATGATGGCGGAAAATTTACCCTCGTGGCTTCCGCGCAGCTTCATTCTTTCCACTTTCAGGACTGGCAGATTTTACCATTTTCGCAGGCACCGCTTTGGGTGGATTGCGGTCCGCTTTGATCCATTTTTGCACCATAGGCCAGAAAAGCTCGCCGGGCAGAGCAAAGGTCGTCACCCGGTCCACCCGGGCGATGTTGATGCCTACGGCACGTCCGTTCAGATCCACCAGCGGTCCGCCCATGTCTGCCGGGCTCAGCGGTACATCGTGCTGCAGCACCTCGGTAAAGTTATCCGTGCGGATGGAGATGCCACCGTTGGCAAAGTCCTCCCCGTCCCAGTTGGCCAGCACTTTCGTCCGGCTGGCCAGGCGCACATGCAACTGGTCTTCCTTGTTCCCCCGCTTGAATTTCACCACGATCTCCTCACCCGGCTGGCGTTTGGAGATGATCTCATTCACCCGGCGAAATTCGCTGACGGTTTCCCCGGCCAGCTCCAGCATGATGTCATTGGTCTTCAGTCCGGCGGACGCGGCAGGGCTGTCCTCCGCCACGCCGATGATGCGCACACCACCCGCCTCTCCGGGCACTTTGTCTTCCATCCGGATGCCGATCGCCGCGCCAAATCCCTTGATCGTCCGCCGCTGAGCACTCACCACGCCGATTTTCAAATCTTTGGCCAGGGACGGGCTCGCCAGCCACTGTCCAAAGGTCAGCTCTTTGGAGGAGTCAAACCGCACCGGAGTCACCCCCTGCACCTGGATGGCCTGCGCCAGCACCAGATCATGCTGGGTATCCCGGCGGATCTCGCGGATGCTGGCCTCCGGGGCAGATGCCCGTTTCAGGGTGCATTCTTCCAGGCGTGGCACCTCGCTGGCCTTGGTGATGAAATATCCCTCTTTGCCCACCCAGGTGGCCGTGGCCACGGCTTTGCCTTTTTTGTCCATCAGGAGCGCCGTGCATTTCTGCACCTGACCCTCCAGGTCTGCCAGAGGAGCCAGGGTCTGGTCGCCATTGGTCAACTCTTTGTCCTCCAACGGGGCACGCCATTCGGCCTGAAGAGGCGCGGTGCCGGCTAGCAAAGCGGCTGCCCATAGATGAATAAAGGGTGTTTTCATGAGCCTCGTTTTCAAAATGTCGGGCGCGTGCCCAGTTTGATTTTCACATCGCGTTCACCATCGGAATGGCGCAGCTTCAACTGCACTTCCTCTCCTGCCGGCCTCACACGCACAGCGTGGGTAAACTGGGGGAGATCCGTCACTGACTCGCCATTGAGCGCCAGGATGATATCCCCCGTTTTGACTCCAGCTTTTTCAGACGGTGATCCGGCGATGACTTCCACCACCTCCAGCGCCCCCTGGGTGTTCATTTCCGTGGCCAGCCCCAGGTAGCCACCGCTGCCGATGCCCCAGGTGCGGATCACCACACTGCTTTTCATGGCGTTCCAGGATCGCAAAAATGGCGCCATGGAGACATGCATGTTCTCATCCCGCCCCTCCCAGATCAGGCTGTGGATGCCGATGACTTCACCTTTGAGATTAAACAGCGGTCCTCCGGAGTCGCCTCCCATCAAAACACAGTCCGTTTGCAGCGAGTTCGCCGTTTGTTTGACGATCCTCCCCACCCGCAGCACCACGCCCCGTTCTTCATCGTAACCCCCCGGATGCCCCAGCGCGAAGCACCACTCTCCGGGCTGCGCTTCGATGACCTTCCGGGATACCTGGATGTGCGGCCACTGGCGGTCCGTGTCGTTCATTTGCATCAGGGCAGCATCGGTCGTCTTGTCCAGCCCCAGGGTCGTGGCACGTACCACCTCCCCGTTTTCCATCACCACGCGCAGCTCCCGTCCGGGTCTTTCGGCCACATGCGCTGCCGTCAGCACCAGGCCCTCTTTGTTCATGATCACTCCGCTGGCCGTGCCGTCCCCCGTCAGGATGGCCACCACGGCCGGCCGCACCTTTGGCAGCAGCGTTTGCACCTTCTCCTGCAGTTCCAGAAAAACCTTCGGCCCTCCCGCCTCTGCGGCAATGCCAGTCTCAGGCAGATGAAACATCAGCCCCAGGAGCCCAAGAAGGAAACCGTATCTCATAACGACTCAATTCTAACGTGCAAGAACGCCAAAACTCTCCTTAATTCATCAGCCAGAATCAAGCCAGTCTTTCATAGCACTCGGAAACGAGGCCGTTCCTGGCTTGTTTTCGTATCTTACGGAATACTTTGGTCATTGGTTGCGTCCATAGCTCTTCATGAAAAGCCAGTCCCCAGCTCCCCATCGTCCGCCGGTCCCTCAGTCGCGCTGGCGCAGGTGGAGCCGTCTTTTTCTGATCTGCTGCATGGCGCTCAGTCTGTTGGTCACCCTCGCCATGGCCTCCACGCTTGCTTATTATTCTCACCTCGCCGGCCAGTATGATCTCAGCAAGCTCGGTGAAATGCCGGAGCGCACCGTCGTCCTGGATGCCACGGGAGAGATACTGGGCCGCATGCACGGGGAAAACCGCATCGTTGTCCCCCTCAGCCAGGTCTCGCCTTTCTTTATTAAGGCGCTGCTAGCCCGCGAAGACGCCCGTTTTTACAATCATTCCGGCATTGATTACAAAGGCGTCATCCGGGCTGCCGTGAGGAATATCAAAGACGGCAAAGTCGTCCAGGGGGCTAGCACGATCACCATGCAGCTGGCCCGCAACAGCTACCCTGACCTCAATGACCGTAGTTTCCATAGGAAACTGGTGGAAATGATGCTGGCGCGCCGCATTGAGCGATACTGGACCAAGGAGCAGATCCTGGAGCATTACGTCAACCGCATTTTTTTTGGCACCAACCTCTACGGTATCCAGCGCGCCAGCCAGGTGTATTTTGGCAAGCACGCCAGCCAGCTCAACCTGAGCGAGGCAGCCGTCATTGCCGGCATCATCCGCAGCCCGGTGCGCTTTTCACCCTTCCGCAATTTCGACAGCTCGCTCAAGGAGCGTGACGACGTGCTCAAGCGCATGCTCCTCACCAAGGTCATCACTCAGGAAGAAGAACTTGCCGCCCGTTATGCGGACATTGCCGTCAGCGCCCAGCCCGCTTTCCAAAGTCAGGGTGGTTATGCCCTGGATGCCGTCCGTCGGGATCTGGACCGCATCCTGGAGGAAAGTGAAACGGAGGATGGCGGCCTCATCGTGTACACCACCCTCAATCAGGAACTGCAAACCCTGGCTGAAAATTCTGTCGAAACCCGGCTCGCCGCTGTCGAAAAACTGCCGGGTTACAAGCACATCACCAAAGCCTTCTTCGACTCCACTTGGAATGGCACCCAGGAGGTTCCCTCAACGCCCTATCTCCAGGGTGCCATGGCCATCCTGGATAATGAAACGGGCGGCTTGCTGGCCCTCGTCGGCGGGCGCGATTACCGTCAGAGCAAATACAACCGCGCCATCCAGGGCCAGCGCCAGATCGGCTCCACCGTCAAGCCCTTCGTCTATGCGACCGCCATCGCCAGCGGCTTTCTTCCCGGCACTTACATTGATGACGCCCCCATCCAGCCCGGCGAGATCGAAGGTGCGGATCCCAAGTGGTCGCCACAAAACAGCGATGGCAAATTCTCCGGCCAGCAGACCCTCATGACCGGCCTCGTCCAGAGCCGCAACACCATGACCATCCGTGTGGGGAACTACGCCGGACTCGACCGCGTCCTCCATCTCATCGGGGACGCCGGTATCGGTGACCATGCCGAGCGCACCCCCCAGGTCTTCATTGGCAACCTCGGCGGCACGCCTCGCGATCTCACCAGCGCCTTCAGCATCTTTCCCAACGACGGCATCCGCCGCCGCCCCTTTCTCATTGATAAGATCACTGATAAAGCGGGTAACATCCTTTACAGCACCAGCCTGCTCGAATCCGATGTCGTCAGCCCCGGCGTCGCCCATCTCATGCGCCGCATCCTTGGCCAGGTCATGGACCGTGGCACCGCCGCCAGCGTCCGCAGTGAGCATAAGTTTAAAGAACCCGCCGGTGGCAAAACTGGCACCACCAATGATTACAAAGATGCCTGGTTCGCCGGTTATACGGACCGCGTCACCTGCGCCGTCTGGGTCGGACTGGATAAACCGCAAACCATTGTAGACCAGGGATACGGTAGCCGCCTGGCCATCCCTATCTGGGCGGATGTTGTCAAAAAAGCCACCGATCTCGGCTACATCCCGGCCGGTCAGCGTGTGGAGCCCCAGCTTGGTACCGTGCAGCTCTGCCACCTCAGCAGCCAGCTGGCCACTCCCGCCTGTCATGCCAGCGGCACTGCCTATGAGGAGCAGCTCCCTTTCGATCTCGTCCCTCAGGGCTATTGTGGTGCCCACCAGGGTGTCATTGCCGGCCCACCGCCCGGTTTTGAGCCCCCCCGTGCGAGAGGCTCTGGTTTCTTCAACCGTATCCGCAGCTGGTTTGATTGACGTTTGCAAATGCCTTCTCTTACCAGCACAGCCCCTCATACTGCCACGGCAGTGTCTTCAGCTCCCGCCAGCCGTTGACATCAATGACCGCCTGCTCCGGCTTCACCCACGTGCCAAGTTCCTCCATGGCCACGCATTTCTGCGAGGCCACGATCAGCTCGCTGTCCTCGATCACCTCCCGCGCACCTGGCTTCAAAAGCGAGGCCAGGTGAGGCATTCGTCTTTGGATTTCCGCCTCATTTGCCCCGATCAGCCGGGACAGATTCAAGCTCGGGTCATAGATCCGCAGTTCGTATCCCCGGCCTAACAAAGTCTCCGCCACAGCCACCATCGGGCTGCCGCGCAGGTCATCCGTATCTGCTTTGAAGGCCAGCCCCAGGAGGCCGATCTTCCGCCGTCCCTTGCCCGTGATCAGCTTGATCAGCAGGTCCAGGTGCGCTTGGTTGGTATCCAATGTATTGTCCAGCAACGGCAGGGAGATTCCTTCCTGGCGGGCCAGGGAGAGCAGTGCACTCACGTCTTTTGGCAGGCAGGATCCCCCATACGGATTCCCAGGCTTCATGTAATATCGGGAAATATTCAGACGCGTGTCCGAGCACACCACATCCATCACCCGTGCCCCGTCCTCCCCCAGGAACTTGCAGACCCGGCCGATCTCATTGGCAAATCCCACCTTCAGCGCATGGAAGTAATTGCAGGAGTATTTGATCATCTCAGCCCCCTCCCATCCCAGCACGGATGGAGACCCGCCCAGCAGTTGCTTCGCCTCGTCGCTCTCCGGTTCTTTTCCGTCATGGGTCCCCACCACCGCAAGGGAAGGCTCACGAAAATCCTTCACCGCCGTGCCTTCACGTAAAAACTCCGGGCAGTAGTAAATGCGCACCTGGCCAGCCGCCCGCAGATCTTCGAAAAAATCCGTCACCATCGCCCGCGTACTGCCTGGCAGCATCGTGCTGCGGAAAAGCAGGATATGCTTCTTGCCGCTTGCCCTCAGCACGGTGGAGATTTGCTCGCTCACCTTTCTCACAAAGTCCAGGTTCAGCCGGCCGGATTCCAGGGAGGGCGTGCCCACGCAGATGATGCTCGCATCGCTCTGCGCCACCGCGTCTGCCGCATTGGTCGTGGCTGACAGACGGCCCTCACGCTTCGCCTTTTGCAGAAGATCATCCAGCTCTGGTTCAATGATGGGTGAGAACCCCCGGTTAAACGCATCCACCTTTGCCTGCTGCACATCGGCACCAATGATACCATGACCCAGTTCCGCCAGGCACCCGGAGGTGACGGCTCCCACATAACCCAGTCCAAAAATGCTGACGTTCATTCGCGCCACATAGCACAGCCCCTCCGCATCCGACAAGCGCTGAGGCGGATACTTGATGGGAAACTTTACGTCCGCTGCATTACTCCTCCGTCTTCTTTTTCCCCGGGTCAAAAAAGATCTTCACCTCCGCTTCCGTCGTGCCCAGGATCTGCTGGGCGCGCTTCAGCGCATTCCTTGTGGCCAGGTTCGGGTTGCTCGGACTGGCCAGGAACAGGTTATCCTTGCCGATCACCTCCACCATGCCGGCATCCCGCAGCACCCGGTAGATGTCCTTCATCACCCCGCTGATGATCAGGTCACGACCGTCAGCACGCAGCGCCTTTACCAAGTCCTCCATCGCCATCACCGAGGTCGCATCCATGTGCCGCGCATTCTTCAGCCTCAGGATGATGATGCGCAGGTTCGGGTCAGAGCAGGCTTGCTGCACCTGCGTGCGGAACAGCTCCGCCGCCCCAAAGAACAGCTCTCCTTCCACATGCACAATGGAGATGCCCGGGTTCTGTCTCACCCCCGTCTGCTCCGCCTCCGCCAGCATCCCTTCCTGGTTAAATTCATACTCCACCAGCGAGGGCTGGCTGGCCTTCCTCAAATACAGCATCAGCGAGATGCCCACCCCGGTAAAGATCGCCACATGCAGCGGCACCATCAGCGTGGCCGCCAGAGTGAAAAGAAACGTAAACGCATCTGATCCCGTCGCCTGCAGGCAGATGCGGATGTGCCGCCGGTTGATGATGGACACCGCCACACAGATGATCAGCACCGCCAGGGAGGCCTTCGGCACATGCGCCACCGCACTCCCCAACGTCAGGGCGCCGACCAGGCACATCACCCCGTTCACCATCGCAGACACTGGCGTCCGCGCTCCGCTGGCGAAGTTTAGCGCACTCCGTGTCAGCGAGCCCGAGCACGGCATGCCGCTCAAATAGGCACAACTCAGGTTCGCCATGCCCAGGCCAAACATATCCTGGTTCGGGTCCACCTTCTGCCCCTTCAGCCCCGCCAGCGTCTTGCCCATGGAAGAGCTTTCCAGCGTCGCCAGGAAGGCTAGCGCAATCGCCAGGCCAAACAGGCTGCTGAAGTCCGAAAGGAACCTCGGCGAGGCAAAGTCAGGGAAGGGGGGCAGCAGGTCCAGCCAGGTAAACTGCGCATCCTGAAAGGTCGGCACATCCAGCTTCATCATCTGCATGCCCAGACCCGTCAGGGACGCCGCCACCAGCGCCATCGCCAGGCTCGGCCACGTTGGCCGCAGCCTCCGCACACCCCAGTATAAAGCGGCGGTGATGGCTGCCACCAGCACGCTTTCCCAGTGCGCCTGCGTCAGGCGGCTCACCAGTTGCCACACAATCCCCGGGAACGTCCTCGGCTGGATCATCTGCCCGTCCTCCATTTCAATCCGTGTATCTATTCCCAGCACATTCCCCGCCTGGTTTGCCATGATCAGCAGTGCCGCCCCGGTCACATACGCCACCATCACCGCCCGGCTGATGTATTGCGCCAGCTCCGCCACCTTCACAAACGAGCCGATCAGCAGCAGCGTCCCCACCATGAAAACCAGCAGAGGCATCAGCCCGATCCGGTCCAGATGAGAGTCCACCGCAAAATAGGAAAAGATCATGAAGGCCGTCGCATTCGTCGGCCCCAGAACCGTGTAGCGCGAGCTCACAAACAGCGCCCCCACGATCCCCGCCACCGCCGAGCAGGTCGTGCCAAATTGCAGCGGCAGACCCGCGATCGCCGCGTAGGCCATCCCCTGCGGAATGTCCAGCAGCGCTACCGAGGTCCCCGCCTTCAGATCCGCTTTGAATTTTTTCGGTCCATAGCCAGTCAGCCAGCGCCGCACCGGCAGCGGGTCCAGCCCCGTGTCCGCCAGATTGTCGCTCAGCCAGGTGCGGCCCTGCTTCGTCAGATTGCGTGCAATCTGCCACCAGGAGGGCTTGGACGGGCCGGACATACGTTACTTTAGGGCGGGGAGACGAAAGATGGAAGTGCTTGCTTGAACCTTATTCGTTATTGATGACTTGTTCAGCTTGGTTTCCAGTCAGATCATCACTTTTTCTCACGCCGTCCGCGCCCTTCCACATGCCTCCGCCTAAAAAGTCCGCCTCCAGCAGCAGCCAGGTCCACGTCATCCTGGGCACGGATGATGCGCGGGTGAAGGAAATGGCCATGAAGACCGTCCAACGGCTCACCCCACCTGGTGCGGATGAATTCGCCAATGAGATCATCGAGGGCAATGCGGACAATGCAGAGCATGCCGGCCAGATCTGCTCCAATGTCATCCTTGCTCTCCAGACCATGCCTTTCTTCGGTGGGGCCAAAATCGTCTGGCTCAAAGGCGCCAATTTCCTCGGTGATACCCAGACCGGCAAATCGCAGGCCGCCGTCCAGGGTTTTGAAAACATCCTGGATGTCGTCGAGGCCGGCCTCGGTCCAGACGTCCAGTTCGTGCTGAGCGCCAACAGCATTGACAAGCGTCGCACCGCCTACAAACGCCTCGGCAAGCTCGCCGCCATCGAGGTCTTCGACAGGCCCGATACCAGCAAGGCCGGCTGGGAAGGCGCCGTCATGGCCCAGGCCGGCCAGAAGGCCCGCGAACTCGGCCTTACCTTTGAAAGCGGCGCCCTTGACCTCCTCGTCCAGATGGCCGGGGACGACACCAGGCAGCTTGAGAATGAGATCGAAAAAATAGACCTCTATCTTGGCGAGCGCCGCCGCTGCGGCATCGCCACCGTCCGTGGCCTCGTCTCCCTCAGCCGCTCAGGCGTCATTTGGGAAATCGGCAATGCCATCGGTGCCCGCGACCTTCAGCGCGCGCTGGAGCTTCTCGGCGTCCTGCTTTATCAGGGCCAGAACGCCATCGGCATTCTCCTCGGAGCCATCGTCCCCCGTGTCCGCAGCCTCCTCATCGTCAAGGAGCTCGCCACCAAATACAAGGTCAACCGCAGCAACTACAGCGGTTTTACCGCCAGCCTCGACAACCTCCCCCGCGAGGCCACCTCCCATCTCCCGCGCAAAAAAGACGGCAGCGGCTTCAATGCCTACCCCCTCTTCCTCGCCCTCAACGAAGCCGGCCGCTTCACTCTCGAGGAACTCCACGCCGCCCTCGTCGCTTGTCTTGACGCCAACGCCAAGCTCGTCACCACCCAGCTTGATAACAAAGTCGTTCTTGAACGCCTCCTCGTTGGCCTCCTGACCCCACGCGTTGCCCGCCGCTGAAAACCGGAGCGCGGACGCCCTCGTCCGCATTTGAAAGAGCACCTGCTCAGCTAACAAAAAGGGGCCAAAGGATTTCTCCCTTGGCCCCCTTCCAAAATCAACCGCACACCCGGCCTCAGCCCAGGTCCGCAATCGTCACGGGCTTGCCGCCCTGCTCTGCGCTTTTGTCGGAGGCAAACACCACCTCAAAGGTCCGCAGCGCCTCCGTAAAGCTCGTCATCGGCATGTCCTTGCCCTCGTCCAGGGAGTCAAAGAAAAGCTGGAACTGCGTCTGATACGGATGGTCGTTCACATCGCCGGAATCCAGCATATGCATGGAAAGGTTGCCCCACGCCTTCTTGTCGCTCTTCAGCTTGTTGGAGTGGATCTTGTTGTCCAGAAGGCTCCCCTCGCTGCCCACCAGGTGCGTGTGGAAGTAATATGGCTGCAGGCAGTCCACCACCGCCGCCGTCTTGCCCACCGCACCGTTTTTGAACTTCACCAGCGTCACACTCGTCGTGTCATACTCATAGGGTTCAAAGATCTTGCTCTTCGACTTCGTGCTGAAGCTCGTCACGCTGTCCACCTCGCCTGGCATCACCATCAGCAGTGCATCCAGCGCATGGCAGCCCGCCGTCAGCAGCGCACTTCCGCCATCTTTCTTGCCAATGTTCCAGCGGAACTGGCCATACCACGGGCCGATGCCGTGATAGTAGTCCACTTCACCGTAGTGGATCTCCCCCAGCAGGCCTTCATCAATGATCGCCTTGGTGGACTGGAACTGGCCGGAGAAGCGGCACTCAAAGCATACGCAGCCTTTTACCCCGTTCGCATTTGCCGCCGCCACAATGTCACGCACCTCCTGCAGGGAGTTCGCCATCGGCTTTTCCAGAATGATGTGCTTCCCCGCATTCGCCGCCGCCACCGCCTGGTTCCGGTGCTGGCTCGGATAGCTGGTGATGTCCACAATGTGGATGTCCGGGCTGGCCAGCATCGCATCCAGATCCTGATAAGCGGTGATCGTACCGCCATGCTTGGCGCTCAGCTCCGCGCTGTCCAGCGGGCGTGAGGAATAGATGGCTGTGACCTGGGCCTGCTTGCTGGCGTTGATCGCGTCAATATGCGCAGTCGCTGCCCAACCGTAACCAATGATGCCGACGTTGTATTTTTTCATGAGAAGAGAGTCATTGCTCCCAAACCTGGAGAGCCTTGTCAAATCAATACCCTTCCCATCGCCCCCGCCTTTCACCCTCATTCACTCCCCCGTGCCCCAATCACATACTTCTGTGAGCCAGGAGCACGGACCTCACCTTCAAAATGCCTCCGCTTTCGGCACACAGCCACGTGATGCCAATATCGGTACAGATGTGATTTCCTCGCTCCGCTTTGACAAAAAGCCGCGTTTTCGTTCGTCATGACCCCATGCTGACCAAAGAACTGTTGTTTGCCCTGCCATGCCTGTGTGTCGCCGCCCTGGGGCCCGTGTCGTTGTCGGCAGCGGATCTGCCGCCTGACAAAGGCGACGAAATTCCTGCCAGCGCCAGGCGGGAAGTGATCGTCACACTTTCCGGTCCTGCGGCACCGGCTCCGGCACATGCGCTGCCGAAAGGGTACACCCTCACCACGGCGGCGGCGGCACCGCTGGTGCGGCATCCTATCATGGGCTGTGTGGATGACCGGGGACGGCTTTTTGTCGGCGATGCGGTGGGAGTGAACTGGAACAAAGCGCAACTGGAGAAAAATCCGCCGAACCGGGTTTTGATGCTGGAGGATACGGACGCGGACGGCACCTATGACCGCAGCACGGTCTTTGCGGACGGGATGACCTTTCCCCAGGGCGCAGCCTGGCTGGACGGCAGCCTTTACGTCGGCAGCCCGCCGGGGATCTGGAAGCTGACGGACACGGATGGCGATGGCGTGGCGGATGATAGGAAGATGATCGTCAGCGGCTTTGACTACACGGGCAATGCGGCGGATGTGCACGGGCCGAAGGTGCATCCCAACGGCAGGCTCTACTGGTGCCATGGGCGCAAGGGCCTGGCGGTCATTGGCAAGGAGGGAAAGATCGTGCACGAGGGCAAGTCCAGCGGCATCTGGACGAGTAAACCCGATGGCAGCGACGTGCAGTGGCACTCACTCGGCTGCGCGGATAATCCTACTGGCCTGGCCTTTACCCCACAGGGCGATATCATCGGCACCTGCAATCTGTACTACAGCCAGCCGCGCGGGGACACGCTGATGCACTGGCTCTATGGCGGCGTGTATGAGCGGGCGGACCAGATGCAGGCCATCGCCGGCCTGCCACGCACGCTGGATAAAATGCCGATCATTCATAACTTCGGCCATGTGGCCGTGAGCGGCTGCGAGCTGGGCCGCGATGGCGCGCTATACGTCACCCATTTTAACACCCAGCGGCTGGTGCGAATGGACCTCACTCCGGACGGGGCCACGTTTAAAACAACGGAGAATGAGTTTCTGAAAATCAATGATCCCGATGTGCATCTCACGGATGTCATCGTGGACCGGGACGGGTCACTGCTGGTGCTGAATACCGGCGGCTGGTTTCGCATCGGCTGCCCTTCCTCCCTGATGGCCAAGCCGGACATGCTAGGCAGTGTTTACCGCATTCGCGGGCCAAAACCCGCGCCGGCTGTTGCCGCTTCTGCTGTGCCAGATTGGAAACCGGACTGGAAGCTGACCACGAAAGAGGACATCGCCCAGCAGTTGCAGAGCAAAAATCCCTGCGCTGTGCTCCACGCACTAACAGCCCTGGCTAGGCGGAAAGAGCATGAGCCGGATCTGTCGCCTGTGCTGATGCAGTTGCTGGCAAGGCCGCTGGAGCCAGTGCTGGAACATGCCGTGTTGAACGCAACGAGGGAAAGCCAGTGGATCAGCCTGGATGAGGTGCGGGCGACCACGGACCCGGTGTTGCTGCGCCGGCTGATGCTCATCGTGCAGCAGCAGCCGGAGGACGCGGCGAAAGCGAACCTCAATATGGGCATCGCAGCAGAAAATCTGGACGCGGCGGATGCGGACCTGGCGCGCACGGCCCTGGGCATTGTCATCCAGCACCCGGACGCGGATGAATGGGTGGCTCCTGGATTGCAAAACTGGTTAGGCGAATCCGAGGCCACGCCGCAACGACTGCGGGCACTGGAGCAATTTTGCGAAGCACTGGTCGACCAGCCGGAAACACAGAAACTGATCACCGCCATGCTGGGCAGTAAATCTCTGCCGGTGCGGGATGCTGCCTTGCGGGTGCTTGCCAGCCGGGCCATCGCCGAGGTCAGTCCGGACTGGCTGCCGCACCTGGATCCAGGGGATGGAAAAAATCTGAGCGAAAGTGGCAGGCTGCCCCTGCTGCTGGCCGCGCTAAAGCGGCTAAAGGCGCATCCCTTTGACGCTTCTCTCCAGGCCCTGGCGGATGATGAAAAGCAGCCGCTGTCCCTCCGGCTGAAGGCCCTGGATTCCATGAAGAGCCGCAAGATGACGGATGTCACCTTTGACCTTCTGCGTACCGTCCTCACCGCAGCGGATTCATCCTCCGCCGCCCGCATTCAGGCGGCCTCCATGCTCGCCGCCGCCCCGCTGCAGCCCGCACAGATCCAGGCCCTGGCCCCCGCCCTCGCCAGCGTCGGCCCGGTGGAGATGAAGGAGCTGCTGCCGCTCATCCGCCGCACGCGGGAGGTGGAGCAGGGCCGCGCGCTGGCCACGGAGATGGCGAAAAATCCCGCCCTCATCAGCCAGCAGGAGAGCCTTTACCGCACCGCTTTCAGCAACCTGCCACCGGAGATTTTTGAGACCCTCATCCTACCTGCCCGCCAACGTGCAGAAGAGGGCCTGGATGCCAAAAAACGCCAACTCGGCCTCCTGGCTGAAAAGGCCGCCACACAGGGAAAAGTCGAGGCCGGGGCCAGCCACTTCCGCGCCGGCAAAGGCACCTGCATGGCCTGCCACAAGATTGCCGACTTTGGCCGTGCGCTCGGCCCCGACCTTTCCAAAATCGGTGCCATCCGCACCGAGCGGGATTTGCTGGAAAGCATCCTCTTCCCCAGCAATACCCTGGCCCGTGATTATGAGGCCCACGTGCTGGAGATGGCCGATGGCCAGTCCGTTACGGGCGTCATCCGCAGCCACACCGCCGAGGGGCTCCTGGTCATGGATCTCGCCGGCCAAGAAACCAGTCTGCCCCATGACCGCATCATCTCCAACACCGTCCTCACCACCAGCCTGATGCCCATGGGCCTGGACGCCACAATGACGGAGCAAGAGCTGCTGGATCTGGTGGCATATTTGCGGAGTTTGAAGTGAGGAGGGGGTAGTTTTTTTATTTAAAAGCATGTTTCCAGGGCTTTTGAATTTCCCTGGGTTGCATCCTTGACGCTCGGGATAAAAAACGGATACGCTGCCTATGGCCTGCTCAGATCCTCCTATGAAAATCATCGCTGTAACTGTTGCCCTGTGTTTGGGATACTCCGTTATCTCGTTGACCCCCGTGTTGGTCAGAGCGTTGGAAAAGAAAGAGGCCCCCTCAGACAGTTTTTTCACCGTGTCACACTCGGAGGTGATCGGCATCGAAAACATCCATTTGAAATGGGACCTTCTCAAAACCGACGCCTTGCCCTCCATGTCGCAAATTCAATTACGCGTCAGCATCACCAGCCAGAGCAAGAGGCCTCTACTGCTTAACAGAATTATCCGTATTGGCTTTCACCAAGGGTTTGAGCTTTTCAAGCTTCCTGTTTATGACAGCAAAACTTCGAATAGAAAAGTCATCCTTGAACCGGGCAAGACGATTGAGCTGAAGGCCGTCGGTTCCGTGATGACAGGCCTGGTCAAGCCTGAAGCCCTGGTCTCCGGCCTGAGAACTTTGATCTCCTACACCCCCATGGGCGACGCCCGGGGGGAAGGCAGTGAAATGGTCGGCAAGGAGACGTTCGATTATAGCCCAGATTTTCCATGAGCGAGCCCTGGCCGGAGACCGGCTTGAGTCGCGAAGCGTCACGGAGTGCGGCAGGAAGCGCAGAGCCCGATGCCGCTTTTCTTTGAAGACGTCCCCATGGCCTAACATTGGGTGTGACCAAACGGCCTCCGCCCGCCGCCTTAGGCCGTATATGTCCGGCGAGCGATCTCCCTCCGGACCACAAACTCTGCTTCCGCAGTATCTATCCGTTTTACACCCCGGCAAAGCCGAAGAATGATAAAAGCAGAAAAGGAGGAGGGGCAGTGAATGTTAACTCACGCCTGGTCGTCCATTCCACTCTGCGGCGCATTGTATAATGCTTGATCGCTTGCCCTGGCCCCCCCTCTCGCTAAGGTAGTTGGATGGCTGCTTCACGACCTCCAAGTCTCCCATTCCCCAATGCGGACAATCTCAAGATCAATCCCGGGCGCATTCTGCTGGGCGTTCTCGCCCTGCTCATCGGCATCGGGGTGCTTTCCAGCTTTTACCAGATCCCGGCAAACTCGGTGGGGGTGGTGCAGCGGTTTGGCAAGTATCTGGATACGACCCAGCCGGGGCTGAATTTCAAGCTGCCCTTTGGCATTGACCAGGTCACGCAGGTGGAGATCCGCCGGCAGTTGAAGCTTGAGTTTGGCTACGGCACGCGCGGGGCCAGCAATGAGTTCCAGTTCAATAAGGATTTCTCCGAAATGGAGAAGGAAAAAAACATGGTCACGGGGGATCTGAACGCCGCCGTGGTGGAGTGGGTGGTGCAATTCAAAATTGATGAGGCGCGGAACTTTGTCTTCAACTTCATCGAGCCTCAGTCCACTCTGCGTGACCTTTCGGAGGCCGTGATGCGCGAGGTCGTCGGTGACCGCTCCATTGATGAAGTGCTCACCGTCGGCCGTCAGGAGATCGAGGTCAAGGCGCTGGAGCGTCTGCAGACCATCGTCAGCTCGCTGGCCATGGGCATCCAGATAGACCAGATCCAGCTCGGCAATGTGAACCCGCCGGCGGAGGTGAAGGACAGCTTTGATGAAGTGAACCGTGCCCAGCAGCAGAAGGAATCCTCCATCAACCAGGCCAATGGCGAATACAACCGCGTCATCCCGGAGGCCCGCGGCAAAGCCGAGCAGAGCATCAGCCAGGCTGAGGGCTACGCTACCCAGCGCGTGAATCAGGCAGAGGGCGATGCCACCCGCTTCACGGCCCTGCTCGCGGAATATCAAAAAGCCCCCGAAGTGACCAAAAAACGCATTTATTTGGAGACCCTGGGCGAGGTCCTGCCCAGCATCCCCGGCAAGGTCATCATTGATGACCGTGTGCCCCAGTTCCTGCCGCTGATGAACCTTCAGCAGAAGCTGCCTGCCGCCGCCGCCCCAACCCCCGTTCCTTCCCGCTCCATCCGATGAAACCTTTTCTTTCCCTTTTGATCCTTATTGGCGGCTTTGCCCTATACATCCTGGCCTCCGCCAGCCTTTACACCGTCAGCGAGACGGAGCAGGTCATCATCACCCAGTTTGGCAAGCCCATCGGCGAGGCCGTCAGCGATGCCGGTCTGCATGTGAAAGTGCCATTTATCCAAAAGGTGAACCGCTTTGAAAAACGCATCCTCAAATGGGACGGCCCGGATGCCAACATGCCAACCCGTGACAAGGTGTACATCGTGGTGAACAGCTTCGCCCGCTGGCGCATCACCAATCCGCGCATGTATTATGAAAGCGTGCGGGATGAGCACACCGCCAGCTCCCGCCTCACGGACATCCTGGGCAGCGAAACGCGCAACGTCATCGCCAAGCACGACTTCATCGAGGCGGTGCGCACGACAAAGGACCGCAAGGTGGTGAGGGATGCCAACATGGGCGCTTCCATCGCCGATGCCCGCATCGGCATCCTGCCGGCCATCACCAAAGGCCGGGCTGAGCTGGAGAAGGAAGTTTTTGCCAATGCGGCCCCGAAGGTGGCGGTTTTTGGCATTGAACTGATGGACGTTCGCTTCAAGCGCATCAATTACAACACCTCCGTCAGCCAGACCATCTACCAGCGCATGGTCAGCGAGCGCACCCAGATCGCCGAGCGCTTCAAGTCCGAAGGGGCAGGGGAAGCGGCCAAGATTCTGGGCCAGCGTGAACGTGACCTGAAGCTCATCGAATCCGAGGCGTACCGCAAGGTGCAGGAGATCGAGGGTGAGGCCGATGCCAAGGCCACCGAGATCTATGCCAAGGCCTACGATGGCACCCAGGAGGCGCGGGAGCTCTTCGAATTCACCAAGACCATGGAAGCCTATAAAAAAGTGCTCACTCGCGATACCAATCTGGTCCTCAGCACAGATAGCGATTTTCTCCGCTACCTGAAATCCTCAGAAAAAGTGGTGCCTGCTCCCACCCCTGCTGCAGGGGCAGCGGCTGGCACAACGCCACCGCGTGCTTCCTCTCGCTCCGCCCCCAAGGTGGCCCCCAATGCGGCCCCGGCCGGTGATGCAGCGGCGGAGGATCCCCTCCAGCGGCTGCCCACGCTGCTGGACCTGGCGCAACCCACGGAATAACTTTTCCATCATGGCCAGCCTGAATCGCCACTTCTGGGGCTGGGACGCACCTGTGCTGGACAACGCGGTGGGCTTTCTCATGCGCGGGCACTCTGGTCACGTGGCGCTGGATTTGGCTGAAACGTTGATCATTGTGCCGACCTCTGAGGCAGGCCGGCGGCTGAAGGAGGCGCTGGCGCGGGCGAATCCCGCAGGAGCCCTGGTGCCCTGGGTGTGGACGGCGGAGCAGGCGCTGCTGCCGGTGGCCCAGCGCAAAAGTGCGGCCACGCGGCTGCAATCCCAGATGGCCTGGCAGGGGGCGCTGCAAAAGGTGGCGGTTGAAAAACTGGGCGCGCTTTTTCCAGTGCCACCGGAGGAGCGCGGCTGGACCTGGCAGATCGAGCTGGCGCGGGTGCTGGCGGATCTAAACTCTTTGTTAGGTGCTGGCGGCCTCACCTTTGCTGATGTCGCCTCCCAGGCAGTGCATGATGCGGGCCGCTGGCATGACCTGGCCCTCATTGAGGAGGCTTATCTGTGCGAGCTGTCCCTGGCCGGTCTTGAAGATGCCCAGGCAATGAAGCTACGCACGGCTCTGAACCCCGAACTGCCGGAGGGCGTGCGGCACGTCCGGGTGCTGGCCGCACCGGACCTGCTGCCGCTGTTTCAGCGCTGGCTGCAAGGCTGCGCGGCGGAGGTGACTGTGGCCGTGCAGGCCCCACTTGAACTGGCACACACTTTTGATGACATCGGCCGGCCTTATCCAGGGTACTGGGGGGAGGATGCGGACGTGCAGGTTCCACTGGCGGAAGATCGCCTCCACCTGCATCCGGATGCCTTCGGGCAGGCGGAACATGCCATCAACCTTTTGCGGGACCTGGCACCCGCCGCGCGGGTGGCCGTGGGCGTTGGGGATCCGGAAGTGGGCGCGGTGTTGCAGGAAAAGCTGGCGCTGGAAGGAGTGAAGGTTTTTGAGCCCGGCGGCGTGGCCCCCACGGAGGTGGGCCTATGGCACGTCCTGGTGCAAATTCGCAGCCTGCTGGCCGGCGGGTCCTGGAAGGCCTTCGCGATCCTCCTGCGCGTGCCGGAGGTGCGTGCGGCCTGGCTGGGGCGGCGGAAGGACGGCCTGAAGCTGCTCAAGGAGGCAGACGACTTCGCCATGCTGCACCTGCCGGTGACGCTGCGCCATGCGCTGGAGCTATGCACCGGGGCAGGGGATGGGGCGTTGCTCCCTCCCGTGCTCCAGGCGGCCCAGACAATGATCGGCGATCTGCAAAAACTGCCCCTTGCGCAGGCTGCGCGGGCTTTGCTGATCCGCCTGTATGGCGAGCGTGAATTCTCCCCGGACGCGCCTCAGGACCAGCTCACCACCTCTTTGGCGGACTCTTGGTTAGGCTGCTGCCGGGAGATTGAGGAGGAGGCCGCCCGCTTTGGCCTGAACCCGAGACCCGAGGAGGCCTTTGCCCTGTCGCTGGAGGCTCTCGGGCGCACCGCTCTGTCGGAGCCGCGCGGGGAGGTTGACCTCGTGCTGCAAGGTTGGCTGGAACTGCTCTGGGAGCCCGCGCCGAACCTCGTCGTGGCCGGCCTGAATGAGGAGCATGTGCCCGGCATCCTCATCTCGCACCCCTTTCTGCCGGACACCGTCAGGCATCAGCTCGGCCTGCCCAGCCAGGCCACCCGCTATGCCCGTGATGCCTACACCCTGGCCGCCTTGGCCGCGCAAAGGGCCCCCCAGGGAGCCTTGCATGTGCTGTGTGGTCAGTGGAGCGAGCGCGGCGATGCCCTGCGGCCCTCGCGCCTGCTTTTCCTGTGTGAGGATGCCGCCCTGCCGCAGCGGGTGAAACACCTATTCCCCAAAGATGAATCCGCCATCCACCGGGCGCAGGAGCCTGTGCGCACCCTGGCCTGGCAGCTCACACCGCGCATTCAACTGCCGAAAGTGGAGCGTATCTCCCCCTCCCGCATCCGTTCCTACCTGGAGTGCCCGTTCCGCGATTACCTCAGCCAGGAACTGCGCATGGAGGCCACCGATGCCGGCAAGCGAGAGCTGGCCCCGAATGAATTTGGTACCCTGGCCCATCATGCCTTGCAAAGACTGGCAGAGCACCCGCAGCTCAAACTCAGCACAAAGGCGAAGGAGATCGAGGATTACCTCATCGCCACCGCCCTGGAGCAAGCGCATCTTCTCTACGGCCGGCGGCCCGCGCCGCTCGTCCACCTGCAGCTCGAAAGCCTGAAGCAGCGCCTGAAACATGCCGCTGAAACCGAAGCCGCCGAACGCGAAAACGGCTGGCAGGTTTATGCGGCGGAATGGTCCCCTTCATTGGAGACGCCTCTGCTCATTGACGGTGCCCGCCTCGTCTGCAAAGTGGACCGCATTGACCGCCATGAGCGGACCGGCCAGATCCGCGTGCTGGATTTTAAAACCGCCGACAAGATCACCGACCCTCAGGCCGCGCATGTGCGAAAGCTCAGCGCCCGCAGCCTCATCGCCGCGCAGGATGAATGGAAGTGCTTTGACCTGCGCGACGGCACCCGCTTCCAATGGAAAGATCTGCAGCTCCCCCTCTACGCCGCCGCCTTGCGCCTGCACGGCCTGCGCCCGGACCAGGTGGGCTATTTCACCCTGCCCAAAAGCGTGCAAGACACGAAGGTGCTGACCTGGGAAACCTTCAGCGATGAGTGGACCGACCACGCCCTCGCCTGCGCCGCCGAAGTCGTCCGCAGGCTGAGAGACGGCCTCTTCTGGCCGCCTGCCGCGAAGGCGTACGATCGTGGTTTTGACGGGCTTTTCCTCGGCGATGTACTGAAGGGCGTCCGCTGGGAGGGCGCTCCTGGCTGCGGATCGGAGTGAGCCCATTTGATTGGCGGCATGAATGCAGGCGGCCAAGAAACGACAAGTAACCCGAGCTTGGTGCAGTACGGCGATGCGAGTCCAGTGCGGATAGCAGGGGTAAAGCTCCAGGGTCTTCAGATGAACCGGGAGGCGTGGAGGGTTTGGAAGGCCAGGTCTGTTGATGTGGGATGGGCGTGGGAGAAATCCTGGGCTCTGACGAGAGCGGCGCGCTGATCTCCGGGGGAAATGCCCCATCGCCCTCAGTCCAAATACGGGTTCTCGCGCTTTTCGCGGCCCAGGGTGGTGCTGGGGCCGTGGCCGGGGTGGACGCGGGTGGCATCAGGCAGGGGGCCGAGTTTTTCGCGGATGCCGCTAACGAGTTGCTGGAGGGAGCCGCCGGGGAAGTCACAGCGGCCAATACTGTCCAGGAAGATCACGTCGCCGCTCATGAGCAGGTTTTCCTCCGGCTGCCAAAAACACACGCTGTCTGGGGAATGACCCGGGATGTGAAAGAGCTGCCAGCTTGCCCCGCCCACGGTGATAGAGTCACTGGTTCCCTCGAGGACGTGGTCCACGGCATAGGGCGGCACGGAAAAGGCGCTGCCGGTGACGGCGCCGTAGAGCCGCTCCAGGGTGAGGTCCTGGCTGTAAGGGGACCAGGAGTAAATGGGGCAGCCATGGGCCTGCTTCACCAGAGCGGCGTCCTGCACGTGGTCAAAGTGCTGGTGGGTGAGCAGGAGGGCGTCCACGCGGATGTTTTTCCCCTCCAGCCAGGCGGCCACGCCATCGGGTGCGTCCACCAGCAAAGTGCCGCCTTGAAGGCGCAAAAGGTGGCCATTGGTCTGGGCAATGCCGCCAGTGTAGGTCTCGGGTTCCAACATAACCTGCTGCTGATGTAGGAAAGATGTGGACATTTCAAGCAGCAAACGGCAAATTTAGTGACCATATTTGGCGTTTGTGCGCGTATTTAGAGATCAAACCCCCATGACTCGAAACCCTTTGTCCTTCATGGCCGCCGGTGTGGCGGCCATCTCACTGGCCTTCACACCGGCCCGGTCTGAGACCAATTATGGCCAGGTGGCCATGCACGTGGCCTACATGCTGCAGAGCCAGCATTACTCGCATCAGGATTTTGATGATGCAATCTCGGCCAAGCTGCTGCAAAACTACCTGAACATGCTGGATTTCCGCCATGTCTTCTTCACCCAGGAGGATGTGGACAGCTTCAAAAGCAAGTATGACACCACCCTGGATGACCATGTGCTGATGCGCAACATCAGCCCGGCCATCGAGATCTATGATGTGTATAAGAAGCGCGTCAAAGAGCGCATCGAGTTCACCAAAAAGTCCCTCAAGAACCACAAGTTCACCTTCGACTCCAGCCGCACCATCGAACTGAAGCGGGACAAGGCCCCGTATCCGAAGAACAAGGCGGAGCAGGACAAGCTGTGGCTGGACATCCTTGAGGACAATCTGTTGCAGGAAAAACTGAGCGACGAAGCCAAGGCCGAGGACGCCAAGAAGAAGGCTGAGAAAGCGGCTGAAAAAGCCCAAAAAGAGGTCGAAGGCAAGGATGGTAGCGCTGATGCTGCGAAGCCCTCCGCTGACAAGACCGTGGCCAAAAACGAGACGCCTGCCAAGGACGCCGAAAAACCCACCACGCCTGAGGAGCGCGTGCTGAAGGACTATGAGCGCCTGCTGGAGAGCATCGAGGAAAACGACCAGGAGGACGTGGTGGACTTTTTCTTGTCCAGCCTGTCCGCCGCCTATGATCCGCACACGGAGTACATGAGCGTGAATGAGACGGAGAATTTTAACATCCAGATGAAGCACAAGCTCGTCGGCATTGGAGCCCTCCTAGGACTGGTCGATGACGTGGCCCAGATCCAGGGCATCGTGGTGGGCGGCCCGGCGGACAAACAGGGTGAGCTGAAACTGAATGACAAGGTTACCGGTGTGGCCCAGGGGGATGCGGATTTTGTGGAGACGAAGTACATGAAGCTGCAGAAGATTGTGGACATGATCCGCGGGGATGATGGCAGTATCGTCCGCTTGCGGGTGAACCCTGCGGATGCGCCCTCCACTACCAAGATCATCACCATCATCCGTGGTGCCGTGGAGCTTAAGGAAAAGCTGGCCAATGCCGAGCTGCTCATCACCCCCTCAGAGATGGGTCCGCCGCTGAAGATGGGCTGGATCAACCTGTCCTCCTTTTATGCGGACATGGAAGACGGCACCGTCAGCACCACGGATGACGTGCAGCGCCTGCTTACCCGGCTGATGAAGGAGAAAATCGACGGCCTGGTTCTGGACCTGCGCGGCAATGGTGGCGGCTCTTTGGAAGAAGCCATCCGCCTGACCGGCCTCTTTGTCCCGGCCGGCCCGGTGGTGCAGGCCAAAGACTGGCGCGGCAACATCTCCTGGCGCGAGTGCGAGACGCCGAAGGCCTTTTATGACGGCCCGATGATCGTGCTGACCGACAAGACCAGCGCCTCCGCCTCGGAGATTCTCGCCGCCGCCTTGCAGGACTACCGCCGTGCCCTCATCGTGGGTGACAAGTCCACCTTTGGCAAAGGCACCGTCCAGACCATTCTTCCGGTCGAGCGCTTCATGCCCTTCTTTGCGAACAAAGAGCGTGCCGGGAATCTGAAGGTCACCATCCAGAAATTTTACCGCATCGCCGGCGGGTCCACCCAGCTTAAAGGCGTGGAGCCGGACCTCGTCCTGCCCTCCATCCGCGACGTGCTGGACATCGGCGAAGGCTCTGCCGACAACCCGCTGCCGTATGACACCATTCCTGCCCGCCGCTACAGCCTGGTCAATGAGAAGCCCTACCCGCTGGACGAGCTGCGCAACCGCCTGACCAGCCGCTTGGCAAACAATCCCGAATTCCAGTATGTGCTGGATGAGTCCCAGCGCCTGAAGGAGCGTATTGACCGCAATGTGGCCTCCCTCAGCTTGGCGGAGCGCCAGAAGGAAACAGCCGAAACCAAAGCGCGCAGGGAGAAGCAAGAAGCTGAACGCGCCGAGCGTGTGAAAGCGCTGAATGAAAAGCTCCAGGACGACGGCTTCAAGGTCTATCACCTGACGCTGGACAATGTGGATGCCGCCGAACTTGTTCCTGAGTCTGCATTCACCCGTGAGCAGAGTACTGGCATGAAAATGGCCGCCAAAGAAGACGGCGAAGACGCTGCTTCCGAGCTGGCCAAATTCCCCTATGGTCTTGAGCCAATGAAACTGGAAGCCGTAAATATCATGCGTGACTTTCTTGATCTGACCACCAAGAGGCCAACCACGGCCAAGGCTGAAGACAAGACGGCCAATTGACCCTGCGGAAGCCAAGCCAGAACTGAATCCAAACATAAAGACCGGAACATTAAACGTTCCGGTCTTTTTATTTCACAGGGATATAAATCCCCGTGATGAGCCGGGCTTGGCGCGCCTCGCATGGAGCACGAGCATTCTGCTCGGCTGGCTTTCCTCCGGCCTCGCAGTGCGGGAGAGGTGGGAAGGCTGGAGGTGCGGAAGTCGGGCGTGGGGCGAGATGCAAACTTTGACATCCGGCTGGACAGCCGTCCGTGATCTGTTAGACTTTTGGTTATCCGGGCATGACCCATAAGCGTACCGGGGCTATAGCTCAGTTGGTAGAGCGTCTCGTTCGCAATGAGAAGGTCAGGGGTTCGAATCCCCTTAGCTCCACGTGTGGCGAGGATGCTGAAGTGAGCAACTCCGCAGTGGACAGGGGCGGCAGTGGCGGGCATCCTGTGAGCCTCAATTGACCTTTTTACCCTGATACTGATATGTCCATGGACCCTGAAATGACGATGCTGGAATGCGAAGAAGCGATGACCAAGGCGGTCGAATTCGCCATCCATGAATTTGCCGCTGTGAGAACGGGCAAAGCCTCCCCCGGCTTGGTGGAGGGGCTGGATGTTCACGTGCACAGCTACGGCTCCCACATGAAGCTGAAGCAGCTCGCGATGATCACCACACCGGATTCCCGCCTCATCCGCATTGAGCCGTTTGACTCCGCCACCCTCCATGATATTGACCGCGCCATCCGCGAATCCCGCCTGGGCCTGAATGGCAGCATCGAGGGCAAAGTCATCCGCCTGCCCATCCCCGCCCTGTCCCAGGAGCGGCGCGAGCAGATGGTGAAGTTGGTCAAGCAGATGGGCGAAGAGGCCAAGGTGCGCGTCCGCTCCGCCCGCCGGAATGCCATCGAAGAACTGAAAAAAGGCGAAAAGGAAAGCATCATCACCGAGGACGACCTGCACCGGCTGGAAAAAGAAGTCCAGGCCCTCACGGACAGCAAGATCGCCGATCTGGAGGCCCACATGGCCTCCAAGGAAAAAGAAGTCCTCACCGTGTAAGGGGGCAGGAAGGAATGACGAATGACGAATACCGGATGATCCCGGCCTGCGGGAATCTGCGAGGCGGGATGATGCACCCTCCATACTGAATACCGGACCCAGAAAACTGAACACCGAAAACTGCCTGCCGAATACAGAATACTGCCCCCGGCTTTCCTTTCCCATGCACGCTCCCGCTGATTTTCTGGACCTCAACCACACCCAACACGGCATCCTCTTTCCGGCCAATGAGCCCGTCTGGGCCGCGCTGACGAAGATTGTCTCCTACCTGGACTTCCGCCTGCAGCGGGAAATGCGCTGCATCATCCCCCAGGGCGCCTACATCGGCGAGGATGTCTTCATTGATGAAGGCACCACCATTGAGCCCGGTGCCGTGATCAAAGGCCCCGCCTGGATCGGCAAAAACTGCATGATCCGCGCCGGCTGTTACATCCGTGAAAACGTCATCGTGGGAAATGCCTGCGTGCTGGGAAATTCTTGCGAATTTAAAAACTGCGTCATTTTTGACCACTGCGAGGTGCCCCATTATAACTACGTGGGAGATTCCATCCTCGGCTACAAGGCCCACCTGGGCGCGGGCGTGGTGCTTTCCAATGTCCGCCTGGACCGGGGCGAGGTCACCGTGGCGGATGCCAAAAAGACCTATCCGACGGGCATGCGGAAATTTGGCGCTGTCATCGGCGACCACGCGGAGATCGGCTGCAACAGCGTCATCAATCCAGGCACCCTCATCGGCCGCCGCAGCATCGTTTATCCGCTCAGCAGCTTCGGCGGCGTGCTGCCTGCGGACAGCATCCTCAAAACCCGCCAGCAGCAGGTGGTGGTGAAGCGGTCCGTGTGAAGGAGGCGGAGCGGGCGGCACGCGGAGGGCGGAGTGAGGATCGCATTTTGCCCCGGAGAGCATAAAATTTCTGTCCAAGTGCGTTAATGTCGTGCCTTCTTTCTTGCTCACCGCCAGTGTCCCTTTAATCTGACCGCCCATTTATGCCCAAAGTTCTCCGCATTCTTCTATGGACCGCCATCTCTGCGCTGGGCGCAGCCGGTGTTGCCGTTTCTGCCTTAAATAATGATGAGCCGATCAATGCTTTGTGGCTGGTGGTGGCAGGTGCATGCTCCTTTGCCGTGGCTTACCGGTTTTACAGCAAGTGGCTGATCACGAAGGTTTTGGTTTTGGACAAGGAACGCGCCACGCCTGCGCACACCAAGCAAGACGGTAAAGATTATGTCCCTACCAACAAATGGGTCGTCTTTGGCCACCACTTTGCAGCCATCGCCGGTCCGGGGCCGCTGGTAGGCCCGGTGCTGGCCGCGCAGTTTGGTTACCTGCCAGGCATGCTCTGGATTCTGGTCGGGGCCACCCTGGGCGGTGGGGTGCATGATGCGATTGTGATGTTTGCCTCCATCCGCCGCGGGGGCAAGTCCTTGGGCCAGATGCTGAAGGATGAGGTGAATCCGGTTGTTGGTTTTGTGACCATGGTTTCCGTGCTGGTGATTATGACCATCCTTCTGGCCGTACTGAGCCTCGTGGTCGTGAAGGCCCTGGCCCACAGCCCTTGGGGCCTGTTCACCATCGCCATGACCATCCCGCTGGCCTTCATCATGGGCGTGGCGCACACCATTTTTAAAGTTAGCGTCCGCGATATTACCATCTTTGGCATCGTCGGCCTGCTGGTCAGCGTCTGGGCAGGCAGCAAGCTCGATGCCTGGGGCATTGAGAGCTATTTCCTGCAAAAAGGCGAGTGGATGGCCTGGGCCATCATGATCTACGGTTTCGCCGCCTCCGTGCTGCCCGTGTGGATGTTGCTGGCTCCGCGCGACTACCTGAGCACCTTCATGAAAATCGGCACTGTGGCGGTGCTGGCGCTGACCGTTCTCTGGGTGGCTCCGGAACTGCATATGCCCAAGATCACTCCCTTTGCCAGCAGCGGTGAGGGCCTGGTCTTCTTTGGAAAAGTTTTCCCCTTTGTGTTCATCACCATTGCTTGTGGCGCCATCTCCGGCTTCCACGCGCTCATTTCCAGCGGCACCACGCCGAAGTTGCTGGATCGTGAAGACTCCATCCGCAGCGTCGCATACGGTGCCATGGTCACCGAGATGCTCGTGGCCCTGATGGCCCTCATCGCCGCCTGTGCCCTACAGCCCGGTGAATACTTCGCCATCAATGCCGGCATCAACAACAGCCAGGCCCCTGAAGCGGTCGTTGCGACGATCAATGCCGCAGGCTACCCGGTCACGATGGAAGGCATGAACAAGCTTGCCGCTGATGTGGAAGAACCCACCATGTTTGGCCGCACTGGCGGTGCGCCCACCTTTGCCGTCGGCATGGCGCAGATGTTTGCCCGTGCCTTTGGTGCCCAGTGGATGGGTTTCTGGTACCACTTTGCCATCATGTTTGAAGCGCTGTTCATCCTGACCACCATTGACGCCGGCACCCGCGTAGGGCGCTTCATTCTCCAGGACTTCATGGGAAATATGTGGAAGCCCCTGGGCAATACCAAGAGCCTCCCAGCCAACGTCTTCGCCAGCGCCCTCCTGGTTTCCATGTGGGGTTATTTCCTTTATCAGGGCGTGGTGGATCCGCTGGGCGGTATCAATACCCTGTGGCCGCTGTTTGGCATTGCCAACCAGTTGCTGGCCGTGATCGCCTTCTGTCTGGGTACCACTATCCTGATCAAAATGGGCAAGGCCCGATACACCGCCGTGACGTTGGCTCCTCTGGCACTCCTGATGACGGCGACTTTTTCGGCGGGCTTCATCAAGCTCTTCGATGCAGACCCCCGCATGGGTTTCTTGGCTCAGGCTGATTTCTATGCCGCCAAGATCGCAGCGGGGGGCACCGCGACGGAACTGTCCAACTGGGGGCATCTAAAGTTCAACGGAATGGTAAATGCCTGGGTGACCGGTTTTTTCCTGATTGCCGTGAGTATTATTTTCCTGGGCTGTCTGCGGGAATGGATTCTGATTCTCAGCGGCTCCAAAAAACCGGTGCTGCATGAAGATCCGTATCTGCCAGTTGTGGGAGAGCCTGCGTAAATATAACTGCGCGGTGAAAGCTTTTGCAGGCGGTGAACGAAGCGGTCACACTCACCCATGCGCTGCCCTGCCTGCCGAACCCCTGCACTGGAGCACGATGCCTCCTGTGGCCAGTGCGGCTTCAGCCTCGATGCCCTGGGCCCCGTCATGGGCATTCCGCCCATGCTGGACGCACCCCTGGCAGATGTCGCGCGGACGCTTTCCGCCGGCCGGCGGCGGGAGGTGCTGAAGACCGTCCATGCCCTGCACCAGCGCTTCCCCCAGCTCAGCTTTGCCGCCGTGCTCATGGAAGTGCCCCCCCAGGTGCCCCTGGCCATCCAGGCCTTCTGGCTGTTTAACCGCGCCAGCCTCTTCAGCGCCGTCGAGCGGGCCGGGGACAATCACGGCGTCCTCCTGCTCCTGGACACCCCGCGCCGGCGCGCCGTGACCATGATCGGCTACGGCCTGGAGCCCCTCCTCAGCGAGCTCAGCCTGGAAGTCTGCCTCACCGCCGCCTCCGGCTCCCTGGCCAAAGGCCAGTTCGGCCCCGCCATCGAAGCCTTCGTGCGCGAGCTCGAGCGCCAGCTCACCCACCTCACCGCCACTCTCCCCCGCGTCTTCGGCCACGTGGAGCCCGGCCTCTGGCAGGCCCCCGATTCCGGCGATGAATCTGAAACCGCCCCCGCCACCTCCGAGGTGGAGGATTTGTATTGAGGTGCCTTCGGGGAAGCTTGGGCCATCAATCATCAAAACCAGGTATTTTTTGTGACTTCAGGAGGTGAATATTTCAGTAACAATGGATCTGGTTTTTGACACAAAAATGGCCTGCTATTTGGGTCAAAATGAATGTCATAACACTCGAATCCACTGACAATGAAGTGCAGCGCATTTCTTGACCCGTGTCGCTTAATTTATAGATTGGTTATGGGTCTGGATTTGGGCTTGGGTTTCAAACTGTCGGGTGTCTGATAACGATGGCGGCGTGGTAAAAGCTGCTGAGGGGCAGGCCCAGTTCCTGGCAGATCTGGCGGATGCTGCCCCTGTCTGGGGGTGAAGTTGTAGGATGTTCCTAAGGATGTGGGCAGGGTTTGTGTGCCGAGGATGGCTGAGGCTTTTTTTAATGTCGCACTCAATGTGTAGGAGGTCGTAGTCGGCGCAGCTCGTCCGCTTCGCCCCGCCCCGGCGGGGTAAGAGAGGCTGCGATCCCGAGCTGCGCCGACTGGCCTTGGGGTTGGGCCCAGCGGTAAAAGAGCTGGTGCTGATGCTCAGCTCCTGGGCCACCTGAGGGACGGTATTGCCAAGGCTGACCAGCTCCAGGGCCAGGGCTTTAAGTCAGTGCTATAACGTTTTCGGATCACGGTGCTCAATTTGAGTGGGGCCTTATTTTCGTGGTCCAAGATTTTGGCGCACCTCAGCTGGCAATTTTAAACTACCCCCGGGGAAGGGCGGAGCGAGCAGCTCGGATATCCATTTCGAGCGTGCAAGCATCAATCAGAAATTTGCACGCCCAGTTTATAAACTGGAAACGACAGTATTCTCCGTTGACCGGCAAGGAGCCTTTGACACCTCCTCTCAGCTCGGAGGGGCCTTCAAGTCGGAGAGTGCTTCGAACATAGCGGTTGGCTGTAAACGCCGCATTGAGGTAGTCCTCGCGACCCGTATCTTGATAAAGCATCAACCAGCAAATCGCGGTCTGGGAAAGTCCGGTCAGGCAGATCCAGCGAACGGTGCCTTTCCAATTTTTGTCCAATTGGCCCGGCAGAGCTCCGTCCTTGTCACGAGCGGAAAGAAGCCCGTCTGCCGTCTGGACAGCGGCCGCAAGGAGGGCCGGATCACCGGAGAACCGATAACCTTCCAGTATACCCCTGAGGGTATAGGCCAGGGTGTGCGTCAGCGGATTGTCGTTATCATCCCCCATGCCACAGTCTTGATACCAACCATTGGGAAGTTGCCGAGAAACGGCCCAACGCATGTTTCGCAACCCGGCCTCACCATAAGCTGCCACGCCAGTGGACCTTGAAGCCTCCAGCAAACCCCAGGCGACGTGAGTCTCCCAGACGTGATCTCCACCTGCGACAAAAGGGTTGGGATGGCGCCAGGCACCATCCGCATCCTGCACCTCTATTAGCCAGCGTGAGGCGCGTTTTACAGGATCCTCATAAGACAACCCAAAATTTTTCATTCCGACCGAGAGGCCAATAAGGATCTGCCCTGTGTCGAACACGACGGGTGCTTCCACAGGTGAATGCATGTGGCTGCCACGGAAGGCCCCGTTGGGCATTTGAATGGAAACCAGCCATTCCAACATGCGGGCGGCGGCGGCCTTCAGTCTGGAACATTGACGTCGGTGCGCATGGTCCAGAATGGTCGGTATGATGTAACCCGTTGTTTCAGGATATGAGGCTCCCCAACCGCTGACCAGACTGTAATGCCGGGCCACTCCGCCATCACCGGATGCAGATTTTTCCTGAGCTTGGAGGAGCCACTCTAGGCAGGCCTCCACCGCCTTTTCTGGTCCCGGATCCTGGGACACCCCAAAGATCCGCTCTCGCATCATTTCCCGTTGCGCCTCCCACGTCGCGCCCCAGCGATGGCTTTTTTTGTGGAGGATCCTGGCTGCATATCTAAAGGTCTGCATATTACTCTGTCAATGTGCGTTGAGATTCTGTGTTTTGGGAATTTTCACCCACCCAGGCCAGGAATAGTCTGTCTTCTCCGGAGATTCCACCATGATCAATCCGATCCAGCACGGTCACTCGAAAGCCTTCTTCCTTCATCCAGCCTGACAGCACTTCGCGGTCAAACCATTGTTCCCAGTCGCAAATCTGCAGGGTTCCCAGTTTCTTTACATCCTTGTCGATGATGACAAGAACGCCTGACGGAGCAGTGATCCGGGCAAGCTCTTGAACGCCCGCACGAGTGTTTAGCGCGTGCTCGAGTGCCTCCACACAAAACACCAGATCCACAGAACCAGTGGCCAGACTGGTGTTGAGCAAAGTCCCTTGACGGGCGGTGATTTCGGAAGGCAACTCCTCCAGCATCGTGGTGGAGAGATCCACGGCAATCGCATTGATCTCCGGATATCTTTCCTTTAGCAGCCTGATAAAGCGTCCTTTTCCACAACCGATATCCGCCACCACTTTAGGCCGGTGTTTTGCTACCAGTTCATCTACAATTTTGAAACGACCGTCATCACTGGCGATGCTCTTGGGAAACCGCATTGCCGTCGCCTCGAAGGTGCAGGTGACACGGTCCCTCAACGTTTCTAAAAACGTTGTTGCATGAATCAGCGCCTCTGGCCCCGCATACGGGGAGGTGGGTGACGAAAAAAACTGGCCCTTTCCGAAACTCTTCAAAAAGGCCCCAAAGGCCCGTTCCCCGGCTACCAGATCCCCGGCCCTAAACCATGCAGAGGCCATCTCTAACAGGCCTTTTAGGCAGGTGTGCCCGGACTGGTGAAGGCTAGGGTAAGTCCCGTCTTCGCGCTGCTCTTGAGCCGCCATTTTCAGAAGACCTCCCGCCAGCTCATGCTCTCCTCTTCCAAGTAGGGCCTTCCCGCCTCTACCCAGTTCATAGGAACTGAGTTGCCCTGCAAGCCAGCGAGTCTTCAAGTGCGAGGAGACTTCCTGAGCATTAGGCCGTGGCGACTGAAGCTCGGCTACCTCAGCCTCAATTCGGACGAGTAGACGTTCCACGACATCATCCAGCATTAGATCCTCAGCGGTCAGAAAACGATGGGTCAACTCAAGTTCTAGCAATTCATCTCCTTTGGGCCACCCAGACTCCGTCTCTTTGGTAAATATGTCTTGCGCGTACGCGTTTGCCAGCTTCCGCTCCCCCCACCAGATCAGAAGAGGAATCGCTTGAAGACGAGCATAATAATCCTTCGAAGAAGGCGGAGTCTTTCCTGCTAGATTCGGACTCAATGATCTCTTGAGGTTGGCAAGTGCTGCGTTGAATGCCTCCACTGAAGGTGTCGATTTGGGATAACTCATCCAACCTCGGTCTCTTAATTTTTGGAATAAGTATTTATCGCAAATATCTTTAAATATCACAATTTCATTCTAAGGTTAAATATTAACGAGTACGACTGAAAAAGGGGCGCGCCTCAAAACTACAGGCAGTTCAAAAAGATGCAAATCTTTAATAGGCTTGAAGGCAATCCTTTATGTCAGCCAAACTCCCCCGACGTTTCCAGTGTGCTATATGATTCATGATGCACAGCTTGCTCGACTGTCGCCATCTCGGCGAAGGCATCCCCAAAAATCAACATCACCCCCTGCGGTCTGATTCTTAATATCGGCCATAATTTCTGGACATGCTTCGATACCGACCTCCTTCGCATCTCCGCCATATGGGAAGGTGAAGAAGACAAAGCCCTCCTCACCCCCGATGCCCTCGCCCCCGGCTCCTACCACATCGCCGGCCAAAAGACCAAAGACGGCCAGGAATACCTGCCGAAACCGGTGGGCAATGTGTGGCTGACCACCGGCATTTACCCTGGCTGGCAAATCGGCGAAAAGCCGAGTTTCACCGACCCCCTCGAGCCCGGCCCCAGCCTGGATGAGGTGGGGCGTGGCGGTCTATCGGGCAGTAGTTTTAGCGGTATGAAAGCTGGGGGATCAGGTATTTTATCACCAACGGGAAAAAAGAGCCTTCTGTTCAGAGATACATTCAGCTTCCGCCGCACTCGAAACACGTCATGCTCGTGCTGGGCACCCCTGTAAATGGCCTTCACACCTCTGTTTTGCGTGGAACAAAGACAAAAATGCACCGGCCCGAATCACGCCAGAAACGAGCGGAGATGTTCAGTATGTCGAAATCGAGCCTTCCGAAACAAATGCCTCTTTAACGATCACTTACAGCGGCTCACCGTCATCCGTTGATGATCCGGCGAGTCAGACACATCCGTTTTCTCTCGTCCACTGGCCCGAGACCGTCGCCACCCAGGCCATCCTTTCCAAATCCCCGGACGCCTACGTTCTCGACGAAATCCCCCTGTCCGTCCCGAATCCCTGGAAGCGCAATGTCCGCCTTGCCGACATCACCTTTCTCAATGACCAGGGCGATGCCGCAGGCGTCACCTTCGACGGTGATGTCTGGCTCATCTCCGGCCTGAAGGGCGACCTGGAAAAGGTGACATGGAAGCGCTTCGCCTCCGGCCTGCATGAGCCGATGAGCATCGTGTCCCGAAAGGACAAACTGTTTGTCTATGACCGCAGCGGCATCTGGAAACTGGTGGATACCAATGGCGACAAGGAGGCCGACCGTTATGAAATGTTCTGTAATCTCTTCGCCCAGACAGCCGAGATCGGGGTGAACCCGAAAGCCGGCCTCGTCACCGCCAGTGACCAGCAGGGCAATTACGTCCCGTCCACGCCCATCCAGATCATCGGGAATAACCAATTTTACGGTCACCTGCCCACCATCGCCCCGGAGGAAGTTTACCCCGCCACGATTGCGGAGCCGATGGTATGGTTGCCGCATCCGGTGAACCCCAGCGGTGCCACCCAGACCTGGCTCATCGGGGCCAAAATGGGCCCGCTCAATGACGAGCTCATCCACGTCGGTTACAACCGGCCCGAGCTTTTCCGCGTGCTGATGAACGACCGATTTACACGCCCCCAGGCCACCGTCATGAGCTTTGAGCGCGACTTCGATTTCGGCTCGCTCAATGCCCAAGTGAATCCCGCCGACGGCCAGCTTTACGTCGTCGGTTTCCAGGTCTGGGGCACGACGGCGAAGAAGCTCAGCGGCCTCGTCCGCCTGCGCTACACCGACCAGCCGCGCGTGCTGTTGAAGGAAATGACACCCATGGACAAGGGCCTGCTGCTGCGCTTTAACGCGAAGCTGGCCAGCGACCCTGCCAGCGCCGAGCGCTGGAGCTACCAGCGCAGCGCCAAGTGCGGCTCCCCGCACCTGAATCTCCCTGGTCAAGCCCATCATCGAAGAAGGGGCCAAGCTCTACCAGATGATCGGCTGCATGGCCTGCCACAGCATTGACGGCAGCACCGTCGGCAAAGTCGGCCCCAGTTGGAAAGGCATCTGCGGCACTGAGCGCATTCTCGGCAAAGGCGGCAAGTCCGCCCTCGCCGATGAAGCCTACCTCCGCGAATCCATCACGGACCCGAATGCCAAGGTGGTGAAGGGCTTTGAAAAATTCGACACCGGCATGCCCATCTACGCCGGCATCCTCAATGAATCGCAGATAGAGAGCTTGGTGCAGTACATCAAGAGCCTGAGCTTGAAATAATCCTTGCTCCAAATCAAAATGGTTGCATAATGGAACCATGACAGCATTCACGCTAAAATCCTTGCCTGAAACGCTCATTGAGAGCCTTCGCAGTGCGGCTGAGCGTGCGCACCGCAGCCTTAATAAAGAGATCATCCACCGCCTTGAGCGTTCATTCGACAAACCAGCCACCCCTATGAAAATCGAAAACTGGGATGAATACCGCGTGAATGAACAAGCCGATGCCTGGGACAAACTCGCAGGCACCTGGGAATCCGATGTCAGTGTGGAGGCGGAAATTGAGGCCCTCTATGCGGCACGCACCCCTGGCCGCGAGATCACCCTATGAGGATTCTGGATACCGACCACTGCATCGAGATCCTGCGCGGCCGTGAGGAAATTATCCGCAAGCGGCGAAGTATTTACGATGAAGTGGCCACCACCATCATCACCGCCTGCGAGCTTTATTACGGCGCGGCGAAATCCGCCAAACCGCTGGAAAACAAACGTGCCGTGGATGCCTTCTTGAAAACTCTCCGCGTGCTGGGCATGGACCAGCACGCGGCGCAGTTTTTCGGGTTGTTTAAAGCGGACATTGAAAAGATAGGTCGAGGTCTGGCCGATGCCGACATGATGATTGGTTCCATCGCCCGCGCGCACAATGCCATTGTCATCACAGGAAACACCCGTCACTTTGAGCGCATGCCTGGTCTGACGCTGGAGAACTGGAGTCAGCAGATTCTCTAAGTTCGGAGTTGCCTCCCACGTGAGAGACTGGGATTGGACATCATCGCAGTGTCAAAGGGTTCTCCTACGACGTGGCCAGACCGGGACTGGCTCTGGAAAACCGCTCAGGAAAGGTCATTTTTAGGCGCTGCGGCAGCATTGACCAGCGGGGGAAACGTGCGCTAAGGATGAGCATGGCATTTCCTCTTCGTTCCCCTCGCGACATGGTTGGCGGCATCATGGTTTTTGGCCGGATTCTGGACAAGATCCGGCTGAATGCCCGGGAAGGCAGCCTGCCGCCGGGTTATCACCTGGATGTGATCCCCGGCAGCCGCACCTTTGATGACCGCATCTGCTGCCTGCTGGGCGTGGATTTCGCCGCGCTGAGCCAGCGCACGCTGGAAGGCGGCACGGATGAGGAAGTGCTGGAATGGTGCTTTGAAAACGGGCGCACGCCGGACAAGGAGCACATCGAGCTCTTCAACGGCTTCATGATGAAACGCGGCTGGCGGGATGCCGCCACGCCAGGGCTCATCCAGCAGCGCGCGGAGGCGGGCCTGGGCGACCGCGAGGACATCGTGACGTTCTTTGACCTCATGGACGTGGAAGAAGGCCGTGCGCCCTGAACCGGACGAAAATCTCTGCCTATCGTTCGATTAATTCACTCGTCAGCGGGCGGTTCCCGCCCATCATCGGCGCTCGTTCATGGAACCCTATCTTGTTATTGGCCTGCTAGTGGGGGCCGTCATCCTTTTTGCCTCGGAGAAGATCTCTGTGGACCTGGTCACGCTGGGCCTGCTTAGCCTGCTGGTGATCTTTGGCGTGCTGAATGTGCAGGAGGCCTTCGCGGGCTTTGGCAATGAGATCATTGTGATGCTGGGCTCCATTTTCATCATTGGCGCAGCTTTGCGGGACACCGGAGTTTTAGACAGTCTGGGAAGTTTGCTGGCCAAAACGTCGGGAGGCAAGCCCGAACGGGTGGCAGCGGGGATGATGTTGAGTGTGGGAGGCATCTCGGCCTTCATGAACAATACGACGGTGACAGCCATGTTCCTGGGACCGGTCATCGGCATGGCGCGGCGGTTGAAGATCTCCCCTTCGCGGCTCCTGATGCCGCTGTCATTTGCCTCGATTTTGGGCGGGACATGTACGCTCATTGGCACCTCCACCAATGTGGCGGTAAGCGGGGCGATGAAGACGCGCGGGCTGGGGGAGATCGGCATGTTTGAGATCACGCCAATCGGCCTGATCCTGTTTGGATGCGGGCTCGTTTACTTGCTGACAGTTGGCATGCGGTGGGTGCCGGAACGTGACCGGGCAGCGCATGATGACGATGGTGGACAGATCCGGGAATATCTTTCTGAGGTGGTGATCTTGCCGGACTCGCCGTTGATCGGACAGGTGGCATTCAATTCGGATTTCTCTGTTTTGGAGTTCCAGGTCGTCAAGGTGCGGCGGGGTGAGTCTGATTTGCTGCTCGGACCCCAAACGCTTTTTGAGGAAGGTGACGTTGTGTTGGTGGCCGGGAAGGTGCGGAACCTCATCAAGGTGAAGAAGATTGAAGGGATTGATATCCGTGAGGATGTGCAACTGCGGCGCTCCGGGGTGGACATGACCGATGCGAGTGTGGCGGAAGTCGTACTCACGCCGCGTTCAGGCCTGGTCGGCCAGACCCTGCGCGGGAGCAATTTTCGCCGTCGTACGGGGTTGTCGGTCCTGGCGCTTCTCCGTGGAGACCGCACGCTGAATGACCATATGGCGGATGTGGTTCTGCATGCAGGGGATCTGTTGCTTCTGCAGGGGCCGTATGACCGCTTCCAGAAATTTGAGCAAGAGGCCGAGATGGTGGTCATCACGGAGCATAGCTACAGTGTCTCAGCCCGGAAGCGGGGGGTGGCGCTGCTGATTGCCTTTGCCCTGGCGGTGACGGCCAGCAGTTATGGACTGGTGCCGGCCTCCGTGGCTTTTTTGATGACGGCGTTACTGGCTTTGGCCACCCGCTGCATCAGTCTGAACACAGCTTATGAGAACATTGACTGGCGGCTGCTGATCTTGATCGGCGGCATGACGGCCTTTGGCACAGCCATGGCTGCTTCAGGTGCAGACAAGCTGGTGGCAGGAGTGGTGACGCATTTGCTCAATCCCTATGGAGCGATGAGTGTATTGGCTGGATTCTGCGTTCTGACGTTCCTGCTCACCCAGCCCATGACCAATGCAGCCGCTGCGCTGGTGGTGCTCCCGATCGCCCTGGAAGCGGCAGACAGCATGGGGGCCAACCCGCGTACTTTTGGGATTGCGATCATGCTTAGTGCCAGCATTTCCGTGCTGACTCCCTTTGAGCCCAGTTCCATTCTTGTGTATGGTCCGGGCAAGTACAGGTTCAGTGATTTTATCAAGGTGGGAAGCGGCCTGATGGTGATCAGCTTGACGGTGATACTGCTGCTGGTGCCGTTATTCTGGCCTCTGAAACTGTGAGCGGTTTTCGGTTTTTTTCATGATGAGACCACCTGGCGCACACCTTCAGCACTGGTTAGGGTGCGCAGGCTGCCGTCTGTCATGGCCAGGATGAGATGGCCTTCCTGGTTGATGTCCAGGGCGCGGCCATAGATCTCCCGGCCTTCCACCGTGGCCCGGATCTGCCTGCCGATGAGCCAGCTCCGCCGGCGCACGGCGGCCACCGCTTCATCATACCCGGTGCTGAGATGCCGGAACTGAAACGCCAGCTCCTTTAGCAGGCGGAGGGCCAGCGGGCCGCGGTCCAGCTCACGCACCTGGATGCCGGCGGGCAGGGAGAGAAACAGGGAGGTGGCCGTCTCCGCCAGTTCTGGGGGAAACTCGCGGGCGTTCACATTCAGGCCGATGCCCAGCACCAGCGCCATGCCCTGCGGCGTGGTGACGGCCTCCGCCAGCAGGCCGGAGGCCTTGCGTCCGTTGACGTAAATGTCGTTAGGCCATTTGATCTGCGGTTCCAGCGGCAGCTCCTCCTCAACCGCCCGGCACAGGGCCAGCGCCGCCAGCGTGGTGAAGCGCGGCCACAGGGCCACGGGCTCCTCCGGCCGCAGCAGGATGGAAAACATCAGGTCCAGGCCGCGCGGGGCGGTCCAGCGGTTGTCACGCCGCCCGCGTCCGGCCGTTTGGGATTCGGCAAAAAGGACGCTGCCATGACCTTCGCCCTGGAGCGCAGCCGTGCGCAGTGCATCGCTGGTGGAAGGGATCTCATCCACCACGCGCACCTGCCAGGGCAGGTCCAGCGCGGCGCATTCCTGGCGCATCCAGGCTTCATTCAGCAGGCTCATGAGAGGAGGGCGGTAATCAGATACTTTTATGACAGCAGCAGTTCGCAGACTTCCTCCGCCTCCGCCAGGCTTTCCCGGACCTGCCAGGGGGCATGAGCCGCCAGGGCAGAGGCCGCAAAGTGGCCGGTGCCCACGGCCAGGCAGCGTGCCCCTATGGCATGGGCGCAGGCGATGTCCTTCGGCGTGTCCCCGATGACGATGACCTGGTCCGCAGTATAAGCGCGGCCCGTCATGGCCTGCATCCGGCGCAGCGCCACCGGCCCCAGCAGATTCCGGTCCTCTGCATCATCGCCAAAAGCGCCGTCCAGGAAATAGGGGTGCAGCTGAAAGCGCTGAAGCTTCGCCTCCGCCCCGGCGCGGACATTGCCCGTCAGCAGGCCCACGTCCACGTCCGCGCGGTTCATCAGCAGGGGTAGCAGGGACAGCACGCCCGGCAGCGTCTGTCCGGCGAAGGAGCTGTGGTTTAACCGCGCCTGGAGACGCTGCAGGTAGCACTCCAGATACTGGCGCACCAGTGTGTCCGTCACCTCATGGCCCGTCTGGCCGAACAGCTTGCGGATCACGCCGCCATCCGTCGCGCCCGCCAGATCCAGCGGCGGCAGTTTTTCACGCGCCACCCCCAGCACCTCTTCAACCGCATCCAGCAGCGAGGCGCCGCCGGCACCGCCGGTATCGAGAAGGGTTCCATCAATGTCAAAAAGCAGGAGTCGGGGCATGGAAATCAGTGGGGGAGATAGGCCAAAACATATTGGCCGTGGTTTGGGGAAAACCACGGCCAACCTTTGAAAAACCTCAAAGAGGGGTCTTAACTTTGTGCAGGAGGCGCCTTTGGGGCCTCGGCCGCTTCAGCCGCAGGAGCGTCGGCATGATGATCATCATGGTGGTCATCATGTTCCTCATGCTTGTCCTCACGCGGGTCATGATCACCCTGGTGCATGTCTTTTTCGTCCGTCACGCCCTTCAGGTGGGTCTTGAACTTACGATGACGCTGACGTTCAGGCAGCGGGCTCATCTGCATGTTGATGTTACGGCCGGCCATCTTCGGCTCCTGGTCCGCATGGCCCATGGTCAGCAGGTCGGCTTTGATCTTGGCCGCCAGGGCATGGCCCAGTTCCTGGTGGGCCATCTGGCGGCCGCGGAACTGGAGCTGGATGCGCACTTTGTGACCTTCCGCCAGAAAGTCTTCCGCATGGACGATCTTGATGAGATAATCATGCGGATCAATGCCGATGCGGAATTTAAGCTCTTTCAGCTTGCCGCCTTTCTGGTGCTTGTGAGCCTCTTTTTTGTGCTTCTCCTGGATGTACTTGTACTTGCCGTAGTCAACGATTTTGCACACCGGCGGCTCCGCATTGGAGGCCACCTCAACCAGGTCCAGCCCGCGCTCCTTGGCCATGCGCAGGGCCTGCTGGGTCGGCAGCACGCCGTACTGCTGGTTGGTGATGCCGTCCACCACGCGCACCTTCGGCGCACGGATGCGCTCGTTCACCCGGGTCTGGTCCGCATAGCGGCTGTTGTTGCGCTGGGGTCGGCCACCACCGGGCCGGTTAAAGGGAGGCCCCCCGCCGGTACGAGGCTGGTAGCCGCCAGGGGCGGGACGGTTCACAGGGGCGCTGGGTGTGCCGGCGGCAGGGGATGTGGCCCCGGCAGCAGGTTGCGCAGGGGGTGGATTGGCGTTAGGACGCGCGCCGAATTGGCCGGCGCTCAAATTATTGAATGGATTGCTAATGGCTGACCTCCAGTTGTGTTCGGTTCAAAGGGCACAATACGCCCCGTGAAAATGGGTTAATCGCTCCACGGATCATCTCAAACATATCGCACCGTGGGGGCTGTCTGACGCATGGACGGGCTTTCCTTCACCCGGTCATGCGGGCGCGGTAAGGAAAGGCTCAAACAAATCATGCGAAAGAAAAAATTGTGGGGAATGAGCAACGTCGTGCTGCTCAGGATTCGAAAAAGAATCCGTATCTGGATGCCACAACGAACGAAGTTACCAATTTCTTAGCACGGAGCAAGATGTTTTCTGAGAAAGTCCGCCAGGAGGCAGAAGGCTGCCAGGTTGCTGAAAGACCGAAGAGGAGCTTCCCGCACCCGACTTCCGCATCACCCACGCCCCCACCTCTCCCGCTCTGCGAGATCAGAGGAAAGTTAGGCGAGTAAAAGACTCGCGCTTCATGCGAGGTGCCTTTCCCGGAGCGCGTGTATGCTGAGCGAAGCGATGCTACTCGCCATTCTGGTCTGTGGACTCCGCCTTATCCACTCATCTCCCCTCAACCCCAAGACGCTCGCCACTCAACCCACTTCACCCCCCAACCACCGGCCCCAAACTCACTAAAACCAAGGCCGGTTTTCCCTCTTCCTTCGCCTTGGCCAGATCCACGGTGAAGACGGCCTGCCAGTCGTTAAGGGCATCGAGATCCACGAGGACTTGGGAAACTTTCCAGGTCTTGTGGTCTTCAGCCGGTTCGACAAAGGTGTAGCGGCCGTTGCGGGCTTCGTTGTCCAGCAGCAGGCGGTCGTGCTCGTCGTAATACGGCTCCATGGTGGAGGCCAGCGTTTCGGCGGTCCACAACACAGGAGCGGGCTGCGGGCCGAGGGAGGCGAGGGCGCTGCGATAGTCGCCAATGACGAGGCCACGCAGGAAACGGAAGATCTCCGTGCGGATGAGGGCGGTGAACTCGCGCCGGTTGCGGGTGATGTCAGGAGCTTCTTCCGCCTTCTCCTCGGCGGGCTGCCACTCGGGGTTGCGCAGGCGCTCCCATTCATCCATCAGGCTGGAGTCCGTGCCCCGCAGCAGGCCGGCCAGCCAGGCTTCCATCTCCTGCACGGGCTCGGTTTTAAAAGTGTCCGGCACGGTCTGGGACAGCACTTTGTAAACGGAGGAGAGATGCCGCAGCAGGACGCCTTCGGTGCGGTGCAGGTCGTAGTCCTGGATGTAATCGGTGAAGTTGCGGAAGTTCTCAAACATCTCGCGCACGATGCTTTTCGGGCGGATGTTTTCTTGGCCAACCCAGGGATGCAGCGCGGAAAATTCATTGAAGGTGTTGTAGATGAAATCGCGGCAGGGCTTGGGATACTCCAGCTCCTCCAGCCGGGCGATGCGCTCCTCATAGGGAACGCCTTCTTCCTTCATGGCGGCCATGGCTTCATCCTTCACCTTGCTGAGCTGGCGGCGGAGAATCAGGTCCGGGTTCTCCAAGATGGACTCGCACAGCGTCAGCACATCCGCCGCGTAATTGGGCGAGGCGGGATCAATGACCGCCAATGTATCAATGAGGTAGAGCGACAGCGTGTGGTTCAGGGAAAAGTCATCCTGCAGCTCCACATTCAGCCGCAGTTTTTGCGCCGGGCTCTGGCGCTCGCGCGGCGGGATGATGGATATGATCTTGCGCTCCACCAGGGATCGAAAGAGCTGCCAGGCGCGGTCCTGGTGCTGCTTTTTCGCCGTGGCCGTTTCGTGGGAATCGGCGATGAGATCCCGCATGGCGGCGCAGCCGTCGCCCTCGCGGCTCAGCACCTGCAGCAGCATGCCGTGGGAGACCTGGAATCGGGACACCAGCGGCTCCGGCGCAGCGGTTTGCAGCTTTTTAAAAGTGTCCTCACTCCAGCCCACGAAGCCCTCCGGCGCTTTCTTTTTCACCATCTTGCGCATCTTCTTCACATCGCCAGCGGCCTTGGCCTCCATCTTGGCGTTTTCGATGATGTGCTCCGGGGCCTGGGCCACGACGAAGCCGATGTCATCAAACCCGCGCCGCCCGGCACGCCCGGTGATCTGGTGGAAATCACGCGCGGTCAGCGTGGCCACTTTCTGGCCGCCGTATTTGCTCAGGCGGGTCAGCAGTACCGTGCGGATGGGCACATTCACGCCGACGCCCAGCGTGTCCGTGCCGCAGATGACTTTCAGCAGCCCACGCTGCGCCAGCTTTTCCACCAGCATGCGATATTTGGGCAGCAGACCCGCATGGTGAATGCCCACGCCATGATGCAAATACTTCTTCACTTCCTTGCCATACGGACTGGTGAATTTGGCCCCCTCCAGGCACTCTTTGATGGCCGTCTTTTCGGCGGTGGAGCAGAAGTTCAGGCTCATCAGATCCTGCGCGGCCTGGGCGGCATCGTTCTGGGTGAAGTGCACCAGATAAACCGGCGTTTTCTTCGCCTCCACCAGCTCCTGCAGCGTCACGTCCACAGACGTGGTGGCATAGTTGAACTCCAGCGGCACCGGCCGCGTCTGGGAGGAGATGATGACACTCTCCGCCTGCGTCAGCCGGGCCAGCTCGCGCTGGAAAAAATCCGTCGCCCCCAGCGTGGCGGAGATGAGCAGGAAGCGCGACTTCCGCATGGTGAGCAGCGGCACCTGCCAGGCCACACCGCGCTCATGATCCGAGTAGTAGTGGAACTCGTCCATGATGACCTCATGGAACGGGGCGTTCTCGCCATCGCGCAGCGCATAGTTGGCCAGGATCTCCGCCGTGCAGCAGAGGATGGGCGCGTTGCGGTTCACCGTCGCATCCCCCGTGGCCATGCCGACATTCTCCGGGCCGAAATCCCGGCACAGGGCCAGGAATTTTTCATTCACCAGCGCCTTGATCGGGCAGGTGTAAACCGAGCGCCGCCCTTTGGCCAGCGATCGGAAATGCAGCGCCGTGGCCACAAGGGATTTGCCCGAGCCGGTGGGCGTGTTGAGGATGACGTTTTTATCCTCGAACAGCTCCAGGATGGCCTCCTCCTGCGCGGGGTAAAGCTCCAGGTTTTTCTCCGCCACATATTCCAAAAACTGCCCGAGCAGCTCATCGTTGGAGCAGCCAGGCGATTTCGGCAGGAGGCGGAGCAGAGGATGGTCGGACATTCAGCCCCCAGTTTCGCCAGGGGCTGAGGTCAGGCAATCAAAGACTGAACCGCAGGGTCTGAATCAAAGCTGGATGACCTTGGTCTCGGCGAGGTCATCGTGAAGCGTGTTGCGGCCAGGGCGGAAGATGCAAAGCGCATCTGCCAGCAGCACCAAGGCTCCAAGATAAGGAATGGCGCCGACCAGCCAGACCGGCAGCAACCGCTTGGTAATGATGTGCATCCGGTCGGCCGGTCTGCCGTCTCTGCGGACGATCTTCAGGTTCAGCAACTTTTTACCCAAGGTCTGTCCCTGCTGAAGAAAGGTCCAGTTGATCCCCACCAGCACGGCCGCGAAGAGGAGGCTAAAAACAATAGGGGGAAGCGCACCAGTGATGAATTGGAGAATGACCACGCAGATGATGGCCGCAATCATATCAATGATGTGGGAGGCAAGCCGGATCCAGATGGAGGCCAGTGCAGGATCTACGGCAGCCTCCATGGCTGCTGGAGCGCCCGTGGGCATGGGCGTGGGCATTGGTGGCGGCGTGGAATGTGGCGTTGGCGTGGGAGGTGGAACATCCATAAGTCTCGGGTCACTTTGTTAGGTTAATGAGGCGTCAAGCAGGCAGCCAAAGCTCTTTTATCATTATGCAACGGACCGACGGAATCAGCGAGCAGAAGCCACCCATCTAAGTATATAATCCTTTTTTAGCAGAAATGTTGCAGTTAGGCACCTCCATTCGGTAAAATAGATTCCTCAGGTATTTAGCATAACGCCTCCAAATCCCAAAGGGAAAGGAGGCGTTAAATCATGTGCTGGCTACAGGAAGACCATTCATTTAGCTCATCAAATCCCGGCTCACCTCACGAGCTTCTTTTTCCAGCGTGTCGTCCAGCTTCTCATAGTGCTGCCGCAGGCGCTGGCGGGTCAGTTTGCCAAAGTAGTGGACCTTGCGCACCAGCCTGTCAATCTCACCGGAATTGACGGACGAATCCGTGATGCGGGATTCCGCATAGGACAGGGTGGTGGACCAGACGAAAAGCTCGGCTCCGATGTCCACCAGGCTGCCTAACAAAATTTGCCGACGCTCAAGAGCCGGGCCGTTGAGAGCCATGGCATGGAAGAGCGTGCGGGCCAGCTTGCGGCTCTGGCCGGCGATGAACTGGAGATCCTTTTGCAGATCTGGATGCAGGTTTTTGCCAGCCAGGCCGGTGCTGGCGGGCAGCCACATCCGGGGATACCAGGTGGAGTAGGTGCGGCCTGCGCGGAAGACGGCTTTGGCACGCCGCGTCAGGGGCAGGGTGGAGTTAACCACATCGGCCCCGATTTTCAAATGCGGGTCCAGGATTTCACGGGCGATGAAGAGGCGCATGATCTCGCTGCTGCCCTCAAAGATCGTGTTGATGCGGCAGTCGCGGAAGAGCCGCTCCACAGGGTCCGCCGTCTCGCCACGGGCACGCAGGGAGTCCGCCGTTTCATACCCGCGGCCACCGCGGATCTGCATCGTGTCATCCACGATCTGCCAGGCGCGCTCGCTGCCCCAGAGCTTGGCAATGGCTGCCTCGAGGCGCACATCGGCATGCTTGTCGCGGTCCACCAGCGCGGAGACATATCGCACCATGGCCTCCATGGCAAAGGCGTCCGCCCCCATGCGGGCGATCTTGTCCGCCACCGCCGCATGTTTGCCCACGGGCTGGCCCCACTGGACACGATCAGCGGCCCAGCGGGTGGAGATTTCCACACAGCGCTTGGCCATGCCGGTGCAGGCGGCGGGCAGGGTGATGCGGCCGGTGTTCAATGTGGTGAGGGCGACCTTGAGGCCACGGCCTTCACCGCCGAGGATATTCTCACGCGGCACGCGCACGTTTTCAAAACGGACGACGCCGTTGTAAAGCGCCCGCAGGCCCATGAATCGGCAGCGATGGATGATCTCCACGCCCGGCCAGGAGGTCTCCACGATGAATGCGGAGGTGGCGTGCGGCTTGTCCCGTGTGGGCGTGCGCGCCATCACGACGATGAGCCCGGCCTTGAGGCTGTTCGTGCACCACAGCTTTTCCCCATTGATGATGAAGTGGTCCGGCCCGTCCGGCACGGCCATGGTGGTCATGCGGGCAGGGTCGCTGCCGACGTCATTTTCGGTCAGGGCAAAGGCGCTGATCTCACCCTGGGCACAGCGCGGCAGATACTTGGCCTTCTGCTCCTCCGTGCCAAACAAAATGAGCGGCTGCGGCGCACCGATGGACTGGTGCGCGGACAGCAGCGCGGCCAGGTTTCCGCACTCACCGCCCAGCAGCATGGCGGCGCGGGAATAGTTGGTCTGTGACAGGCCCAGGCCTTTGTATTGGCGGGGAATCTTGATGCCGAAGGCACCCAGCGCGGCCAGCTCTTCCAGCAGCGCGTCCGGGATCTCTCCCGTACGGTCGATCTCATCCGGATCGGCATGGTCCAGCACGCCGCGCAGGCGGGAAAGGAAGGCATCTCCCTGGTCCCGGTCCTCCACCGACTGGGCGGGGAAAGGCAGGATCTGGTCAAAATTCGGCGTGCCGAAAAACAGCCCGGCGGCCAGGCCGGCGTTGTTACGCTCGTCCCGCGCCGCTTCCGCCATCTCCAGGGCGGCTTTCTGGCCGGGGGACATTTTTGACATGTCAATCATGGCTGCAGGTGGCGGGGCGAGTTCTGTTTTCATAAAGGTAGGATGGGAGGAGGACGGGTTGATAACATCATTCGTTAGACCTCGTGGAACCGTGCAGGTTCAAAGGAATGTGGGGGCGGGGTGGAAGAAGCGAGCAGGCGCAGCTCCACGCTGGCATTGTCGGCGCCGTATTCGTGGATCCAGCTCAGCGGCCCGCCGCGTGATGGCGGATAGCCAGTGCCCAGGATCATGGCCAGGTCAATGTCCGCCGGGTCGCGGGTCAGGCCTTCATCGGCACAGCGGGCGGCCTCGTTGCTGATCAGCAGCGCCAGCCGGTGCTGCACCTGTTCCACCTGCGTGTGGTCCTTGATTTTGTCCCGCTTCCTCGGGAGCTTGGACTGGCCATGTTTGTAGAAACCCTCACCGGATTTCTTGCCCAGTTTGCCCTCGGCCACCATGAGGTTGAGCAGGTCAGACGGGGCCATCCGGTCCGGATAGGCGACGCACAGGGTGCTGGCCACGTGGGCCGCCACATCCAGGCCGATCTCATCCAGCAGGCGCATGGGTCCCATGGGCATGCCAAACTCCAGCATGGCCTCATCAATGATGTCTGCAGAGATGCCGCTTTCATGCAGGCGCACGGCCTCCATCAGGTAAGGCATCAGGATGCGGTTGACGACGAATCCAGGACTGTCCTTCACCACCACCGGCGTCTTGCCAAGCCTCTGCACAAAGGTCACGGCGGTGGCGATGACATCGTCGGAGGTGTCTTCCGTCACAATGATTTCCACCAGCGGCATGCGGTGCACCGGATTGAAAAAGTGCAGGCCGATGACCCGCTCCGGATGCGGCAGGCTGCGCGCCAGCTCCGTCACGGACAGGGCGGAGGTATTGGTGGCCAGGATGGCATCCGGCCCCGCGCGTTCGGCCAGGTTGGCGAAGATTTTTTTCTTCAGCACCATGTCCTCCGTGGCCGCTTCGATGATCAGCGGATAGCGGGTCAGCGGCACCGGCTCATGCTCCGGTGTGATGCGGTCCAGGCTGTCCCGGAGGTCCTTCTGGGTGATGGCCCGGCGCTTCACGCCCTCTTTCAAAAGCTGGTTTACGCGGTTCAGACCGCTCCCCAGGGACTGTGTGCTGACATCCTGCATCAGCACATGATTTCCCTTGCTGGCGATCCAGTGGGCAATGCCCGATCCCATCACTCCGGCGCCGATCACGGCCACATCATGAATGGTCAGCGACACACCGCGCGGATGCGGTTTTTTCGACGCCTCCTCTTTGCGGAAGAAGACATCAATGAGGTGCTCGGTCTGCGGAGTCAGGGCCAGGTCCAGAATGGCATGGCGCTCCTGTTCCAGCGCTTTGTTCATTGGCAGGACGGAGGCATTCACAGCCACCTCGATGGCCCGCAGCGGAGCCTGGTAAAGGCCGCGCGTTTTGGCCATGACCTGGCCCCGGACATGATGCGCCAGCGCCTGGCGGATGCCGGGCAGCTTCCAAAAAGTGTGGCTCAGCGGCTGTACCCGGTCGGGCAGGCCATGGGCCACCATGTGGCGGGCGGCCGCTTCCAGATGCTCACGCGGCACGACCTTGTCCACGAGTCCGCGCCACAGCGCCTGGCGTGGCTTGAGCTGGCGTCCGCTGACGATGAGATCCAGCGCGGCAGGCAGGCCGAGCAGGCGCGGCAGACGGGTGGAGCCGCCCCAGGCCGGGATGAGGCCGAGCTGCGTCTCCGGCAGGCCCAGGCGCGTGTGGCTGCTGTCGCTGGCGATGCGGGCATTGCAGGCCAGCGTCACCTCCAGGCCACCGCCCAGGCAGGCTCCATGGATGAGCGCGATCTTGGGGCAGGGCAGGGCAGCCAGCCGGTTAAAGACGGCCTGGCCACGTTCGATCAGCGTCTCCACCCTGCGCACCGGCGCGCTGCGCACAGCCTTGAGATCGGCCCCGGCCACGAAGATTTTGTCCTTCGCGCTGCTGAGGATCAGCGCCTTGACAGATCCCTGGCGGCTGAGCGCATCCAGGCAGAGGTCAAATTCGCGGAGAGTCGTTTCATTCCAGACATTGGCGGCGCTGCCTGCCATGTCGAAGGTGATCCAGGCGGTGTCATTTTCGTCCATGATCAGACGGAAATGTCTCAGCGACTGGATGCGTGTTGCAGGGGTGGGAGGACGGGGAACGAAGCTGTCTTTCTCCGCCACGATTTTATCGAGCAGATGTGAGTTCATGATAGTTAAGAGTATGAGGTTGTATGATTAAAAGGGTCAGGCTCTTTCGAGCAGGGCTGCACCGCCCTGGCCTCCGCCGATGCAGAGGCTGACCAGGGCCTTGCGGCCGCCGGTTTCACGTAGCTGGTCCAGCGCGGTGAGCACCAGGCGGGCGCCCGTGGCTCCCACCGGATGACCGAGGGCGATGGCACCGCCGCGCGGGTTCAGCCGCTCTTCGTCTATTTCTCCCAAAGGCGCTTCCAGGCCCGCACGGCGGGCGCAGCCTGAGTCTTTGAGGCACTCCAGCACGGCCAGGACCTGGGCGGCGAAGGCTTCATTGATCTCCACCACGTCCATGTCAGCCAGGGTGTCCGGCGTGCGGTGCAGCAGGGCATCCATGGCACGGACAGGTCCCAGGCCCATGCGGCGCGGGTCACAGCCGGTGTAGGCATAGTCCACCAAGCGGCCCAGCGGCTGCCAGCCATGGCGTGCCACGGCCTCTTCACTGGCCACCAGCATGGCCACTGCACCGTCGGTGAGCTGGCTGGAATTTCCCGCCGTGACACTGCCGTGATGACGCTCAAACAGGGGTTTCAGGCGGCCCAGTTTTTCCAGGGTGGAATCGTTACGCACACCGTTGTCCGCCAGCACCGGTTCCACGGACCGGCCCAGGAGATAAAGCGGTGCCGTTTCTTTTTGCAAAGCGGCGGCGGCCGTGGCGGCACGCTGATGGCTGCGCAGGGCAAAGGCGTCCTGGCGTTCACGCGTGATTTTAAATTCACGCGCCAGCAGCTCCGCCGTCTCCCCCATGTTCATTTCCACGACCGGGTCGGTCAGGCCGAGCTTCAAGCCGATGACCGGGGCAAAATCCGAGAGCCGGAAAGAGGTCATCGCCCCCATCTTCTGGCCAAAACTGCGGGCCTTGCCCAGGCTGCCAAATTTACCGGCGGCGCGCTGGGAGAAATACAGCGGCATGTTGGACATGCTCTCGGTGCCGCCGACGATGAAGACATCACCCTGGCCCGCGCACATTTTGGCATGGGCCGTGGTCAGCGCTTCCAGGCCGGAGGCACAGTTGCGGTGCACCGTCATGGCAGGCTTGGCTTCCGGCAGCCCAGCGCGCAGGGCGATGACACGGGCGATGTTTTGCGCATCGGCCGGCTGGCCGACACATCCGAAAATGGTTTCATCCACTGCCTGGGGATCCAGACCGGTGCGGGAGAGCAGGGCGGACACGGCAGCCTTGCCGAGATCCACCGCATCCAGCCCGGAAAGGCTGCTGCCCGCGCGGGTAAAGGGCGTGCGGATGGCGGAGACAATATAAAGAGGTTTCATGGCTTAAAGGGGATGGAAGCCGGTGAAGCGAACCCGGGCCCGGAGGCTCATTTCTGGTTCACTAAGGATTCGGCCTTGATGGGTTGGTTGCGTCTGTCTAACAGCTTGACCTCCTTGAGCAGCTTGCCCACGCCCAGGCGTTCGCGCAGGTCGGGGAGGTCGTGAAAATGGATGGCGTTGGGGTGGATTTCGGTGACTTCAGAGAAGCGCCGCTCGATGCGCTGCTCCAGGTCGCGGGCGTTCATGCCCGGTTCAGGGGCCACGTGCAGGATCAGCTCGTCCACCTCCAGCGGGTCGTTATCGCGTTTGGTCAGCTCGATCTGCCAGGCGGCCACGCCTTTCTGGTCATCCAGGAGATGCTCCAGGATGTTAAAATTCACCAGCGTGCCTTTGACCTTGTCCAGGTGCAGCTCGCGCACCTCGCTGACGCGGCTGATGGGGCCGAGCAGGCGCGGGCAGGTGCGGCCGCAGTGCGGGCAGCGCTGCCAGGTCATGCCGCCTTCGGCAATGTCACCCGTGCGGTAGCGCAGCACCACGGTGCCCCGCGCATCCAGCGGCGTGAAGACGATCTCCCCGGGATGACCAGGGGCCACGGGCCGCCCGGTGCGCGGGTCCACCAGCTCAATGAAAGCCAGGTCCGGGCTGATGTGAAAGCCGCTGGCGCCGGATTCCGCCGGGCATTCGGAAAAGGCCATCTTCGCCTCGGTAAAGCCATAGGTGCTGATGACGCTCACTTCATCCCCGCCCAGCTCATGGACCAGGTCCACCAGGCGGGCCCGCAGCCCTTCGGCCACCTTTTCACCGCCCAGGACAACACGCTTGATGTTAGGCCAGTGTTTGCCGTTTTCCACCGCCTGCCGCATCAGGTGATACATGAAGGTGGGCATGCCGATGAGTACATCCGGCTGGATGCGGTCAATGAGGTTCATGTTCCCCTCCGTGCCTAGCGACTTGCCGCCGCCGGTGCTGACCATGAAAGTGCCAAAGCTCATCCCCGCATGGTGCGTCTGCCAGAAGGCCAGATGCGGCGCAAAGGGGAAGGCATTCACATGGCGGAACTCCCGCTGCGACTGCCCGCACTCCATCAGCCTGCGGCCTGCGGTGTCCAGATTCGCCAGGTCATGCTTGGTGAAAAGGAAGGGCACCGGGTCAGAGGACCGGCCCGTGGTGCTGGTCAGCATCACCGGGCGGAATTCATCCTCCAGCGCCCCTTTGGCCGCAGCACGACCATGCAGCACGGCATTCAGGATGACACCCCATTCCTTGCGCAGGGCGGCCTCCTCCGGCATCAGGATAAACTCCCGCTGCTGCTCACGCGGCACCGTCAGGTCCGCCTTGGTGGTGAAGGGCGCGTCGGACCAGTCGTCGTAGGACTTGAGGTCACCGACTTCCAGGCCGTGCTCTTTGAAGAGACGGTTGTAGTGGGCGCTGAAAGGCAGCACCCGGTGGCTGAGGTAGTCGCGCAGCCGGCGGAACTGCCAGTCGTGCCAGACCTCAGGCGGCGCAGAATCCCACGCTGGAGGGTTCGAGGAGAGAATTTTCATGGTTGTATTCCTTGTTAGGGGTGGACTGGCCCAGCAGCGCATAGATCTGCGGCAGGGCCTCTTCTGCCGCGCGGCGGCCCGCGCGGATATAGCGGTCGAAGTTTTCAAAATCGAACCAGGTGCTTTCACAAAAGAAGGGATGGATCACCACATCCGCGCTCCGGCATTCCTTTTCCGCCAGGCCGAGCTGGGCGCACATGAGCGCGCGGCGAAAGGTGTCCATCACGTTGCCATGGGCCAGCAGGTTTACCGGCCGCAGCAGGTAGTTCACCGTGCGGATGAAGATGTTTTTATGCACCTTCGGGGGTACAAAGGCCAGGTCCTTGCAGTGCAGCACATCCTGGCTGTTGGGCAGCACATTCACCGCGATCACAGCATCCAGTTTGAAGCGCTCCCGCAGCAGGCCCACAGGCAGCGGCTCGGCAGCTCCGCCATCGGTAAAACGGCGTCCGTCAATGTGCACCGGGGCACACACACCCGGGATGGCGGCGCTGGCATGCACCGCAGGCCCCAGCGGACCGCTGTCGAAGACATGAGCCGCCATCGTGTCCAGATCCGTGGCCACGATGAGCAGCGGGATGTCCAGCTCCTCAAAGGTGCGCGCCCCGAGCGACCGCTCCAGATGGCGGCGGATCTTCATGCCGCGGATCAGCCCGGTGGTGGGCGGAAAAATGGGGTCCATCAGCCGCAGCAAAGTGCGGCGGTCCTTGATTTCGCGCGCCAGCGATTCCAGGTCCTGGGTGTTAAACCCCGAGGCGTGAAGCGCGCCGACGTAGGCTCCCATGCTGGTGCCTGCGACGGCTGCCAGAGGGATTTGATGCTCCTCCAAAACTTGCAAAACGCCGACATGGGCCAGCCCGCGTGCCCCGCCGCCAGACAGTGCCAGGCCGATGCGTGGCTGCCCTGGAGCGGGTGTTGCCGCACCGCCGCCTGCCATCCCCGGATCTTCCGCATTCCGCATCCATCCGGGGGAGGATGGATTCAAATTGGGGTTCATGGTTGATGTTCCTTTCTTGCTGTTTTAGACCGTCTATTTGCCCGATTTGTTCAACATTTATGATCTAATGGATAAAGGTTTTCCGAGGGGGTGTGGCATTATGCAAATTTCGTTAGACTCCTCTGCAAGCAGCGTTCCCCGACGGGCCGCCTTGCCCCATCGCCCTCACATTCTCCGGCTGTAGCCGTCATCCAGCCTTTGCCAAACCGCATCTCCTGGGCGTATGGAAGGGACGTCATGCTGCAATTGCGTTCCATCCACGAGCTTTCCCAGATTCCCGGCCCTGTTTCCCTGGCCATTGGTGTCTTTGATGGCGTGCATCTGGGGCATCAGGAGGTCATCCGGGCGGCGCAGGAGCATGCGGTGCAGCATCATGGGCAGGCGGTGGTCATGAGCTTTGACCCGCATCCCCTCAGCGTGCTGCGGCCGGACATGATGCCGAAGCGGCTGTGCGGGGAAAAACTGCGGGCTCGGCTGCTGGCGGAGATGGGTGTGGCGGGCACTTTGCTTTGTCCCTTCACCTGCGAGGTGGCGGAGACCTCGGCCGAAGAATTTGTCCGCTCCCTGGTGGCTGCCTGCCGCCCGCTCGGGTGCATTTCAGTCGGCTACACCTGGAGTTTCGGGAAGAACCGGAGCGGCAACATTCACTCCCTCATGGACCTGGGCCAGCAGCATGACTTTGCCGTCTATGGGGTGCCGCCCATCCGCCTGGATGGGGAGGTGGTCAGCAGCACGCTGATCCGCGATGCCGTGACCGTCGGTGACCTTGTCCGTGCCGGAGCCCTGCTGGGCCGGCCCTACTCCTTGCTGGGCCAGGTCATCGCAGGCCGCCAGCTCGCCCGCCAGCTCGGTTTTCCCACCGCCAATGTCCGCCCCGAGGCGGAGGTGCTGCCACCCTTTGGTGTCTATGCCGTGCAGGCCCGCATTGCGGACGACTGGCGGCCCGGCATCGCCAATCTCGGCATCCGCCCGACCGTGGAGTCAGATGTCGTGGCGCCAGCCCTGGAAATACATGTTTTTGACTGGGAAGGGGACCTCTACGGCCAGGACGTGGAGGTGCGTATGGGAACCTTCCTGCGCCCCGAGAAAAAATTCAGCGGTGTCGAAGAACTCCTGACCCAGATCCGCACCGATGTGACCCGTGCCCGCTCACTGCTGAGCGCGTGAAGAGTTGCGCCCCGGCTTGATCGTCATGACGATGGGGCGGTGGTCGCTGGCTTTGTCAAAATCGGCGGCGGTATGGATATAGGAGCCTTTCATGTCCACTCGGGGCCGAAGGCTGCGGCTGACAAATAAGTAGTCCAGCCTGCCATAAACATCCGCGTCATCCCAAAAATGGGTCCAAACCAGCCCGTGCGCATCCTGCAGATGCAGGTCCGTCATGTAGCCGGGGCTGGCGCGGGAGCCGATGATGGCACTGATGGCGGGTTCATTGCGATGCTCGTTGAAGTCGCCATAGCAGACGACCTGGGCTCCGGGTTCCTGCACAAAGAGCCTGTCCATGTGCAACCGCAACAGATGCGCTTCATTGCGGCGCATAAGGGTTTCGTCGGCTTCAGGAATCGCCCGTTTGGATTTCAAATGCACCCCCAGAAAACGCACCTGGAAATCCGTGGTGATACTGACTGTCGCATCCAGGATGCCTCGCTGCATGGGGAAGGAGGCGGCTCCCATCTGGTAATAGAGCCTGTTTTGAGAATTTCGCCCCATGATCGGGTAGCGGGACAGCAGCCCCAGGCTGCGGGTGGGATCTGCGCCAGCGCAATGCTCCAGATGCGGCAGGTCAATTCCCTCCGATTGAAGGCGCGACTGGATCTCCTTCAAGTCCGCGACGCTGCCAATCTCGCACAATCCCAGGATATCCGGCCGGATGTCGGCGAGAAACTCCACCACTTTCGCCTTTTCCTTTTCGGGTTTGGAGGCGGGCGGGGCGTCCTTGTCACCAAAGGAGCGCTGCATCAGCAGCCAGTTTTTGACATTGTAAGAGCAGAAGACAACCGCTTCAGGCCTTTCCTGGGCCCCGGCAGGCAGCCAGGGAAGCAGCAGGCAAAAGAAAACGGCGGGGACGAATCCCCGCCGTTGAAAAAAAGCATGACCGGCGTGCATGGGGCAGCCGACAGGAATTAGATGTCTTTGGCGGAAGTGACCGGCTGGCGCTTTTCAGCAGTGGCAGGGATGACCGGAGCAGGGGTCGGGCGCTCAGCCTCTTCCTGGGAGCGGGTCAGCTCATGCTCGAACTCCTCACGGGCTTTCTTGAATTCCCCCATGCTCTTGCCCAGGCTGCGGGCGAACGTTGGAAGCTTCTTGGCTCCGAAAAGAACCAGGACGAGAACGGCGATGATGATCAGCTCAGGCGTGCCGAGAGGGCCAAAAGCAGCAAAGAGATGGGAAGTGTTCATGATTGTCGGATAATAAGGTTAAAACGGACAGGGTGCAAGGGCGGCCTTTTCTCCACGTGGGTGGCCGGGTTGCACGAGGGCGGACGATTTGGGGGAAAGTCCGTTCCGGTGTTGTCATCGTCCGTTATGTGGTCTTTATTTCAAATCCGCTCAAAAAACATCTTCTCGCGCATTCTTTTTCTTTGATAATGATTTCCGTACAAGACCTCACCAAGCAGTATGCAGGACGCATGGCGGTGGACCACATCTCCTTTGAGGTGGAGCCGGGTGAGATCGTCGGTTTCTTGGGCCCCAACGGTGCCGGGAAGTCCACCACCATGAGAGTGCTCACCGGCTACCTGCCGCCTTCCTCCGGGAGTGTGCGGGTGAACGGGTTTGATGTGTTTCGTGAGTCTCTGGAAGTGAAGCGTTCCGTAGGGTACATGCCGGAAATGGCCCCTCTTTATACCGACATGAAGGTGAAAGAGTATCTGCGCTTCCGTGGGGAGCTGAAAGGGCTGCGTGGGCGGCAAATGCGCCACCGCGTGGGGGAGGTCATGGACCTGTGCTCCGTGACGGATGTGCGGCGCCGGCTGATTGGCAATCTTTCCAAAGGCTACCGCCAGCGGGTGGCCCTGGCGGATGCGCTTTTGCATGAGCCACCGCTGCTCATCCTGGATGAGCCGACAAGCGGCCTGGACCCCGTGCAGATCCGCCAGGTGCGCGAGCTGCTGGCCAGCCTGCGGCCCAAACACACCATCCTGCTTTCCACCCATATCATGCAGGAGGTGGAGCAGATTTGCGATCGCGTCCTGGTGATCCATCATGGCCGCCTGCTGGCCTATGACACCCCTGCCAACCTGACGCGCAAGCTGCGTGCGCTGACCCAGGTTGTTGTGGAAGTGGAAGGGCAGGGGGACTTCATTTCCGCCTTTGAAGCCCTCCCCAAGGTCCGCAAAGTCATGGAGGAATCCAAAGACGGTGTCTGGACGCGCTTAGTGCTGCGGGTGGAGCCTGGACATGATGTGCGCGAAGCCGTGATGCAGTCGGCAGCCGCCAAAGGCTGGAAGCTGCGGGAGCTGCACTGGCAACTGCCCAGCCTGGAAGATGTTTTTGTGGAGCTGGCCGCCTCTGAACCGGTGAAATCCTGATACTGACTGACACACGATGAGAATTTTCTGGGTCCTGCTCAAAAAAGAAATGCGCGCCTTTTTCGTGTCGCCCATGGCATACATTGTCCTGGCGCTGATCATGGTGCTGAATGGCTTCTGCCTGCGGGCCGCCCTTTCCCTGTTGGAAAGCGCTCCGAGCGAGGGTTCCATCGTCACCTGGACTTTTGATGCCATCTGGTTCTGGCTCTCCTATTTCTTCGTCTTCCCGCTGCTGACCATGCGCCTCTTTGCCGAGGAGAAAAAGATGGGCACCTTTGAAACACTCTTCACCGCCCCGGTCCGCGCGTGGCAGGTGGTCTGGGCCAAATACATCGCCTCGGTGGTGATTTACTGTGTGCTGTGGGTGCCAAGCTACCTCAACTTCCAGATCCTGGACTGGATCACCGTGGGGCAGATTGAGATGCCTGAAGGAGCCATGAAGGGCAGCTACCTGATTCTGTTTGCCATGGGGCTCTTTAATTTGGCCATGGGCTGCCTGGCCTCCGCCATGACATCCAACCAGATCATCGCCGCCATCATCTCCTTCACCGCCAGCCTGTTGCATTTCCTGGTGGGCCTTTTTATCAGTGTCATTGGCCGTCAAGTGAACGAAACCTTTGTGGACATCACCAACTACTTTGCCAGCCGGGAGCACATCCGCACCTTCACCAGCGGCCTCATTGATACGCGTCCGCTGGTGTATTACACCAGTCTGGCGCTGCTCTTTCTGGCCCTGACCCATCAGGTGGTGGAGTATCGCCGCTGGAGGTCCTGACCTGGCCGTTTCTTTTCAAAGCTGATTTTTCCTGCCTTCGCCGCGATGCCCGATCCCACACCTGAAACTCCCAAGCCCGCCGCTGCTTCCATCCCCCAACGATGGGGCATTGGCATGAACGTGGCCTTGCAGGTCCTTTTGGTGCTGGCCATTTTTTTTGGGGTGAACCGCATCAGCTACCGCTACCACGCGCGCTGGGACCTGAGCCCGCAGCAAAGTTACACGCTCAGCTCGCTGACCCAGAACTATGTCAGCAAGCTGCCCAAAGATGTGCTGATCGCCAACGTCTTCGCCCGTGATGCCAAGATCTTCCCAGATGTGCAGGCACTGCTGGAGGAATACCGCATTCATGGTAAAGGACGCATCAAGCTCCGGTCTATTGATCCTCTGCGGGACCTGGAGCGTGCCGAGGAGCTGAAGGCGGAAACCGGTCTGCCTCTGGACCAAAGCGGAATCGTTATCCGGGCTGGCGGCCGCACCCGCTTTATCCGTGAGGAAGAAATGATCATCCGCGAGACAGGCACGGCGACCACCCGGGCCATCAAGGAGTTTCGTGGCGAAGATGCCGTGACCTCCGCGCTGATGAACCTCGTGGAAGGCGGGGAGCGGAAATTTTACCTGGTGGTGGGCAAGGGCTCACGCACCGAAGGGGCGCTCACCGATGTCATGGCCGCACTGGGCGAACTGGGACGGCAGCAGAATTTCCAGCTCCTGCCGTTGAACCTGGCCGAAATCACCCAGATCCCGGAGGATGCGGACGGGCTGATTCTGGCAGGCATCCGCTATGATCTTTCCGAGCGCGAAATCGCGATGCTGAAGGCCTATTGGGAAGGGCGGCGTGCGGGCCTGATGGTCATGCTGGATCCGGGAGGCGAGACTTCGCGTCTGCATGCTTTTCTGGGGTTGAACGGGGTGATGCCCCGTGAAGACCGTGTGCTCTATGCCGAAAGCACCGGCTCTGGCACACGCAAAGAGTTCTCTGTCCAGGCCATTTTCGACAATGAATCCACCATCACGGGACCGCTTTCCTCTTCCACCGTAAGCCTGCCGGGCCAGTCCCAGTCCCTGGATGTGCGTTTTTCAGACGAGTATCTGCAAAACCAAAACATCACGGTGCACCCTCTGATTGCTGCTACCGACCGCTACTGGGGGGAGAAAAACTACCTCGAAGATCTCCCGGTGGTGGATGACGAGGATACCAGGCAGCCTGTTTATCTGGCCGCTTCTGTGGAGCGCGGCATCGTGGCGGATGTCCGCCTGAGCGTGGACGGCTGCCGCATGGTGGTGGTGGGAAATGCCTCTTTGCTGGACAAAAAAACGGCCCTTGCGGTTAACCGGGATTTTGTTGCAGCCAGCCTTAACTGGATTGTCAACCGTGACCGGGTCAGCGGCATTCCTTCGAAGCTTAAGCACAGCTACCGCATTCAGCTCAGCCCCCGTCAGAACGAACTGATTTTCTGGATCACCTCCATCACCATGCCCGGCCTGGTGCTTGTGCTCGGCCTTCTCGTCTGGGCATCCCGCAGGGCCGCCTGACCTCTATCATCATGCATTTGCGCACCACGGTTCTTTTGCTGCTTCTTGCCGTCGGGCTGGGAGCCGTCATTCTTGGCATTGAACGCTATCTTCCCTCCACACGTGAACTTCAGGAGATGAAGCGCGGCCCCGTCAAGTTCAACAAGTCGGAAATCACCCAGTTTGAAATTGATTCCAGCGGCGGGGATGGAGTCACGCTGGCCAGCGAAGGCAAGACCTGGTGGGTGCGGCGTCCGTTTAATGATCACGCCGATTCTGAAAAAGTCAGCAAGCTGTTCACAGAGCTCCAGGCCATCGGATGGATCGAAAGAGTGCACCGGGACGAATTTGACAGTGCCGGCTGGGCCAAGACCGCCCTGGACCAGCCCCGGCACAAGCTCCGCCTGATGGCGGGCAGCAAAGAAGTGCTGGAGATCTGGCTGGGAGCACCGTCCGCATTGGAAGGAAGCCATTATCTGGGCGTTCAGAAATCCAATGACACTGATAAAGAGGCTTATTATGTGGTGAAGACCACCCTGCCGGAACTGCTGAACCCCGCTCCCAAAGACTGGCGTGACAACAAGCTCGTCAGGGTGCCCGCCGAAAATGTCACCGGAGTCAAACTGGTCCAGGAAGGTGGCCAGATCGAACTGCAGCGCGTCAACAAGGATGGCGACTGGATTCTCGTCAAACCTCTCCAAACGCGCGGCAGCAAGGAAAGAATTGGCGAGCTTTTGTCCACTCTGCTCAATCTTGAAATCAAAGATGCTGTCGAAGCTTCCGGCGGGGCTTCTCCCGCCGCTCCTGAACCAGGTACAAGCAATGCGGATCTCAATGCGCAGACGCTGAAGGTCACCATCACCTCAGCAGCTGCCGAGGGGGAGGAGTCGAAACCGGTGGAAATCACCCTCACCAAACCCCTGGCAGATGCAATGGAAACCAAGGCCACGTCCAGTCACCGGCGCCCGGTTTTCACGGTTGTTTCCAAATCCTTGAAGGACCTCTGGGCCCAGCCAAATGACCTTCGCGACCGCATGCTGACCCGCATTGATGAAGAAAAAATGGCTGGCATTCGCATTGATTCCGTCATCTTCCCCACTGTTGTCCTGGCCAAGAAATCGGGCTCCTGGTTCCTGTTGCGCAATGAGCGCGTGGAGCCGGCCAATGGCGACCGCGTTTCCCGCCTCTTTGAAGCGTTAAACAGCCATGCCGTTCGCAGTTATGCCTCTGATTCAGCGGCCAATCTCAGCCTCTACGGGCTCGACAAGCCTTTCCTCACCCTGACACTGGCGGATGAACAGGCACGATCATTCAAAATCCTCTTCGGTGCCAATGCGGAGCGCACCGAGTTCTTTGCCAAGTATGAAACGGAGCCAAGCGTTTACCAGATTGACGCCTCCCTTCTGCCCAGCATCCCGCAGGAGGGCATCAAATGGAAAGGGCTGGGCGTGCTGCGTTTCACCCAGTTTGCCCTCCGCAGGATCAGCCTTTCACTCGGCAGCAATCCTCCCCTCATCCTGAATTATGATCCCGCCACCGCCCAGTGGACAGGTGAACGTGCCCAGCGGGACATCACGCCCCAGATTGACCGTGTGAAAGCCGACCGCCTGGCCGGCCTGCTGGCCCGGATGAATGTGCAGGACTGGTCTGCCGATGCGACCAATGCCATCACCGCCCTCCAAAAGCCCGCGCTGCGGATCGTGGTGACCCTTGGCGAGCCTGGCACAAATACCGGACCGACACGGGACATCACCCTGAATTTCGCCCCCACCCAGGAGGGCATGGAATCCACCGCCCTGTATTTTGGCCAGGTGGATAATGGGCCGGATGTTTTTTACATCACCCGCACCGCGCTGTTGGAAGTTCTCCAGCCGGTTTTCAAGGAGGAGTAAGCGCCGTCCGCCGCGGGTATCACTTGCCTTGCATCCGCAGTTGCACGCAGGCGCGTTGGTTCTACCTTCCCGGCCCATTTTATCTGCCTGCTGCAGGCCCAACCATTCCATGAGCACTCACGTCAAACTCTATATCCCCGGTCCCGTCGAAGTCAGTCCCGCCACCTTCGCGGCCATGTCCCAGCCCATGATGGGGCATCGTGGCAAAGGCTTCCAGGATCTGTATGCAGAGATCCAGCCGCAGCTCCAGACGCTTTTTGGAACGAAACAGCAGGTCTTTCTTTCCACCTCCTCCGCCTGGGGCGTCATGGAAGGCTCCATCCGCAACCTGGTGAAGAAAAAGGTCCTCAACTGCTGCAACGGCGCCTTTTCGGACAAGTGGCTGGATGTCTCCCGCCGCTGCGGCAAGGAAGCCGAGGCTTATCAGGTGGAGTGGGGACAGCCCATCCTCGCTGAGGAGATGGACAAACGCCTCGCCACCGGTGAGTTTGACGCCGTCACTTTCATTCACAATGAAACCTCCACCGGCGTGCTCAGCCCCCTGGCTGAAATTGCTGCGCTGAAGAAGAAATATCCTGATGTGATGTTCATCACCGATTCCGTCTCCGGTTTTACTACGGTGCCGGTGAACTTTGATGAACTGGGCATTGATGTCCTCCTGACCGGCAGCCAGAAGGCCTTTGCACTGCCTCCAGGTCTGGCCCTTTTTGCCGCCTCAGAAGCCGCCATGGCCCGCGCAGCCACGATCAATGACCGGGGTTATTACTTCGATTTCCTTGAGTTCAAGTCCAATGGCGAAAAAAGCATGACGCCGAGCACCCCTTGCATCAGCCTCATCTACGGTCTCCGTCATCAGCTCCAGGCCATGTTTGCCGAAGGTCTGGAAAACCGCTATGCGCGCCATGCCCGGCTCAACGGCATGGTCCATGAATGGGTGCGGAAAAACGGCTTCGAGTTCTTCGCCCCGGAAGGTTACCGATCCAAATCGCTGACCTGCGTGGCCAACAACCGCAACATTGACGTTGCCGCCTTCATCGGTCTTTTGAAGAAGAACCACAGCTTCATCATTGACGGGGGTTACGGAAAGCTGAAGGGCAAGACCTTCCGCATCTCCAACATGGGTGATGAAACCGATGAAACGATCGGCACCGTCATCGCCGCCCTGGATGACAGCCTGGCCAAGCTCTAACCCCTGCACGGCTGGCAGACCTGCAACTTCTGCCAGCCGTTTTCCCCATGTCATTCAAGCCTCCAGGTCAGTGCCCTGCATGCGGTGAGTGGGTGCCGCGTGGACAGGAGGCCTGTGATGACTGCGGTGCCTGCGCCCAGTCGGGCTGGAAAAAAGACAACAGCCGGTATGACGGCCTGGACCTCCCGGATGAAGACTTCGATTATGACGAATTTGCCGAACGTGAGTTCGGCAGCGGCTCGTCGCGCAAAACTGCATCCAAAGAAATTTTCTGGCGCTGGGTGGCAGCCATTGTACTGGCTGTGATGCTGCTCGGTTATATCATGGCCGCCCGTTGACCCATGTCCCCAGACCTCTCCAACATTGCATTGATTGCCGGGAACGGCATCTATCCGGAAACCTTTGTCCAGGCTGCGCGCAAGGCCGGTGTCCGGCGTCTGGTGGCGGCCGCTTTTGTCAATGAAACCAGGCCTGAACTGGCGGACAGGGTGGATGCCATCGAATGGTTTCGTGTGGGCCAGCTCAGCAAGATGATCGCCTTCTTTGTCAAACAAGAAGTTAGGCAGGTGGTGATGGTGGGCCAGATCGCGCCTAACAATCTGTTCGATCTCCGGCCGGATCTTCGTCTGCTCATGATGCTGGCCAGGCTGAAACAGCGGAATGCCGAGACGCTTTTTGGGGCCATCAGCGATGAACTGGCCAAGGACGGTATCACCCTGCTTCCCGCCACCACGTTTCTGGAAGAGCTCATGCCGGTGCCCGGTCATGTCGCAGGGCCGGTCATCAAGAAACGCCGTTGGGAGGATGCCGAGTACGGCTTTAAAATTGCCAAGGAAAGCAGCCGCTTGGACATCGGCCAGACCGTCGTGGTGAAAAACGGTACCGTCCTGGCCGTCGAAGCCTTTGAAGGAACCAATGAAGCGGTCAAACGCGGCGGTGCATTGGGGCGGGGCGGGGCCACGATGGCCAAGGTCTCCAAGCCTGGACAGGACATGCGTTTTGATGTTCCTGTCATCGGTCCGGACACCATTCGCAACGCCGCAGCCGCGGGGGTGGATGTCATAGCCGTGGAAGCCGGCATGACCTTGTTGTTAGGCAAGGAGGAAATGGTCGCTGAGTGCGTCCAAAAAAAGGTGTCTGTCATCGCCCTCTGACACTCCATCGCCGGTTCTTTCGCAGTATTTTCTCAAATAAGCGGTAAAGTCTTGATTTGTTTGCACAAAATCGGAAAAAATGAGCGCTTCCCGCCGTGGCGGGTCTAAAACCGAGTTCTTTAAAAACCAACCCCATATGTTACTCACAGCCCTAAAAGTTAATCTTGCCTCCATGGTCGCAGTCGCCGGTCTTGACACCGCCGAAATGCCGAACGTGAGTCCGGCCCTGGAAGCCATCCTGACACAGCTTGCCGCCGATCAAAAAGCTGCCGCAGACCAGCCTGGGAAAGGGCCTGATGTCAACGCCTCCTTCAATGCAGCACTGGCCAAGGTCAATGAACTCGCCAAGAACGGTGACAAAGATGCCCAGTATGCCCTCGGTCACTGGGGTGTTCTCAGCAACAGCAACGTCAACGAGATCGTTGAGCTCTTCCGCAAAGCCGCCGCCCAGGGCCAGGTCCTGGCCAAGGTGGAGCTGGCCCAGGTCCTTCTTCAGGCCTTCCCTCAGGACGCTGAGCGTGTGCAGGAAGCCGTCAAGCTCATCCAGGAAGCCGAAGCCGCCAACAACAAGGTCGCCCGCCGTCTCCTTGCCAATCTGCACCTTGCCGGTGCAGGCGGCATTGAAAAGAGCGTGGACAAAGCCCGTGCACTCCTGGAAAAGGGCAGTGCTGAAGGCGATGGTGAATCCACTCTGGGTCTGAGCCAGCTCTACGCAGCCGGCGTTCCCGGACTACCGAAGGACGAGCAGAAATCTCTGGACTACCTCATTGAAGCCACCAAGCAGGAAAATGCCGTGGCCATGAGCACCTATGCAGCCCGCCTTTTTGATGGTGATCCGCCGGCTGAAGGCAGCAAGCAGCTCGTCAAAAAAGACCCTGCAGCTGCCATCAAAATGTTTGAAGATGCCGCTGCTAAAGGCTTTGCCGCCGCCAACCGCCTTCTGGGTGCCATTTATGAAAACGGCCTCGGCGGTCAGCCCAAGGACCTCAAGAAAGCCGTGGAATATTACACCAAGGCCGCCAACGCCAACGATGCCCAGGCCCTTTTCCGCCTCGGTAACTACTTTGAATCCGGCCTTAAAGCCAGCGACGCTGCGGACGCCGAAGCCATCGTGGTCCAGAATGCCAAAAGCGCTCTCGACCTTTATCGCCTGGCCGCTCAGAACGGTTCCGCAGAGGCCTTCTACAATGTCGGTGTTTATTATGAAACCGGCACCGTGGTGGACAAAGATCCTGCCAAGGCCTTCACCTTCCATCTGCGCGCGGCCAATTCCGGTCTTCCGCAGGCCCAGCACCGCCTCGCCGGCCTATATCAGAACGGCACCGGTGTCGCCCAGGACGTCGTTGCAGCCATGGGCTGGTATCAGCGCGCTGCCTCACGCAATTTTGCCGCCAGCCAGGTGGCTCTTGGCCAGATGTATGAAACGGGTGCCGGCGGTTCTGTCGATGCCACCGCAGCTGCTCTTCAATACAGCAATGCTGCAGAGCAGGGGGAACCCCTCGCCATGTTGCGCCTTGCCAGCCTGTATGAGCGTGGTCTTGCGACAGCCAAAAATGAACCCGACCTCGCCCGCTCCCTGGCCTATGCCGACCTGGCTGTGGACGCTTCCAACAGCGCTGAGCTGGCCGTCAAATATCGTGATGAGTTGAAGGCCAAAATGACCGCCGCCCAGATCGCCGAAGCCAAGAAAATCTACGACAGCAAGAAGACCACCCCCGCTGCGGCCGCTCCTGCCAAGCCTGCGGCTCCAGCGAAAAAGTAATTCAAAAAAAGAGCAGAAATCACTTGTCAAAACAAGTGCCGACGCTAATCTCCGGCTCCCCAGAAAAGGGGAGCCGGTTTTTTTATTTCCGGGGCATTAGCTCAGTTGGTAGAGCGCCTGCATGGCATGCAGGAGGTCAGCGGTTCGAACCCGCTATGCTCCACCAAAAAGGTGGCATATTAACAAGCCCCAAAAGGTACTGAACCAATCCGCCGTATGCATTTGCATCACCCCTCTATTTGCATTGTGGTGCTGTGTGGCCGATAGGACCTGACCGACTACCTAACCAATATCATTGTGAGCGAACCGAGACATTCCGAGCCCAAGAAAAAAGCGTCCCTGATGAGCCGCCTGAAGACAGGCATTAAAAAAGCAATTGGCCTGGGCGAAAAGAAATCCAAAGCAGGGACCAAGGCTGAAGCCCGCAATCCTGCATCCATGTTCCCTGACGAAGCACCGGCTCCTGCCACGCCGGCTGGAGAGCGCCGCCGGGATCGTGATGGTCCACGCCGTGAGCGGGGGGACCGTCCGCCACGCGAACCCCGCGGTGACCAGCCTATGCGTGAGCCGCGCGCGCCGCGTGAACCCCGTGGTGACAGGCCCCCTCGTGAACCGCGTGAGCCCCGCGGCGACCGTCCACCGCGTGAACCACGCGGAGACCGCCCTGCCCGTGAACCGCGCGGCGACCGTCCCGATGGCCGTCCGCGTCGCGGTGAGCGCCCTGCCCGTGAGCGGGATTCCGGCGATTCCAAGCCTCGTGAAAACTACGAGGCCCTGCCGCCTCCTCCCGCCCCCCAGGCTCCTGAAGGCCCTTTCCCGGAAGCTTTTGAAATCCTCGGTCTCAGCCACGGCGTTCTCGCCGCCGTCAGGGAAACGGGCTATGAAAAGCCCACGCAGATCCAGGCCCAGGCCATACCTGTGGTCATGGAAGGCCGCGATGTCATCGGTGCTTCCCAGACCGGCACTGGCAAGACTGCCGCATTCGCCCTGCCCACTCTGAGCCGTCTGGGCGCCCCCGGGAAATTCCGCTGCCTTGTCCTTGAACCGACCCGCGAACTGGCTGCCCAGGTGGTGGAGCAGTTTGAAAAATACGGCGCGCATACCGGTCTCCGTGTGCTCCTCGTTCACGGCGGTGTCGGTTATGAAAAGCAGCGCAAAGGCCTGCAACAGGGCGTGGACGTGGTTGTCGCCACGCCTGGCCGTCTCCTTGACTTTATGCAGGACGGCACCGCCAACCTCGAGAACCTGGAAGTGCTCATCCTGGATGAGGTGGACCGTATGCTGGACATGGGTTTCCTGCCGGACGTCAGGCGCATTGTTGAGCGTACCCCGAAGTCACGCCAGACCCTGTTCTTCTCGGCGACCATGCCGCCGCAGATCAAGACGCTGGCCGAGTTTGCGCTGAAGGACCCCACCAGCATCGAGATCGGCATCCGCTTCTCTCCAGCGGAGACGGTCAGCCATTACATGTATCCCGTGGCCAGCGACCAGCGCCAGGAACTGCTGCTGGCCATCCTGAAGAAGACCCACTTCGCCAGCCTGATGATCTTCACCCGTACCAAGGCGCAGGCAGACCAGCTCTATGCAGCCCTCCAGCAGGAAGGTGAATACAAAGTCGCCGTGATGCATTCAGACATCCGCCAGAGCGAGCGTGAGCGCGCCCTCAAAGGCTTCCGCGATGGCGAGTTTGAAGTCATCGTCGCCACCGACCTTGCCGCCCGTGGCCTGGACATCAGCGGTGTCACCCACGTCATCAACTACATGGTGCCGGAAAACTCTGAAGACTATGTCCACCGAATCGGCCGCACCGGCCGTGCCCAGAAAGAGGGCGATGCCTACACCATGTTCAGCGCGGAGGAGCTGCCTTACGTCGCCAGCATCGAGCGCCTCATCAATCAGAAGATCGAGCGTAAAAAGCTGGAAGGCTTCAGCTACAAATACACCACCGTCCTGGATGAAGAGGACAAGGCCCGCGCCATCCTGCATGGTCGTGGTAAAAAGAAGCGCAGGTAGTTCTGCCTCCCGCAGGCGCGGACTTCCCATGAAGACCGCGCTTGCATGATGATGCACCAGTGCGACTCCGTCTGGCTCATCCATGTCTGACCGTCTCCGCCGACTGCAAGAATCCGCCACCGCAGCCTATGTGCTGCCGCTGGCGGTTTTTATGTTATTGACGGGTGTACCGGGCTGGCTGCGGATCGAGAATCCTGAACTGCCCTGGTACCAGCGTGCGCCGGAGCACTGGCTGTATCCGCTGCAGACGGTCGTGACAGGGGCGCTGCTTTTGTTTTTTTCCCGGCACTACCGCTTTGGGCCGTGGCGTGGGCTGTGGCTGGCGGTGCTGCTGGGCACTGCCGGCATCTTTTTCTGGATCCTGCCGGCCTACCTCCATCAGCATTGGGTGACATCCGGTGTGGAGGTGCCGACTTGGGCTGGATGGCTGGGTTTTGAGGCCCGGACGGACGGCTTCAATCCAGAAGTGCTCAGCGCCTGGCCGTTCTGGCAGGGCCTTTCCATCGGCATGCGTTTCATCCGTCTCGTCATCATTGTTCCCTTGGTGGAGGAGATCTTCTGGCGCGGCTTTCTGATGCGTTACATCGGGGCAGGGGACCGCGACTGGAAGCAGGTGCCGTTTGGTGAGCACTCCTGGCCCGTGTATGGGCTGGTGACCTTTCTGGTGATGCTGGCGCACCATCCTGCGGACTATGCCGCTGCCTTCATCTGGGGTTCACTGGTTTATTTCCTGGCAGTGCGCACCCGCAGCCTTGGTGCCTGCATTGTCATGCATGCGGTGGCGAATCTTCTTCTGGGTGGCTATGTCATGGCCACACGCCAGTGGGGATTTTGGTAAAGCGCCTCCTTGCATAGCGGCATTGCATCCCGGAACATTCAGCGGCAAAAAAGAAGCCCCCTCTATGCAATTCGCCGCACTCATTCTGTTCTTGCTGGGCCTGTTCATTGCCGGAGTGCTGGGGACGGAGACCCGCCTGCTGTTTTTCTGGCCTGGCGCGGCCCTTTTAGGACTGGCAGGTCTGGTGGCCACCCTGCGCTGGCGGCTGAAAGTCTTCTTCTCACCCAGTGATGTCTGCCTGGGCGTTATGGCCCTGTTCACCGGCTACATCGCCGCACGGGCCTGGCTCTCCCCCGTGGCTGCTTATGCACGGGAGGATCTGTTTATTCTCGCCGCTGCCTGGGTGGCCTATATGCTCACCGCCACTGCCGCCAGCCATCCCCGCTGGCGGCTGGCAGTCTTTGGTGTCCTGCTGGCCTTGGTGGCGGGAAATCTCGCCGTGGGTTTCATCCATCTGTCAGGGCAGTGGGACTTTCACGTTGTGCCCCATTTCTTCCGCTCCGCTGCGGCCGGGCGCATCGGTGGTTTTTATGCCAACCCGAATCATCTCGGGGCCTTTTTCTCCATGGTCTTCTTCCTGGCGTGCGGCCTTCTGTGCTTTGGCCGGGGAGGGGCCATGATCAAGATGTGCCTGGGCTTCCTCATGGTGGCCATGGCTCTGGGCGTGGCTCTCACGGCCAGCCGTGGAGCTTTGACTGGCCTGGCCACCGGGGCCGTCATTTTCTCACTGCTGGCCCTCATCATGGTGTGGCAGACTCAGCGGCATCTGTTCTGGAGCCTGCTGGGCGGCGGGCTCTTTCTTGTGATGGTGGGCGGATCCATCCTTTGGAAGGTGAATGAAGAATACCTGCGGGGCCGCGAAATCGCCAGCCCCATGGCCAATGATGTGCGGCTGGAGATCTGGCAGGCGGCCCTGGCCCAGCATGCGCAGTCACCGTGGACCGGCGTCGGGGCACGGATGTTTTATGATGGCAGCATCCGCTACCGTTCGGAGGCTCTGCCTTCCTATTCCGGCGAGGCGCTCTTCGCCCACAATGAGTATCTGCAAATGCTGGCGGACTATGGCTGGGCGGGGCTGCTGCTGCTGGCCCTGGTGGTGATCGTACATGCGGTGAACGGGCTGCGCTTTCTCGCGTGGTTTGCCGGGCATCGTTTTTTGCAAACCGGACGTGTCCTGAGCAACAATCTGGCGCTCTGCCTCGGGGCCTTGTCCGCCTTGGTCGCCATGCTTGTTCATGCGCTCTTTGAGTTTCAGTTTCACGTCGCCGCACCGGCCCTGACGCTGGCCCTGCTGCTCGGTCTTCTGGCCAATCCAGGCCAGGAGGGCGAGGGCCACACACCGCTGCGCCTGCCTTTGGCCCGGCCCCTGGCCAAAGTGCTGCTTGCCTCGGCCTCGCTGCTTTTGCTGGCCGGCCCCTGGCTGCATGGGTGGGGGGATTATTATCTGGCCCGTGCGCAGATCGCCGGTGCACAAAACGATGGCTTCTCCCGCCAGCAGTTTCTGAATGCGGCTGTCGAGGCGGATCCCGCCAATCCGGTCCCCCGTTACCAGCGTGCCCTGGCGTTGCTGGAAAAGCTGACGGCTGACCAGCGCACCCCCGATCATCCCGTCCTCAAACGGGCCACGGCAGATCTTGAAAAAGTTGTCGCCTTGAACGGCCACCATTATCTGTATGCCCTGGCCCTTGCGGATGCCTATGACGCCCAGGGGCGCCATAATGAGGCCCTGGCGCAGATCCGCAATGCCATCTACCAGTCACCGCTTCATGAAGAGTCCCGCATGGCCCTGGCCGTGCACTGGCACCGGCAAGGCCAGTTTGCCAAGGCTGAAGAAGCCTACCTTTGGGCCAGCCAGGCCAAGGCCATGAACGAGGACGGCACCAGCCGCTGGATTGACAATTACCGCCTGCTGCTTCAGCACGTGGTCCTGATGCGCCCGCAACCCCCGCAATGAACCATGAAACGCCTCAGCCTGAAACGCATCTTCATCGTCCTCATCCTCGGCCTTGCTGCCTGCGCATTGGTTCTCGGTGGCAGCCATGGGTGGGTGAAACTGGCCGCTGAGGGCAGATGCACGGATGATGTTTCCTATCTCCCGGGGACGCCCGTCGCCCTCGTTCTCGGCTGCTCCCCGAGCATCGGCAGCCGGCCCAATCTCTTCTACCAATACCGCATGGAGGCCGCTGCCGCGCTTTACCATTCAGGGAAGGTCCGGGCCCTGATCGTCAGCGGTGACAACAGTACCCATCTATACGATGAACCCACCGCTATGAAGGAATCCCTCGTCGCCGCCGGAGTGCCCGCTGACCGCATCTACTGCGATTATGCCGGCTTCCGTACCTTGGACTCGGTGGTGCGTGCCAAAGAAATCTTTGGCCAGAGCCGCTTCATCATCGTCTCCCAGCGCTTCCATAATGAGCGCGCCGTTTTCCTGGCCCGGCAGCATGGGCTGGAGGCCACAGGCTTCAATGCCGAAGATGTCTCCCGCACCTTTGGCCTGGCCACGCATCTGCGGGAGTACCTGGCCCGTGTCAATGCTGCGCTGGATGTCACTCTGCTGCAGACCGAACCCAAATTTTACGGCCCTGCGGTGGCGATCAGAGATTAAAGCTGCTTCAAAAGCTCCCGGTGCTGGCGGTCTTCCGCCGTCAGCTCTCCGGCTGGGAACTCCGCATAGGTGCGCAGCGCCATGCCGGGCTGCTGCTCGTGGATGTAGGCCTGCACCAGCCGCCGCCGGGCCGCCTGGTCACCGGGAAACCGGCGTAAAAACTCCTGCCACAAAATGCCGGTGGACCCGCTGTGCTGCGCTGCTGCCGCCGCCAGCGTCGCGGCGAAGTGCAGGTCACGATTCTTTGGTTCCGCCCGCAGCCGGTCAGAAAGCACCTTTTGGGCCACAGGATCATGCTGGGCCAGTTGCAGGGCGGTGAGCTGCATTTCCGCGCGGTCCAGACCCTGGGAAAGTGCTTCCTGCAATTCCTTCTTCATGGCCTCATTGCTGGCCAGCGCACACAGCCTGGGCAGGGCCTGGGAGACGCGCGCCGCCGCCAGCCGCCGGTAGGAGGCAAAGGCCGCTGGTCCAGGCTGCTCATCATCACTGATGGCCGCATGCCAGGTGAGCCAGCGCAGGTAGTCTGCATTCACGGGCACCTGGTGGCTCAGTTTTTCCAAGGACAGCGCATGCTCAGGGAAAGTCTCCAGGTGGCGCTCCAAGACCGGCAGCATGCTGGAACCCTGGTGGGCCTTGCGGGCGGCCAGGCAGGCACGGTCCAGCGTGCGCTCCGGGTAGGGTGCGTAGCCGGTGAGCTGGCTCAGTTGCAAAGACAGCGCTTCCGGCGTGCGGCCGGCTTCCATCATCAGTGCCAGCTCCAGATCCCGTGCCTCTTCCAATGCGGGATGACCCGACTGGCTCTCGTGCCGGTTCAACCAGAGGGTGATGGCACGCAGCGCTGGGGCGGTGTTCTGCGCGCTGCGGCAGGCGGTAGCGAGCTGTTGCAGGGTCTCCCAGGTGGCACCGGGAAGTTCATTCGCCCTCCCGAGGATGGTCACCGCATCTGCCGTATCCCCTCTCCGCATGGCCACGTGCGCCAGATACTCCAGCGCGGCCCGTCGCGCCTCATCGCTGAGCCGGTCACCTGCGGCGGCGATCATCAGGTGGACTTCAATGAGATCCGCAGGCCGGTCATGGGCTAACCAGGTATCCAACAAAAATTCGCCCCATTCAGGTCCCAGTGCCGCCACCCGGCCTTCTTGCACCGTCAGCTGCCGGATCTGGGTCAACGGCGGAAGGTCCACCCATTCGGAAAGCGCCTGCAACTGCTCATCCGGCAGGGAGACCAGCCCCATCAGCGCCGGCGTCACGTTGCCTTCAGGAGTCTTGGCCAGATACAGCGCAATGTGCTCCTGCCTTTCCAGGCGCCTGCCTGCCTGCCCATCGTCCTCTTTCTGTGCCAGGCGATGGTTCCATGCCAGGGCCAGAATACCGTAGAGAAGAATCAGCAAAACAGCAGTGCGCGAGCGGAATTTCATAGTCGGGAGAGTGGAGAAATGACGGGGATTTATCTCATGGCCGCCTGCTGGGCCGGCAGCACTTGCAGGCGCATCAGGGTCTGGGCGGGCACGGTCACCTCCACCTGTCCCTTGGCATCCGCGAGGATGAACTGCGGCTGCTCACTGGTATAAATCTGGCACATCGCTCCTGGCTGGATGCCTGCAAAAACCAGTTCTACCGGCCGCAGATCAGCCACTTGCAGCAGGGCCATTTGATGCCCTGCCTCCATGTAACGCACGGCCCCGCTGCTGCTGGCCAGCCGCAGATGTCCGGGGCTGCCTTTCGGGCTCAGCACCAGTTCCGTGCGCCGCCGGCCCAGGGTATGGATATACAGGTCTCCGCCCCGCTGCACATACCCGGCGATGCCGATGCTCCGGTCCAGGTCAGGCACACCGGCGCTCACCGGAACCCTCAAAGTGCGTGCGTGCCCTGCATTGACGATGATCCAGTGTCCGGGTCCCTGGATGAAAAACCGTGTTTCCGCAGCGTCGCGGACCATTTTGGCGTGGTCCGTCAGGCTCATGGCTTGCAGCGGCTGGCTGGCGCACCAGTCCAGCACCCGCTCCACCTCCCACAGCGATTCCTCACTGGTGGCATCGTGAAAATTCAGTCCCACATGCACCGGTGCCATCCACCGGCCCCGTCCCTGAGCCTCCGCCAGACTGATGAACGAAGTCGCATCCAGAGGCCCTTTGCGCCGCAGGCCAGGTGCCAGCGACTGGAAAGAATCCTTTCTGCCCCATGTCATGGCCGCAGGCGGTGGCAGGCGTCCCGTGGCGTTGTCGAGGAGCTGGGGCTGCACATTGTCCACGCCCATCCTTTTGCTGAAGGCCACTCCCTCTGCGGTTGGCGGTGAACCATGGGGCCAGAGCATCAGCTCCACCCGCCGACCTGCGGGCAGGAGCTGCCGGTGAATGTAGGCCATGGACCCCGCCACCTCACGCGGCATCGTCTCACATCTGCTCCAGTCCTGAGGGCGGCTGAGGCTGGCGGAGGCTGCCCTGACCTGGGGCAGGGCAAACAACGCGCGCGCCGCCGTCTCATACCGCAGCGCGTCCCGCGCCTCATGTCCGGGATTGATCCCGCGCACATCGCCTTCACACACCGCCACGGTGAAGGGCAGGGAATAGCGGGACAGAATCCTCTCCGTCATCACCTCCGCAGCGATGGGCAGGCCTTGCAGGCTGGTGCCGGCAGCGAAACCCTCGCTGCTGATGTGCGGCACCATCAGACGTCGCCCGTTCTGGCTGGCCACGTCCGCTACCGGCAGCAATGACTGCTGGCCTAACCAATTTTCAATAAACGGCAGCGGCTGCAGTTGCGGCCCAAGCTCCATGGCCGCCTCATCCAGCCAGAAACCGCCCCAGGACGCTAGAAACACCGGGTCAAACCGTACCGCCTTCTTTCCCTCCCCGGATTCAAATGAACTCACCACTCTCGCCCCTGCCGGTGCCTGCAAATCCCGAAATCCCCGGCTCCGCGCGCGCACGGCCCCGTCTTCCTGAAGCCAAGCGTTTTCGATGCAGTTCACCCGGCAGTCGGTCCCTACTGCCAGAGATTTCCCGCTCCCGCGCAGGCCGAGCCTTTTTGCCCACTCTGCAAATTCTTCCGCATTCCCCCACATGGCCCCGGTGATCAGCAGCGGCACTTCATGAGCTTTCAAGTGGTCCACCAGCCCGAGCAAAGCCGCCTGCTGCTCCGGCAGCGGAGCCAGACGTGCATCTAAAATCACTCCGTTGATGCGGGAAAGCTCACTCTCCCAGTCCGGTCTGGCCGAGACTCCTGCATCCACATACCGCACCTGGTAGCCCATCCACTCCAGGCTCCCGTGCAGCAGCTTCGCCGTGAAGGTCTCCCGTGCCGGACCGGAGTGGATCACCAGCACACGCCGGGTCACTTCCCGCAGCGGTCCCAGGTGCGTCCCGTCCATGGTCGGCGTGGTAAAAAACGGTACCGCCCCCATGGCCCGGTAATGCTGCGCCCGGCTTTCAATTTCCTCCTGGCTCACGTCCGCTGCCAGAGAGTCCACCACCAGCGGCCGCACCCCCAGCCTTTTGACCTCGCGGATCTGCCGGTCACGGGCGGGGGAACGTGCAGCATCACCCAAAAACAGCGCGCCTTCCAGCCAGCGGCGTGCCTCCGGAACCAGGTCCAGCCCGCCTTCAATCATGAGTTGCTTGTCCGGGTAGGCCTTGTCCACCTCAGCGATCACCCTCAAACAGGCCGCTCTTTCTGCATCCTGGCTCAGCGTCTCCAGGCCGGTGAGGACAAATCCGTCAAAACCGCGCTCAGCGGCCCCTTGCACCAGCTGGTAAACCACGACCGCTACCCAATGCGGATGCGTGGCATCCAGCCGCACACAGCCTTTCCGGGTCGCCTCCAGCAGCGGCACACCGACAGACCGTGCGGCTTCTGCGGCAGGAGAGTCCTGCGGTACCTCGAAGACATTCACCCGCGCCAGCATCTTGTTTCCCAGCGCCTGCTGCGCCTCCAGGTTTACCTTTGCCTGCGCATCCACGATGCAAAGATCAAAGGCGCTTAGCATCACACCGTCTGGCTCCGGGGAGAGATCCACCATCAGCCTTACCGGATTGACTGCCAGACCAGCGGTAGCCCCTATCAAAAGGACTGCGATCAAGAAGAAGATGGAACGAAGAGAAGCCATAAAAATGAGCCGCTTACTATCAAAGATGATAATAAGCCCATTTTAGCGTCTCAGATTATAGAATCAATAGTCGTGATGCTCCTTTACAAACTCCTTACCTGCTAAAACAGGCAGCCTAACTTTGGGGCCCGTGTCCGGGTCATTTTTTCTTCGCCCGGCCCGCCTCGAAGCTCCAGGCCTTCTCCGGGTCCATTCTCGCCCGGTCTTGGTCCGTCGGACCGCCGCCAAACTGGGCCCAGTATTCTTCCGCAAACGGGTTCAGCTTCGGTCCCTTGGCGGATTCATTCAGGACGATCTGGCCGCCCAGCGAATCCCACCACTGGTCATACGTCGCCAGCATGGACTTCACCACCTCAGGCTTTTCCGCCGCAATGTTCTTTGTCTGTGAAGGATCGGCTTTGACATCAAAAAGCTGCCAGCCGGGTGCTTCGGCAGATGGCTGAGCCTTGGCTTTGACCTTGGAGGGCTGGCGGCGTGCGCCCTCGCTGACAAGTTGATATTGCGTCGTGCGGATGCTGGCATTGCGTGCCTTGGCTGCTTCATGATCCGTGCCCTTCGGCCAGCGGCCCACATGGCTGAAGAGAGCGCGGTCCTCCCAGGCGCTGTCCGGCTTTTCCAGCAGCGGCAGCAGATTGCGGCCTTCCGCCTGCTTTTCAGCCCCGGCGCTCAGCGTGGCACCCGCCAGCCCGGCCCAGGTGCGGAAGACATCCACGTGCGCCGTAAGCGCCCCGCAGTCTGCAGGCACCAGCGTGCCCGGCCAGCGCCAGAAGGACATCGCCCGTGTGCCGCCGATCCAGGGACTGCCTTTGGAGCCGCGCATGTCCGCATTGTACACCTTCACCCCTGCCGTGCCGCCGTTGTCGTTCATAAAAACCACCAGCGTGTTTTTGGCGATGCCCCACTCCTCCAGCTTCGCCATCAGCCGGCCTACATTTTCATCAATGTTATGGATCATTCCAAAAAAGTTCGCCACCGCCTCATCCGGCACCTTGCCGTCATACAGCGCCCGGTCCTCCGGTTTGGCGATGTATGGCCCGTGCGGCGCGTTCGTTGCAATGTGGCAGTAAAAAGGCTCCCCACCCTTCACCGACTCCAGCCACTTCGTCGCCTGGGCAAAAAAGACATCCGTGCAATAGCCTTCCGTTTTGACAAACTTGTCGTTATGCAGGATCGCCGGATTGAAGTATTCATTCCCCGGCGCATCTCCGCAGCTTCCAGGGTAGCTCTGGCCGATGCCCCCGCCGCCATGGATGAACTGCTCATCAAAACCGCGTGCCGTGGGCCGGTACTCTTTTTCATCCCCCAGATGCCATTTGCCAAAGATGCCAGTCTTGTAGCCCGCATCCTTCAGCACCTGGGCGATGGTCGTGGCCTTGGGATCCATGCGTTCGCGTTCCAGAATGGTATGCGTCACCCCGTTGCGGAACTCATGTCGGCCCGTCTGAATTGCGCTACGCGTCGGTGCACAAGTCGGGCTGACCATGAAGTCCGTGAAGCGCACGCTCTCCTCCCGCAGCCTGTCCAGATGCGGCGTCTTCAGCACCGGATTGCCATGCGCGGAGAGGTCTCCGTAGCCCTGGTCATCCGTCAGAATGAACAGGATGTTCGGCTTGCTCCCGGCGAGATCGGCAAAGGCCGCACTGGTCAGACAAAGGCAGGAAAAAAGGATTCGGCGCATCATAGAAATGCTGAAACGAAACCCGCCACCCCAAGATTGCGCTAAATCAATCCTCCCACACCTTCAGCAGCTCAACTTCAAAAATGAGCGTCTCATTCGGAGCGATCTCAATGCCGGACCCGCGTGTTCCATAGCCAAGTTTCGGCGGCACAAAGAAGCGGTATTTCGCCCCTTCTTTCATCAGCTGCACGCCTTCCTTCCAGCCCTTGATGACCCGTTTCAGGGGGAACTCAGCCGGTTCATCCCGCTTGTAGGAGCTGTCAAATTCCGCGCCGTTGATCAGCGTCCCCCGGTAGTGAACGACGACTGTGTCTTTCAGCGTTGGGCTTTTGCCGCTGCCTTCCTGGAGCACCAGGTATTGCAGGCCGCTGGCCGTGGTGATGACACCCGGCTGGGTGGCGTTTTCAGTGAGGAATTTTTTGCCGAGTTCGAGGGGGGAATGACCTGCCATGGTCCTTCCATAGACTCATTTTTGGCAGGGTGCAAAGACCACCCTCTGGCGAGGGCAGCTACGCACCTCACTCGCTCGCGGCCGTCACGGTCATCACTTCTTCCAGCGTCGTGATACCCTGGAAGGCTTTGCGGAATCCATACTGGCGCATCGGGATCATGCCATCCTTCAGGGCCTGCGCTTTCAATTCCATGCTCGTCGCCCGCTGGTTGATCTTCTCCTGAAGCGTCTCCGTCATGAGGCAGATCTCCATGATGGCCAGCCGTCCAGTGAAACCGGTGTTGCGGCAGGAGCGGCAGCCCACCGGGGTGAAGAGCTTGTCCTTCCACTCCAGAGGAAATCCGCAGGCCTTGAGAAAGCTGTCCTCATGATGCGCCGGGGCCTTGCAATGCGGGCACAGGGTGCGCACCAGCCGCTGGGCCTGGAAAGCACGGACCGAGGATGAGACCATGAACGGCTCAATCCCCATGTCCAAAAGGCGTGAAATGCCGCCCACCGCATCATTCGTGTGCAAGGTGGAGAACACCAAGTGACCCGTCAGCGCGCCACGGATGGCGATTTCCACCGTCTCCTGGTCACGCATTTCCCCCACCATGATCACGTTCGGGTCACCGCGCAGGATACTGCGCAGACCGGCGGCAAAGGTCAGGTCAATCTCCGGCTTCACGGCGATCTGGATGATGCCGTCCAGCTTGTTTTCCACCGGGTCTTCGATGGTCACAATGCGCCGGTCCTTGGTGTTCAGCTCCTTCAGCAGCGTGTAAAGCGTCGTGCTTTTCCCGGACCCCGTCGGGCCGGTGATGAGGATGATCCCGTTGGGTGCGGCGAGCAATTTGCGGAACTTCGCCTCCGTCTCCGGATCCAGGCCGATGGCGTTCATGTCGAATTTTTTCCGCGTCAGCAAACGCAGGGCCACCGACTCACCATTGACGCTCGGGATGGTCGCGACACGGACGTCAATGGGCTCGCCGTCCAGCTCCAGGTTGATGCGTCCGTCCTGCGGCATGCGGCGCTCCGCGATGTCCAGGTGCGCCATGATCTTCAGTCGTGAAATCAGCGAATTTTGCAGCACGCGCATGTTGGGCGGCACCGGCACCTCGATCAGCTTGCCGTCCACGCGGTAGCGGATGCGCAGGTCCCGCTCCAGCGGCTCCACATGGATGTCCGTCGCCCGTTCCTTGAGCGCCTCGCGGAAGACCTGGTTCACAAAGTTCATCACCGTGGCCTCCTCATCCGCCTCGTCCAGCACGTTGACCTCCTGCTTCATGTCATCGTCCTGGTCACCGCCCTCGCGGCCTTCCAGCAGTTCCTCGAAGTTCTCCGCCCCCACGCCGTAGCCCTGGTGCAGCGCCTCCAGGATGCGATGCCGGCTGGCGATCTGCCAGTGCACCCGCTTTTGCAGTTCCTGCCCCACCGCCTGGCGTGCGCTCAGGTCAAAGGGGTTGTAAGTCAGCACCGTCGCCTCCACCCCGCTCACCTGCTTCGGGAAGATGCGATGCCGCAGCGCCAGCTTCGCCGGAAAGCGGTTGTGCAGGCCTTCCTGCTCCTCTGATTCCTCATTGGCATAGGGCAGGCTCAGTTGACCCGCCAGACTGGAAAAAAAGCTTTCCTCATCCACCACATTCGCATCCAGCACCGCATCAATCAGCGGCAGCCGCTTGTCCGTCGCCTCCTCCAGCGCATGCCGCAGCCGCAGTTGATCCCGGCAGCCCGCCAGGCTCGCCGATTGAAAAAGGACATCAGAAAGGGAAGTCGGTGCCATGTGTTATCCCTTACAACGCTCCCCATCCTTGAAGGTTGCGCGAGAATGTGATTACACAGAGAGACAGATTGAGCCAAATGGGTTTGCCTTTACTTCCCAAAATGCTCCGGCTCATTCCCGGTCTTCCACTTGATGTTGCAGCCCGTGCTGGGGCGCTGGGAGGGCAGGGGGCTTTCTCCTGCCAGCATCCCGCGCACGGCTTCCCGTAGATCCTCGCCGGTCACTGGCGTGCTGTTCTTGGGCCGTGAGCCATCAAACTGCCCGCAGTAAACCAGCTTCAGTTCCCCATCGAACAGGTAAAAATCCGGCGTGCAGGCGGCCACATAGGCATGGGCAACGCTCTGGTCAGCATCGTAGAGATAGGGCAGCTTCCAGTCATATTTGGCGGCAAATTCCAGCATCTTCTCCGGTGCATCTGCCGGGTACTTTTCCACATCGTTGGAGTTGATCGCCACCACGCCCACGCCCTGAGCATCCAGTTCTTTGGCAAAGCCGCTCAGTGCCTCTGCCAGATGAATGACAAACGGGCAGTGGTTGCAGACAAACATCACCAGCAGGCCCTGCGGACCCCGCACATCATCCAGCGTGAAAACATTTCCCGCCGCATCCGGCAGTTCGATTTCAGGAGCCGTGCTGCCAAGAGGAAGAATGCGTGTGGAAGGAACTTCAGCCATGCATAGAAGGAAGGCAGAATCACTCAACTTGAAAGCGGAAAGACACGCCGAAGGGGCCTTAACTGGAGCGCGGGCGTCCCGCCTGCCGTTTTCTGCGTCCCGCAGGAAACCGTTATGCGATGCCGCTTTTGAAGCCAGGTGCGATTAACCTTGCAACGCCAGCCGCAGCAACGCCAGGACGCTGACGCTGTCGCGAATGCGTCCATCCAGAGCCATCTGGATGGCTTCGGTCAGGGGCAATTTTTTAACGTCGAGCTGCTCGGTTTCCTCCGGGGCGGCCTCACCCTGTCTGAGGCCTTTGGCCACGAAGACATCACACACTTCATTGGTGGTGGAATTGGAAAGCTGGATGCCCAGGAGCAGGGGCTCGATGGTCGTGGCCCGCAGCCCGGTTTCTTCCAGAAGTTCGCGCCGGGCGCACTCAGCAGGATCCTCGCCGGGCGGGCAGCCGCCTTCGGGGATTTCCCACTCATACTGCTCATGACAGTAGCGCCACTGGCCCACCAGCCAAGTATGGCCCTCCTCATCAATCGGCACCACACCGACCGCCCGGTTCTTGTATTCCACCACCCCGTAGATCCCCCGGCCCCCGCCAGGATTGATGACCTGGTCCTCGCGGACACGGATCCACGGATTTGAATACCCCTCGCGGCTGCTGAGGGTGGTCCAGGGATTCGTGGTTTCCAAGGGAGAAAGGGGGGGCTGGGCCATAGGGGATAAAAAAGAGGTTGGACAGTGGGATCCTGTGACCGCTGCCCAACCTCTGCTAAGCCATGAATCGGCGGATGCTCAACTGCTTACTGCATCCGGTAGTAGCCGTCCGGGTTATACATCCAGTAGGCATCCAGCGGATTTAGCCGGGGCAGGAGGCCCACAGGTTTGCCGCGTTCGTCACTGCCTTCGATGACGCCGCTTTCCAGGCTGTGTCCGGGCGGTGTGATGCGGACGGAGGTGCTGCCAGTTTGGGCCGGCTGGGTGCTGTCCGGATGCCGTAGCAGGGCAGTCTCCTCAATTTCTTCCACAATGGTGTCCACCCACTTCAGCTTCTGGGCATTGTCGGCAAATTCATTCCAGTCACCGGTAGAGGACTTTTTGTACATGGCAGAGATAAACTCGTCCCGGGTCAGACCCATTTTCGTGGCTACAGGATCCGCCAGGCGCTTCCACCATTCCTCCAGTTCCTTCACGCTTTCCCGATGCTGAGTCAGGTTTCCCATGACACCGGCGGAGAGTTGGTGATGCAGGATGACGGCATTTGGATAAGCAAAGGACCGTTTGGAAAGGGTGGTGATGCAGGCGGCCATGCTGCCGGCAAAGGACTTCACCACCGTGTAAACGGGGGCTTTGGAGCCGTGCATGGCCTTCAGGATCTTGTACCCTGCCATGACGCTGCCGCCCGGGCTGTCATCAATGACAATGAAGACCGGTGCCTCCGCATCGCGGTTGTTATAATAGGCAATCCTCTCAGCAATGCTGTCTGCCGTTTTGGTCGTGATGACGCCATTGAGGGCGATGGTGCGGTCGGAAAGGATCAGCTTGTTTCCCTGTACCGGGTCTTTCAGGTAGGTGGGTTCTTTGCCTGCATAGGTGCGTGATTCCGCCTCCTTCTGCTGGAGTTCCATGGCCAGGACCAGTGCCGTGGTCTTGCGGCGGATGGCATTTTCCTCCTGCCTCATCTCGTAGCCCTCGGTATCCACCTTGTTTTTGGCGATGCTTGCTTCCATCATGGCCAGTTCAGCCTGACGGCGCAGCTCACTGAGGGATTCGTAGTCTTTGGAGCGCTGCTCAGCATCGGCGAGGTCCGATTTGGCCTTCATCTCCTCAATCCGCACCTGGATTTCAGCCAGGGCGCGTTTCCGTTCAGCCAGCTTTTCATCCAGCTTGACCTGTTCCAGTGCTATCTGCGCGGCGATCTTTTCCCTCTCAGCGACGAGCTTGGCAGTTTCGGCCTTGATTTTCTCAAGCGGGTCCGGCTTCACCTTCTCCGCCGGCTTTTTGGCCACGGAGATTTCGATCTTCTGCTCAGCAGAGGTTGCGGGCTCGACGGTGACCGTCTTCGCATTCTGGTCTTTGGCAGGCTTCTGAACATTGGCCTCACCCAGGGCGAGGCCTGTCAGCAACAACAGGGCAGCAGTGGTGCGTATCATCACGTACCACTATACACCTGAAAGGTATGGAATGTTCAAGAAAGTCTGCTGGTGAAGTCATTTCGTGCCCCGGCCCACGGCTGGAGGTATGCGAAGTCAAAAAAGCTTCACTTTTTCCCGGCAGCATCGAAAATCGCTACTTCAAGGCGGTACGGATGGCTTTCACCACCTCGGCACCGAGAACGGCGGAACCTTCCGGAGTAAAATGGACATTGGCGGGCTGGATCTGAATGTCTTTGAGCTTGGGAAGGGCAAAGGCGTAAAGGTCATTGACCGCGATTCCATTGTCTTTCATCACCCGCAGGGCGGCTTCATTGTAAAGGATGACGTTGGAGTTTTTGCGATAAACCTTCATGGGTTCATTCGGCACCGGGGTGGTGGTTGCGAAGATGAGTTTGGCTCCGGTCGCCTTGAGCTTGGCGACGATCTCGCGGAGGTTCTTTTCATAGATTTCCACGGCATTCAGCGGCGGGTCACCGGCCTGGTCGGAGACAGTTTTGCCATCGGCCTTAACGTGCTTGAGGTCATGCAGCCCCCAGTTAAAGTGGATAACGTCCCATTTGCCGCCATCAATGGCCAGCCAGCGGTCTATGTTCTCTACGCCTGCGGTGGTGCTGCTACAGTTTTCCGCCTTTTCACCCCGCATAGGGCGCATAACGCTCATTTCCTCTGCCAGCGTCGTTTGCACAAAAGGAGTATAGCCGATGGAGATTGAATCACCGAGGATCAGCACACGCGGTTTGTCTGCCGCACCGGCGGTCTGGAGGCAGAGGATGGAGGCGGTGAGGGCGATGAGAAAGCTGGAGCGTTTCATGGAGGAGACTCAACGGAAGAGATGTCCGGACATTTCACGCCTTAGTTGCGAAAAGGTGTATCAACCGGCCCAATGATGACGCCCAGAAATTTGCGCAAAGGCTTTGGAGAGGGCGTTGTTGAGCTCTTCCAATGTGGCCTGCTCCAGCTCCGGGGCCAGGGCCACTGGTGAGGTGGCTTCCATGACGATGCTGGTGGGCGGCTGGTTTTGCCAAGCCTGCTTGGCGGGGGCGGTGTCCGCCGTCACGGGAGGCACCGGTTCGCTTTCAAAAAGATTTGGCTTCGGCTGGGTCTCTACATGCTGCGCTGGGAGGCTCATCTCCTCCAGAGCCTGGATCTGGGCATCCAATTCCTGGCAGGCCTTTTGCAGAGAGGCCCGGACGGCAAGCAGCCGCGCCCGGACGGCCTGAAGGTCGTTGGTAGGAGCTGTAAGATCTGGCAGGGCTGGAAGGGGCATGCGTTATAACTTTTTGAAATTTAGACACTCATTCCATAAATTTCAAAATTAATATACTAATCACAACGATTTTCATTGGATTTGCAGGAGATGAAAGACGTGTGGCCCGCCTGGCAAGTTGGGATTGGTGAAAATTGCCTGCTTGTTCGTGGTTTTTGACTTGTGCTTGTGCCAAGCCGGGTTGCGAGGCGAAAATGCAATCATGAGCGATTTTTCTTATTCCCCCTATCGCAACCTGCCTCCGCTGGCGGGCCTGGCTTCGTTTGAAGAGGCCGCCCAGCCTGGGCTGGGTGTGGATGAGAGTGTGGACCGCATCAAGCGTTATCACTTTGCCCTCAAACGCCTGATGCAGATCCTTCAGGCCCGGCTGACGGCAGAGCCGGTGTATGAGCTGAAGATGGCATTTAGCCTGCACAGTCATTACTGCGCGGAGCACTGCACGGCCATGCGGGAGAGGGTGGCGGAGATGCGAACGCCGCCTCTGGGACTGGAAAAGATCCCGGATCCGCATTTGGAAACCTTTTTTAATGAAATCCAGAATGCACCCACCACCGAGGAATTGCTGACCGGAATCTATGAATATGCCTTCCCGGCGCTGCTAAGGGGACTGAAGCGGCATGTCCAGCAGACGAATCCTCTGAGCGACCACCCGAGCCTGCGCATCTGCCGCTTTGCAACTGTGGAAATGGAAGAGGTGGTGGAATATGGGAAGAAAGCGGTTGGGTGCCTGGTGGATGCCGGGCAGAAGCAGGTCATGGCGGACTGGACCAGTCTGCTGCAGGCGCTGCTGGATGCGGCGGGGGATTTGGACGGCTCTCAAGAGCGGATGCCGTTGAAGGATGAGGACATCTTCAGATACAGCGGCCAAGCCTTTGTCCATGACAAGGTGCCGAAGCGTGATGAGCGTTTTCCTGACCCGTATAACATGGGCGTCCATGCAGAAGAGTTCCTGTATGACCCGCGTTTCCAGAGCCGGGATAAGACGCTGATGATGTATTACAAGCGGCTGCGCGAGATTGATGTGCCGGAGATGATGGCAACGATCCTGACGGAGACGCCTCAGAAGCCCTGGGGATATTACAAAGACATGACCCGGCAGCTCTGGGACGAAGCCCGGCACGCCATGATGGGCGAGGTGGGGTTTGTGAAGCTGGGCATTGACTGGCCCAAGCATGTGATGGTGAACTTCACCTGGTCACTGGGGCTGAACACCCAGCTTCAGCCCTGGGAGCGGCATGCGGTGCTTTATTTCATCGAGCAGGGGCTTATGACCAAGACGGGCAAGCGCTTTGAATGGGAGGTGGGGGCGGATTCCGGCGATGCGCTGAGCAAGCTGTTCCAGGACTACGACTGGGCGGATGAGGTGCTGCATGCCCGCATCGGCCGGGACTGGTATGTCAGCGCCTTTGGCGATCAGAAGGAGGCCATCGACTTTGGCAGTGCCTGCTGGAGCAAGGTGCTGAGCAACTGGAGCGCGTGGAAGGAGGAGGGGAAGACGACACATCGAAACTGGTGGCCGGGCCTGTATCAGAGCTTCTGTGAAAGGCAGGGCCTCCGGCCGGACCCGGCGGCGCTGGACTTTGCAACGACCTATGAAACCACAAGGGCGGACTTGGAAAAACTGGCGGCCAGCGCTTGATCGTAATGCTTGAGTATTTGCCAAGACGCTTCCGGCTGGCATACCTTATGGAATGCCATGCCGAGTCGAGCCTTATGTGGACAGCCCGAGTGCCAGGGAAGAGCTGATCCTGTTTCTCCGAGGGCAGTTTGCTGATGATCCACGGTCGGCATACTGGCCGCAGCGGATGGCGCACTGGTGGGATCAAAATCCTTCTGTGAGTGACATCCCGCATCAGGGCTGGGTCCTGCGCCATGAGAATGGGCTGGCCGGATTTCTGGGCATCATTCCGGCAGACTATGCCAGTCAGGGAGAAAGAATGCCGGCGTTGATTGCGACGAGCTGGGTCATCGCCCCGGAACATCGCAATGCGGCGGTGCCCATGGCCATGCATTTGCAAAGGCTGGCCAAAACTTATTTGCTGCTGGATACGACACCGAGTGCTGAGGTGCAGGCCATCATCACACGCGTGGGCTGGCATGGGGAATTGAAGGCCCGCCGTGTGCTTGTGCCGATGGGGCTGGCGGGCAGGGCACTGGCCAGGGTGAAAGGCCGCCCCTGGCCGCGTCTGCCTGCGGGCCGACGCATCACGACGGATGTGCATGAGGTGAAGCGCCTGGTGCGCGCGTGGCAGTGGGAGGACAGGCTGGAAAAATGGATCACACCGGAGGGGCTGCGCTGGTATGGCGCATCGCCCTCCCGGCAGCATCAGTTTGTGGGAGTGGTGGATGCTGAAGGCACGCTGAGCTCCTATCTCTGGCTGACTCCCAAAAGCCGCCAGGGACTGACCTGGTGGTCACTGCTGGAAGCTTTTTCCACGGAAGCTGATGATGGGGAACTGGAGGCGATGGTGGGAGCTTTGGTGCGGAAGAAAATCACCTTGCCGGGGCCGCCTGCGGTGCTGCTTTCCCTCATGAGCTTTCCCCAGGATTCGCGTTGGGCGGATGTTCCTGGGGTCAAAAAGGATGAGGTGGATGTCTGCCACTTTCACCTCAGTCCGCCGTCCATGAAGCGGATGGTCAAGCATACGGTCATGGCGGAAGGGGATTACGGGTTGTAGGAGGGGATGGGTGGTGGATGTTTTGTGATGTGGGTGGGTGGCGGAAGGCAGAGACGGGATCCCATCACTGGGACAGTGATGAGTACAGTCTATTCCTGCTTTAGCATCGCTTTGAGGCCGGCGAAGAGGTTGGTGGTTTCTTCGACTGAGGGTGCCTCTTTCATGTGCTTGGTGTAGTCCATCTCGTCCACGTAGGTGCGGTCCAGCTCGTCCAGGAAGGGACTGGGCAGCTCGGCCTGGCGCTGGCCCCATTTGGTGCGGTATCTTACGTAACTTATTGTTAGGCGGAGGCGGGCGCGGGTGATGCCGACGTAAAAAAGACGGCGCTCTTCATCCACGCGGTTTTCATCGTAGCTGCGCTTGTGCGGCAGGATGCCTTTTTCCAGGCCGGGAAGGTAAACGATGGGAAATTCGAGGCCTTTGCTGGCATGCAGGGTGATGAGGCAGACGCCCTTTTTCTTTTCGATGTCATCCTTGTCCTCCCGCTCGTCATTGAGGGAGATTTCATCCAGGAAACCGGCCAGTCCGTCCTTGCGGTTGCGCTCCTGATAGTTGCTCATCTGGGTCAGGAATTCGGCCAGGCCGTGCTCCCAGGCATGAAACTCCTCAGGCTTTTTGGAGAGCTTTTGCAGATACTCCATGTACTCCACTTCCTTGAGGAGGGCCTCGGTCATGGTGACGAGATCGGTGCCCTGGCTGCCAGTGGTGGAAGCGGAGGCGGAGTATTTGGAAATGATGTCGGTGAAGGTGCGGACGGCGGTGCGGGCTTTTTCAGGAAGCTGGCGCAGGAAGTCGGGATCACACAGGGCCACCCAGATGCTGTACTGCTTTTCCATGCTGCGGTCGCGGGCCAGCTCGGCGGTGGTATTGCCAATGCCGCGTGAAGGGGTGTTCAAGATGCGCAGCAGGGCGATGTCATCGTGCGGGTTATGCAGGACGGTGAGGTAGCTGAGCGTGTCCTTGATTTCGCGCCGGTCGAAGAAACTGCGGGCGCCGACGACGCGGTAGGGGATTTTGCGTTTGCGGAAAGCCTGCTCGAGGATGCGGCTCTGGTCGTTGGTGCGGAAAAGGACCGCGAAGGATTCCCAGGGTTCTTTGTTGGAGTAATAGGCGGTCTCGACCTCCTTGGAAATCATCTCGGCCTCCTCCAGGTCTTCCTCGGTGGCGATGAGGCGGACGAGGTCGTTGCCTTTGTTGCGGCTCCACAGGGTCTTGACCCGGCGGCCAATGTTGTTGGTGATGAGGCTGTTGGCGGTATGGAGGATGGGGGTGGTGGAGCGGTAGTTTTCCTCCAGCTTGACGACGGTGGGGTTGGGAAAGAAGTTTTCGAACTCGGTGATGTTGGTGATCTCGGCACCGCGCCAGCCATAGATGGACTGGTCGTCATCGCCCACAACGCAGACGTTGTATGGGGGCGGGGTTAGGGCGCGGAGGAGGCGCATCTGCAGGGAGTTGGTGTCCTGAAACTCATCCACCATGATGTACTTGTGGCGCTGATGCAGGATCTCGCGCACCTCGGCATTGTCCTCCAGCAGCTTGACCCCCAGGCAGAGGAGGTCGTCGAAGTCCATGGCATTCAGTGCGCGCATCTCCTCGGCGTACTTTTCAGCGACGGCTGGGATGAGGTCCTTGGTGGGATCGCCCAGGTCTTCGTCGTTGTTTTTGGCCTTGCTGATGCGGGAAAGGGCTACCTGCGGATCCATGTTTTCCTCCTTGATGAGCAGGCCCTTGAGGACCCGCTTCATGAGGCTGATTTGGTCGCCCTGGGAATAGATGACGAAGTTCTTTTTATAGCCCACGTATTCGGCAAACTCGCGCAGGAGCTTGGCACAAAAGGCGTGGAAGGTGCCGAGAACGACCTTTTTCCCGGCGGAGCCGCGGACCATGTCCTTCACACGCTCGCGCATTTCAGCGGCGGCCTTGTTGGTGAAGGTGACGGACAGGATGTTTTCCGGCTTGATGCCCTCATTGACCATGTGGGCGATGCGCGCGGTGACCACGCGCGTTTTCCCGGTCCCGGCCCCGGCCAGGATGAGGAGGGGGCCGTGGATATGTGTCGCCGCTTCGCGCTGCTGGGGGTTAAGAGTGCCTGTGAATCCGCTCATGAAAAGTGTGAGGGTGGATTTGGACGGGGAGACCGGGGATGCAAGGGGTTAGTATTTATGATTTATGACTTGTGATTTATGATTTGGACGGGGGAGAGATTTCGAAATTTCACAGCGGTTAAAGGCGCACCTGGGTGATAGCTTCCTGGATGAAGCGCCAGTTTTTGGTGAGCTGCGCGGTGACAAAGGCGATGAGGAGGAGGGTGATGGGAAGCTTGATTTTCGGCCAGTGCTCCAGGCTGCGCTCAAGGCCGAGGCCGGTGGCGATGACGACGGCGGGGGTCCACAGGCAGGCGAGCAGGAGCAGGCGGTCAGGATGGCCATACCAGGGCAGGGCGGCGAGAAACCAGACGATAATGGCGATGATGCCCAGAGCGTAGGGATCCAGCTGGGCGCGCCAGACGAGGCCTGCGAAGGCGAGCGAGAGAAGGAGCAGCCAGGCGGCGCCGATGCCTTTTTGGACGTCCAGCCGTGACCAGGAGGCCTCGGACAGGACCACCCGGCGGCGGTTGCCAAAGGTGGGGTCAGGCTCAGTGGCGACGGCGCGGGGCGCGACGAGATTGGACAGGAAAACCTCACGGGAGGCGAGGCCGGCGTTTTCCATAATGGGGGACCAGGAGGCGTCCGGAATCTTCCAGGTGAGCAGGCTGGCAGGCAGGGGTGGGGAGAGGGGATAAATGACGCGCTGAAGGTTGGCCAGTCCGAAGGTGAGAGGAAGGGCGGCGAGGGCGATGAGCAGGGGCTGCGGGGTGAATCGCTGGTGCAGCGTGCTCTCCTGGGCACAGCGGGCGATGGCGAGCAGGAGAACGGGGATGACATTGCCAATGAAACAACTGATGGCATAAACAGCAACGATGAGGTGCAGCCACCAGGGAGAGAGTGTGCCCCGGGCGGTGACGGCCGCGAGCGCTGCCACACCGAGCCCGGCGAAGATCCAGACCTCCGGCAGAGGTGCGGTGATCCACAGGCAGGTGCCAGCCCCGCAGGCGGTGGCGAGGAGGATAGACCGGAGGGAGGCGACGCTGCTCCATAGCAGGGCATGGTAAACCATGACGACGATGAGCGCCCCGGCTAGGCTGGTGAGCAGGGCGATGCCGTGCTTGCGGGCGCGCACTGGGTCCTTTCCCAAGAACTGCCAGCCCCGGATGAGGGCCTGGGCCGGGGCATGGTGGAGCAGGGTAAAGGCGGGATGCTCCGCGCCAATGCCACGGTGGTCTTCCGTGCGGGAGGCCGTGAGACTGTTGAAGACGGTCTGGGTTTTGGCGGCGAAAAGAACGGAATCACGCAGGTAAACAGGGGTGTCCTGAAGCTGCTGATGCGCGGCAAAAAAGAGGCTGTAAAAGGCGACGGCGAGGATGGCTCCCAAGCCCCGCCAGCGGGTGATGACACGGCTGGCGCGGGAAGCATGGATGTAGGTGGACTCTCGCATTCGGGCCGGAAAGCTCCATGAAGAGAGCGGGCGCGGCAACGGGGAAAAGGCGCAACTGCAGAATACACAGACTGTGCGAAAAAGGAGGAATCAGGTTTTCGCTTGATTCCTGGGCCTTGTCATGGGCCGGATGGAGGTTAGCTTGGGCATTGATGAAGAGGATGCTGCGACGCGTGTTCAAGCTCTGCCTGGCCAGTGCCATGCTGGGCGGGCTGCTGTATGCAGGGTCGGAGTCGTTTTCCCGGCAGTGGCGGGAGTTTATTATGGGGCAGCTGGCAGATCGCGGGCTGCATCTGGACCTGGAAAGGCTGATGCTGAATCCTTTTGGCGGACTGATCGCACGGGAGGTGCGGGTCTATACGGGGGAGGACCGGCAGCATGTACTGGCGACGGTGGACCGGCTGAACCTGGATTTTGATTACGGCAAGCTGCTGGACAAGATGTTCGTGGTGGACGGCCTGGAGCTCAGTCATGCGAGCGTGTCCCTGCCGGTGCAGGATCCGGATGGAATGCAAACGCTGATCCAGCTGGAGGACCTGAGCGCACGGGCCTTTCTGCGGGACGGGGTGCTGGAGGTGAGGCAGGCGGAGTGGACTCTGTCCGGGATTCATCTCAGTGTGACGGGCCTGCTGACGCTGCCGGGGCGTGACCCCAATGAACCGTCGAAACCGAAGCTGAACAGCCTGTCTGTGACGGAGCAGATCAAGCTGCTCAACGCACATCACCGGCGGATTCAGCGCGGGGTGGACTGGCTGAACCGGTTCCAGTTTGCCAGGCCGCCTGAGATCAGGCTGGAGGTAAACGGTGAGCTGGAACGGCCGCAGGAGCTGTCTGCCAGACTGTTTTTTGAAGCTTCCGGTCTGCGCTATGGGAGCTATGTATGCGAGGAACTGCTGGCGGAGGCGGAGTACAAGGCGGGACTGATTGACCTGACGCGACTGTTGGTGAAGGACCCGACTGGGCAGGTGAATGCGAGCGCCACCTGGCAGATGGGCACACCGGAACTGCGCTTCCAGATGACCTCCAGCGCGGACCTGCCGGGCCTGGCGCAGGCCTTTTTAAACAATGACAATCTGCGGGAGGTGGTGTTCTACGGGACGCCGCACCTGGCGATGAACGGGGTGTGGTATGTGGATGGGCCTCTGGCCCAAGGAAAGCGGCCGGTATTGGCCACGGGCAGCCTGGACTGCGGTCGTTTCAGTACCCGTGGGGCCGTTTTCAACGGGCTGGAGGCGAACATCGGCGTGGCACCGGAAGGTGTGTATGTGCGGGACCTGGTTCTGAAGCATGAGACGGGGACGCTTTCTGCCCAAGCGATGTCTCATGATGAGAAGGGATTCCGCTACAAGGCGGTGCTGAGGATGGATCCAAATGCGTTCCTGCCGTTTGCGAAGATGCAGCAGACGCGGGAGATCATCAGCCGGTTTCAGTTCAACCCGAAGTCCAGCATCTATTTTGAACTGGAGGGAGCCGGACCGGAGGCAGATTTGCAACAATGCCTGAACCGGGGAAGGGGAGATCTGCGCAACTTCAGCTACCGGGGCGTGGAGATGGTGAGAATTCAGTCAGATGTTGAATTTCAGGGCCGGGTGCAGCATTTTCGGAACGCGAAGCTGCAACGGGCGGAAGGAGTTGGAGAGGTCGCCCATGTGGAGGTGAATGATGAGGAAAAATGGGTAAAGCTGGACGGCGTAAAGACGAAGCTGAATCCGGTGGAGGTGACGAGCTGCTTTGCGCCGAAGACGGCGGCAATCATCGCCAAGTACCGGCTGCCGGTCACGACGGAGGTGGAGATGGACGGGGTGATCTATCACAAGGATCCGAAGCGGAGTGACTTCACGGTGAAATTCCGGCATCCGTCTGGTACGGGCAGGTATGTATTGTGGGATGAAGATTACCTGATCTCTGCTCCGCAGGGAGACCTGGCGTTCAAAGGCTTTGACATGAGTTTTGACATCCGGGGGACATTGTTCGGCAAGGCGATGAGCGCGAAGGGAAATGTGGATCTGGAGCCGGGGACGAATGACTTTACGGTGCAGGTGAAGGCGGGGCAGTTTCCATACGAGCTGTTTGGCAAGAAGGTGCCGTTTGACCAGGTGACAGCAGACGTGTCCAGCCGGGGCAGCGACACTTCCTTTGACATCCGTTCGTCCCTTTTGGGCGGTGCGTTTTCACTGAAGGGAATGGTGAATGAAAGGTCCAATCCACAACCGTATGAAGGGGAGCTGAGGGTGGATGGCGTGAGCTTTCCGCGCTTTGTGCAAATCTATTCCAAGACCAATGAAACGGAGGGGGACATCACGGGACATTTTAAGTTTGCAGGGAGAATGAATGACTGGATGGCGCTGAAAGGCGGGGGAGTGGGCATCATCCTGAACGGGAACCTGTATGAGGTGCCGATCCTGGGACCGCTGACGCCGCTGCTGGGGAGCCTGCTGCCGGGACAGATCAAAGGATATAACGTGGCGAAGGAGGCGAACTGCACCTTTGAAGTGGCGGACGGGTTTGTGATCAGCAAAAACTTTGAAGCGCTGACGAGTGTGTTCAAGATCGCCCTGGACGGGCGCGTGGACTTCATTCGGGATGCGGTGGACCTGAGCGCGCAAGTGCGGGTGAGGGGGCTGCCGGGGCTGGTTTTGCGGCCTTTCAGCGAGCTGCTGGAATACCATGGCACTGGCTCCATCAGTGACACCCAATGGAAGTCCCAACTGCTGAGCGGGAACCGGAAGACGGAGGAGCGCGCCCCGCCGAGTGCGGAAGCTCTGCGGGATGCGGAGAGGATCGCTGGAGACAATCCGCCGCCTACGAAAGATGAGCCGAGGCGGCTGCCCTCCATTTTCAGCCGGCCTGGCGGAAGGTGAATGTTTCGCATTGCGCAGGGTGCCAGAGGCATCTATGAGCAAAGCATGGCGGGTCTCTGCAGCAGCACGATGCCCGTTTTCTTTATCAAGCCCGCTGTCATGATGATGACGGCGGCAGCCATTCGCAGATGCAGGGAAGACCGTTAGAACCGGTCACAGTGTCGCTGCGGTATCGGGTCACTTTTTTACAACGCGGCGGTCAGTGATGACGGCCGGGCAAAGTCAATCGGCGGGCAACCTCCGGTGAAGGCGAGTGAGAAAGGCGGGGCTTGTATTTCAAGTCCCACAAACCCGGAGTCCGAATATCTCGCTGGGAATGCTCACTTTCATCTTTCTGCCTAACAGGAAGGATGGGAAAAACTTCATCGAACAATGAAGAGTGGGAGATGTGATCCGAAGGCCCTTGGGGTTGGGTGGCTCGTCTCTCGCCTTGAACGCCAAAGACACATTCATATCCAAGCCAATGCACATCAGTCTCTTTAAACGGGCTGCGGTCATCTGCGCGTCGGCCCTTGCCGTCGCGAGCCCCGCAGCGTATTCTCAGGAATGGACCAGCTTCAAAGTGGGGGAGCTCGTCAATTTTTCCTTCAGTCATGCCCATCTGCCGGACGGGCGTTTCCTCTTTGGAACAGTGGGGCAGGTTTTTATCCAGAACAGCTATGGTGCGGCTGCAGCGACAGCTCTGGAGAACAGCGAAGACGTGCTGATGGACCCCGCCTTCATGGCGGTGCGGTCTGGCACGCAGGCACTGGTGGGGGCTGGCGGGTTCACCGGGCCGTCCGGGGTGTATCTTTTTGACCCTTCAGCTCCTGCCACATCATTGTTGACGCCGCCGCTGGCGACGTTGCAGAACTATTCGGGCATTTTTTGGAAGCATCCCACATCAGGCCTCGAAGGCTGGCTGGTCAGCGGGGCCAATGGCGATAATGGAGCAAGTGACCTCACCTTCATCTCCACCGACGGTGCGGTCATGGGGAGTGTGACGGGAACGCTTAGCAGCTTCAGCGGCAGTGTCGCCACGGATGATGCGGGCAATGTTTTTGTGAGCCTGGCCGGGTTTACCGGATCGGTGGAAAACAACCAGATCATCAAGTTTACGGCAACTCAGATGGATGCGGCGGTGGCGGCCTTGATCGCGGAAAATCCGATGCCATTGACACGGGCGGAAGCGGAGCTGGTCTTCACGGCGGATGCCTCGGGAGCGATGACGGTGGATGCTGCAGGACGCATCTGGGTGGGTGGTTATCAGATCAGCCATCTGCAGGCCTATGATCCGCTGACGGGCGCCAACCGGCGGTTTGTGCCTGACCATACGCCGCTGGCAGGGGCCTTCGGTCCGCCGAACTATTCACCCAAGGTATTCACGAGGGATGCGGTGGACTATGTGAGCTTCCTGGCCAATGACGGGTTCTATTCGGCCAATTCGGACTTGGTTTTGGGCTATAAGCCGGTGGCTGAGCTGGTAGTGCGAGATGTGCAGATCACGACTGCCTCTTCGATGACGAATGAAGAAGATGAGGACACGGTTACCGTGACCGTGCAGATGACACCGGCTGCGGCCGCCTCTGTAACGGTACCGGTGGAGATCCAGGGAACTGCGACCGAGGGCAGCGACTATACCACGACGCTGGAATCCAGCGTCGTTTTTGAAGCCGGAGAGACGGTGAAGACCTTTGATATCACTGTGGTGGACGATTCCCTGAAGGGAGAGGGCAATGAAACGATCATTGTGAAGCTGGGCGAGCCGGAAGAAGCTGGGCTGGCCGGTCTGGGACCGATGGATTCGGAGTCTTATATCCTGACCATTGAGGATAATAATGAACCGCTGCCGATCATTGGGTTTGCCATTCCTGCACAGACCGTCAACGAATCGGCCGGAACGGTGAGTGTGACGGTAAACATCAGCCCGCCTGTGACACAGACGGAGACGGTGCCTCTGGTGATCAGTGGTACGGCTACGAATGGCGAAGACTACACCACGGTGACGGAACTGGTCATTGAACCCACAGACAGCACCAAGACTTTTAACATCGTAGTGCTGGATGATGCGACAGAGCGCGAGAGTGATGAAACGGTGATCATTGATTTTGGCACCCTGCCTGCTCATGAACTGGGTCTGGGCCTGCCAGCCACGGGGAGATTTGTATTGACCATCCAGGACAATGATGACAGGGCCCGCGTTGTAGCCGAACAAAATTTTGCCACGCTGCGCGTGGGATCCACCTTTGAGCATGGAATCGTCACGGTGGGCGGGACAGCCACCCGTTGGTCGGCCAAGGGACTTCCTCCTGGGATGAAGATCAATGCAGACGGAACAATCACTGGGACACCAACAAAGGCCGGGGAATATGACCAGGTGGTCATAACGGCAACGAATGAATTTGGGGTCAGCACTTCGGCGACCTTCCTCTTGAATGTGGAGCCTTTCCCGGCAGGTGCCGTGGGGACCTTCACCGGACTGGTGACCCGTTCTGGAACCGCGACCGATGGCCTGGGCGCACGGGTGACGCTGACGACGACGTCCAAATCTTCCTATACGGGCAAAGTGCTCATCGGAAAGAAGACTTATGCGATCAAAGGGCTGCTGGATGCAGGCAGCGGCAATGCGGAAGGGGCGGCGGTATTGAAGACGGCGGCGGCGCAGGAGCTGGAGTTTGAGATCGATCCGGCAACGGGTGCTCTGGTGGGTGCTCTGCAAGGTGGCGGGGTGCTGGCAGGTTGGCGTGGTCAGACGACGACGGACCGGACGGGCATCTATAACTTCCGTGCCGCTGAGGCAGATCCTGCGGATGATGTGCCGCAGGGGGCCTCGTTCGGGTCCTTAAAGCTCTCCACCAAGGCGGGGGCGAAGGTGGTGGGGAAAATGGCGGATGGGTCTAAATTCACTGCGAGCAGTCCGCTGGGGATTGATGGCAGCGTAACGATTTATCAGGCGCTTTATAAGACACCGGGGACCTTCACGGGGACGGTGACACTGGCGGACAATCTGGCTCATGCCATCACAGGAACTCTGACCTGGAGCAAGCCTGCGCAGGCCAAAGGACCGCTTTACAGAGACGGCTGGGAAACTCCACTGGCGCTCACGGCGCTGGGTGGCAAATACCGCGCACCGGCTGGTGCCACCCTGCCGCTGGATGCAACACCTTCCGACGAAGACAATGCGCTGCTGGTTCTGCAAGACGGAGGCATTGAGGCTGCCGGTAGCACCGACAATCCGAAGACCTTTGGAGTGCACGTCCTGAGCGCCACCAAGCTAGTGGTGGAAGCGCCGCAGAAGATCAAGGTGGCCAGCAAGACGGGAGCGATGAGCGGCTCCGTGACGCTGGGTGAAGGATCGGCCCGCAAGGTGGTGAAGTTCCAGGGACTGCTGGTGCCCGATGCCGCCACAGAGAACCCCTTTGATGCGGAAGGATTTGGCTTTTTCATTCTGCCCACAGGCGCTGCCGGCGTGAGCCGTGCGGGAGCGGTGTTCTTTGAACGTCTGGAAGACTCATGATCCTTTTCGGCCAGCGTTTCCCCCTGAAAGTCATCGCCCTGGTTTTCCTGGTGGCAATGACGCTCGGGGGCGTCTGGCTGGGCTATGAAAGTGCGGGAGTAACAGTGGCTCATTCATCAGAATCTGCCAAAGGCAGTCTGCCTGCGCTTGGAGCAAATGGTGCGCAAGACGGGCTGAATGCCGCGTTGGAGAAGTTTCTCCAACAAGGCGAAATGGATGCGCTGGATGAGCTGCTGCCGGCGGGCGTTACGGAAATCAGCGGTCGTGGGGGGCGGGGGTTGCAGCGTCAGGTCCGCTCCCACGGCCTTTGGTTTCCAGTCTTTGATCTGTCTGGCGTGAAGGATCTGGAAAACCCCGAAGCTGGACAGGTGGCGATCAACCAGGTGCCATTGATGATTGTGGATTCGCATCCGAATCCGGGCCGGGTAAACGAATGGCTCAAGCACCGCTTCACGGCCGTGGGCGGACTGCCGCCTTATGCCTGGAGTCTTCAAATCGAGGGTGAATCTAGTTTCACCCTGGATTCTAACACGGGCGATTTTTCAGGCATGTCGGAGGAGCCAATGACACTGGCCATGAATGTGTTTGTGACGGATGCAGAAGGCACCCAGGCATCGGTGGCGACGAATGTGATCATCGCCTCTGAAGAGCCTTTGATGATCGTCACGGACATGCTGCCGGAGGCTGTTCCTGGGCAGGTTTACACGGCTCAACTGATAGGCGCGGGCGGTGCACAGCCCTACGTCTGGAGCCTGGCAGGGGGACCGAAGGGGTGGGTATGCGATGAGAGCACAGGGATGATTTCCGGAAGCCTGGATTCAGCGGGAGAGCATTCGCTGCGGGTGGTCCTGAGTGATACGATCAGCCAGGTGGAAAAGACCTTTGTGGTGGGGACGGAAGGAGGGCTGACCATTGTAACAAGCTCCCCGCTGGCACCTGCGGCTCCGGGGGCGTTTTACAGCGGCAGGTTCGAAGCCGCAGGCGGCGTAGAGCCTTATGTTTGGAGCATGGAAACAGGCCAGCTTCCGCCGGGTTGGTCGTTGACGCCAGAGGGGGAGATGACGGGGACGGCACCGGAAGGAGAGGCGCGTTTTGATTTTCAGGTGAGGGTGGAGGATGCAGCGGGACAGACGTTTGAGAAAGGTTTCCAACTGACAGTCAGCCAGGGGCTCCTGGTGATTGCCTCCCGTGAAAAAGCCGGGCTGGCCTGGCAGTATGAGAGCATGAGCGCGGCGCTGGGCGCACCTGTATCCGGGGTGGTTTTAACGAGGAACGGCACGGAGATCTACCGGGGGCAGGGGACCAATATGGTGGACCGGAACCTGGTGACGGGAGCTTCCTATTCCTATGAGCTGACGGCCGTCACGGCAGACGGGCGCTGGCTGCCGTATGCGGCAGCGGTGGCCAACATCCTGCCGATGAGCCGTCAGCGGGGCCAGCCGGGGGTATCGGGTGATGCTTATGCGGACCGCGTGGTGCAGTTTGATCCTTTGTCGCCAGGCGGCTACGGTTCGGCCAGCCTGCCTTCTAACGTCACAGGGCCGCCGGATGGCCGCAGTACCTTTACACCGGCACACCTGCCTAACGAAGTATTGTCACTGCATGCGACAACGGGCGGGGGCGGCAGCATCGTGCTGGAGTTTACGGACAACATCATTGAGGCGGGTAGCGGGCAGGACTTCACGGTCTTTGAAAATGTGTTTTTCAAAAACAATGATCCCAATCAACGGTTCATGGAACCGGCGACGGTGGAGGTGGCTCTGTTCGAGGGGCAGTGGCACAGGTTTCCCATCCGCGTGAATGTGGCGGCGGACGGCACGGTGGACCTTTTCCAGCCGGCCTACTATGCCCAGGGTTTCGCCGGGGTGAATGCCACGACCGGGGAGGACCCCACCAATCCATCAAGCAGCGGCGGGGACAGCTTTGACCTTGCGGCATTAGGCCGTCAGGATTTGCAATGGTTCCGCTTCATCCGCCTGACCTCCACGGGCGATGAAGCAATGCGGGATGCAGCTGGCAAGGTGGTGCGGCACACGGATGAAAACAACTCGTTGAGCGGCCATTCGAGCTCCGGTTTTGATCTGGATGCGGTCAGCGCGGTGAACTATTGAGCGGCGGCCTGGCTGGCATCGCGGAGAAAATCCTGCACATCTGCCACAGTGGTGGCCCAAGAGCACATGAGGCGGGAGCCGCCACCGATGAAACTGTAAAACATCCAGCCGCGTTCTTTAAGCGCGGCTTTGACAGACTCTGGAAGACGGGCAAAGACAGCATTGGCATCCACGGGGTAAAGGATGTCCACTCCGGGCAATTCGTTGAGGCCATCGGCAAGCTGGCGGGCCATGCGGTTGCCGTGCGCCGCGTGCTGACGCCAGGTGTCTACTTCCAGTATTTGCAGCCACTGGGCGGAGATGAAGCGCATCTTAGAGCAGAGCTGGCCTGCCTGTTTGCAGCGGTATTCAAAGTCGCGGGCCAGGTCGCGATTGAAAAAGACGACGGCTTCCGTCACGGCCATGCCGAGCTTGGTGCCGCCGCAGCAGAGCACATCCACTCCGGCTTTCCATGTGATGTCGGCAGGCGTAGTCCCCAAGGCGGCCAGCGCGTTGAAAAAACGGGCGCCGTCCATGTGGACATGCAGTCCGTGTTTTTTGGCGACCTGACAAAGAGGGGTGATCTCCTCCCGGCGGTAGGTGGTACCCAGTTCCGTGCTCTGGCTGAGGCTGAGCGCGCGCGGCCGGGGGTAGTGCAGGTCGGTGCGGTGGGTGATGAGCCTCTCCACATCCGCCGGGTCCAGCTTGCCTAACGAACTTTTCGCCAAAAGAAGTTTGGAGCCGTTGGAGAAGAATTCGGGAGCGCCGCATTCGTCGGTTTCCACATGGGAAACATCGCTGCATATGACGCTGTTATAGCTCTGGCAGAGGGAGGCCAGGGAGAGGGAATTCGCGGCGGTGCCGTTGAAGACAAAGAAGACTTCGCAATCGGTCTCGAAGAAACGGCGGAAGCCTTCGCAAGCTTCGCGGGTGAGAGCATCGGCCCCGTAGCTGGGCTGGTATCCGGCATTGGCGGTGGCCATGGCCTGCCAGGCCTCAGGACAGACACCGGAGGTATTGTCCGAGGCGAAATGATATTTCACAACAGGGGCCGTGCTCACTGGAGAATGGGGAAGGGACTTATTTGGCCACGTAATCAAGCACACAGACTTTGTCCAAAAGCGGCTTGAGCTGGCCGACAAAGGCTTCATGCTCCGGATGGGGCAGGTAGGTTTCGAGGCCGGCTTTGTTGGCGAAGGTGACGAGGAAACAATGGGTGAAACCATCGTTGAGGTTCTCCGGGCTGACGTTAGTGCCCCATTCGAAGGCTTCGACGGTATCCACTTTTTTGGTGAGCTCGATGAAGGCTTTTTCGATGCCCTGGACTTGCTCAGGGGTGGCGGTGTCTTTGAATTTGAAAAAGACGACATGTCGGTACTGGCCTTCGGTTGCGGGGGCGGTGGTCATGAGCAGGAGGGTGGTGGCGAGGGTGAGGAGGAAGATTTTCATGGTGGGAAAACGTGATTCGCCCCTTTCATGATGCAGAAGATATCCGGTGTCGAGCCTGCATTCGTTCTGGCAAGCGAACTTCAGCGGGGTATGTCTTCCATCCCCCTCCTGCCATGCCACCACCGACCGCCGCCCTCCTTTCTGCCAATGAACTGGCCCTCTCCTATGGCAATCAACGCCTTTTGGAAGAGGTGACCCTGGCTGTGGCCGCCGGAGAAAAGGTGGGCTTGGTGGGCCGCAATGGCTGTGGCAAGACCAGCCTGCTGAAGATCCTGTCGGGTGTGGAGAGGCCGGACTCGGGCGAGCTCTCCATCCGGCGTGGTCTGCGCATGGGCTATCTGCCGCAGGAGTTTGAGCTGGATATGGACCGCACGGTGATGGAAAACATCCAGGCCGGGGCGGCGGATCTGGTGAGCTGGATCAACCGTTACGAAGCGGGTGACGGCAGCGAGGCGGAACTGGCGGAGATGCTGCACCAGATTGAGGCGGCGGACGGCTGGAACCTGGATGCACGCATCCGTGCCACAGCCACGGCTTTGTCATCGCCCCCTCTGGATGCCATTGTGGCACCGCTTTCAGGCGGTGAAAAACGCCGTGTGGCCCTGTGCCGGGCGCTGGTGGCGCAGCCTGATCTGCTGCTGCTGGACGAGCCGACCAACCATCTGGATGCGGACTCCATCCGCTGGCTGGAAGACTGTCTGCGCGGGTTTCCCGGAGCGACGATTTTTGTCACGCATGACCGCTATTTCCTGGACGTGATCGCCACGCGGATCATTGAACTTTCCGACGGGCGCTGCTACTCGCATCCGGGCAACTACACGGCATTTTTGGAAAGCAAAGCGGCCCGCCAGGCCATCAACGAGCAGGCGGAGCGCCGCCGTCAGCGCTTCCTGCGCACCGAACTGGAATGGGTGCGTGCGGGGGTGAAGGCGCGTGGCACCAAGCAGCGCAGCCGCCTGGATGCCTTCTACGCCATCGAAGGCCAGGAAGCCCCTCAGGAAGAGCGGGAGATGGATCTGCTGTTGCCGCCCCCGGCGGAGATGGGAGACATCGCGGTGAACCTGGAAAACGTCGGTGGGATGGTGGAAACCGATGCTGGTGAACGCTGGCTGTTTAAAAACCTGGATGTGGTCTTCCGGCCAGGGCAGTGCACCGGCATTGTGGGCCGCAATGGCGCCGGCAAAACCACCCTGCTTCGCATCTGCATGGGCCAGCGGGATCCGGATGTGGGCAAGGCGACGGTGGGCAAGAAGGTGGTGTTTAACTACATTGACCAGACCCGCATGCAGCTCACGGGCGACGGCACCGTGCTGGCCGAAGTGGCGGACCAGGATGATGTGGTGTTCTTCGGCCAGCAGAAGATGAGCGCGCGCGCCTATTTGCGGCGGTTCTTGTTTAATGATGACCGCACGAATGAGCGGGTGGACCGTCTTTCCGGAGGTGAACGGGCCCGGCTGATGCTGGCCAAGGTGCTGAAGCGTGGCGGCAACGTGATCGTCCTGGATGAGCCGACCAACGACCTGGACCTGCAAAGCTTGCGCATCCTGGAAGAAGCGCTGAGCAACTTCCCCGGCACGTCCATTGTGGTGAGCCATGACCGTTATTTCCTGGACCGTGTTTGCGACCAGATCATCGCCTTTGAAGAAAGCGGCGTGCATGTGCAGGTGGGCAACTACAGCTACTATCTGGAGAAACGCAAGGAGCGCGAAGCGCGGGACAAGCTGTGGGCCGCACCCGCGAAGGCCGAGAAGGCTGCGGCGGCGAAGAACCAGGTCAAACCGCGCAAGCTAAGTTTCAAAGAAGTGCGTGAGCTTGAGGAGATCGAGCAGGTGATCCTGGAGGCGGAAGGCAAGGTGGAGGAGCTGGATGCGACGCTGAACGATCCTGCGTTTTATGTGACGCGCTCGACGGAGGCGGAAGGGCTGATGAAGGAGCTGGAGATCACCAAGGCGCGAGTCGCGCGTCTGTATGCGCGGTGGGAGGAGCTGGAAGCGCTGAAGGCGGCCAGTGAGGTACAGTAGTCATCACTCTCCGAGTGATGCGATGCATCCAGCGGGTGCTTTGCCTTCAGAATTTTGAGAAGGCAGTGGAAGGAAGTTTGGTGATTGAGTGAATTTCGAGGTCGGACAACTCATCACTCGGAGAGTGATGCGTACTGTACGATCCGCGAGACGACTACCTCCTTGCTGCTGCGGAGGATGCTGTAGAAGACGCCGGGCTGCACGGGGTCCCAGGCGAAGGCCTGGCCGGCGGCGGTGATGGGGATGGTGTCGGTCCATTCCAGGACGGAGCCAGCTTTGGGGAAGCGCAGGACAAAGAGCTGGCGGGCGTCATGGCCGGTGATAAAGAGGGTGCCGTCCGGGGCGATGCTGCCGCCGGAGCTGCTGGAACTGCCGAAGATCTCGATGATGCGTTTGGGGAACACCCAGCCGCCGGTGCGCCGCCATTCGGTATCGAAACGAACGAGCTCTGTCCAGGCGGGGTCGCGGCCGGTCGCGGGCTGGCTTTTGGCGTAATGGGCGAAGCAGGCATACCAATGTCCGTCGTACCAGGTGATCCAGGTGAGGGAGCCGGAATCGATGCCGAGGCTGAGGCTGCCGATGTGGGTCATCGTTTGGGGATCAAAGATCTCGATGGAACTGGTCATCGGAGTGCCGGGAAAATTGGAGTGGGCGCACAGGAGCTTTCCGTCATGGATGATGCCGGCATTCATGTGGATGAAAGGGCCACCCTCTTCGTCTTTCCAGCCGTTGACACGCTCCAGGGTGTCTTTGCGATACTTGCCCAAGGCGCGGTTGGTGATGACGTAGATATGCTCATCATCCGCAGCCACGCCCTGGTTGGCCTCGGGGGCTTGGAAACGTTTCAGCTCTTCATGCTTCCAGGTGCCGGTGGTGATGAGCGGGACGTCCTCCTTGGTTTTATCGGCTGCGATTAGGCTGGTGCAAACAAACACCGGCAACAGGTTGAACATGGCCCGGCGGAGCATCATGCTTTTTCAGCTTTGAGGGTGCGGCTGGTCTGCTTGCGGAAACCGTTGAGCCGCAGGGAGCTGTCGGGCAGGATATCCAGCAGGGTGTAGCTGTTGTTTTCCGGGCCTGTGCCCTCGATCATGGCGGCGAGGGTGCAGTAAGGTATACCGTTGATCTCCTGGAGGTCGTTTTTGTGGGAATGACCCTGGAAGACGGCGAGGACCTTTTTGGACTTCTCCAAAAGAGCGCGCACTTCGGCGGCATTCTTGACGGCATGCGCGGCGTCCAGGTCCAGACGCTGATGGGCCAGGATGATGACAGGGCCGGTGGCGCGGGCGAGCTCATCCTTCAGCCAGGCCTGCTCCTGCGCGGGGATGTGGCAGTCTTTCCAGTGAAAATTACTGCGGCCATAGGCGATGCCGTCTTCACGAAAACAGGCGTCCAGCAGGATGAAGCGGATGCCGTTTTGCTCAAAGGAGCTGTAACCGGAAAGCGCGGCTCCGGTGTGCGCGGCAAATTCGGCTTTCGTCAGGGTGCCCACGCAGTGGTTGCCGAGCACATAATGGCGGGGCATGGTCAGGCGGGCGTAGTGCTGCTCCATGGTTTTCAGCCATTCCAGCTCCTGTTCCACACTGGGAGCCTGGTCAATGAAGTCCCCCAGCTCGATGACGCAGGCGGGTTTTTCCTGGTTCATGAAGGCGACGGCTTCATCCAGCTTGCCCAGGGCTTCACGGTAGAAGCGGGTTTTGGTGGAGTCCTTGTCTGCGTAGTGCAGGTCGGTCATCAGGCCGACACGGAGCGTGGGCTTGACAGAGGAATCAGCAGCGAGAACGCGGCCCGTACCGAGCCCGGCCAGGCAGAGGGAACCCTGATGAAGAAATGCGCGACGGGATGGCATAGCCAATGATTTGGAAAAAGTCATTAGGCCAGGTCGAGAATGATCTTGCCGGAGCGGCCGCCTTCCTGGGCACGGAGGATGGCCTTGCGGAAGTCGGTGAGGGGGAAGATCTCATCCACAGCGGTGACGATCTCTCCATGCGCTACCATCCTGGCCAGCGGTTCCAGCACTTCGGCCAGCTCGGCACTGCCGGACTCCTCAAACCAGCGGCTGATCCACAGACCTTCGAGCTTGAGATTTTTGAAGATCAAAAATTTGTTAGGCACCTTCAGGCTGAGGCGGCTCATGGCTCCGTAGGTGACCAGGGTGCCACCGGGGGACAGCAGGTCCATGAGCCGGATGGCGCTGTCGCCGCCAACGGCATTGGTGGCGAGGCTGACCTTTTCATCCTTCAGCATCTGTTTGGCAGCGGCCAGGCCACCTTCATCATCCAGGAAAACAAAGTCTGCACCCAGGGTGAGCAGCTCAGGAATGAGCTCCGCACGACGGACGAAATTGACCGTGCGAAGGCCGAGGCTCTTGGCGATCTGAATGAATGCGCGACCAACGCCGGAATTGGCGGCGTTTTGGGCCACCCAGCCGCCTTCTGGAAGGTCCACAAACTTCTTCAGGAGATGCCAGGCAGTGACCGGGTTGACGCGCAGCATTGCGGCTTGAACTCGGTCAATGCCTGGAGGCAGTTTGGCGAAGTGGAGTTCCGCAGCGGTGAGGTGCTGGCTCCAGCAGCCGACACCGAGGAGGGGGATGACGACATCGCCTTTTTCCAGAGAGGTGACCAGGGGGCCGACTTCTTCCACCTCGCCACAGGCCTCGTGGCCGGGGACCGCAGGAGGGTGGGCGGCGCGACCATAGGTGCCCTCGATGTAGTTCAGATCCGCGGGGTTGATGGGAGCGTAGCGCATGTGTACGCGCACGTCGTGACCGGTGAGAGGGGCAAGGGGGCGGTCGATGAGTTCAAGGACATCGGCAGGGTTGCCGGTTTTGGGGAAGGACAGGCAGAGAGACATGGGATGGTTGTGGCACAGTTTTGGCGGGTTGCCAAGGGTGGGGGTAGGGAGGAATGCGCTTACCGGGGCCTCAGCGCCCACTCCAAAAAGCGGTAAACGTGCTGGTTGGATTCGGGAGTGGGGGAATGGTCCGGCCTGTTAGTCATGGCGACGCCGTGTTTTTGGCCTAACAAATGATTCACTTGGATGATGTGGTTCAGCGGCATCCAGCGCTTGGGGGGATCTTCGGCACCGCCGGAGACGAGGAAGGGACGGGGGGCCATGAGGGCCTGAAATTCCACAAGGTCATGTCCGCGTTCGATGAGGGTTTTATAAGCACCCGTGCGTGGGCTGTCCGCGCTGATGAGACCCCTCTTCCGGGTCACGGCGGGATCGTAGCCGAGATACCAGGGCTCCTGGTAGTTGATGCTCTGGCGGGTTTCATCAAAGACGATGCCGGGATCTGACCAGACTCCGCAGGCATATTTGTCCCACAGGCAGGCACCGAACATGGCCCACTTGCCTCCGTAAGAATGGCCCATGATGCCGATGCGCTTGGCATCCACTTCCGGGCGTTGGGAGAGGGCGGTCCAGGCATTGGCGGAGACGTAACCTAGGTAGCTCAGCGGCTGGCATTTGGCCCCGGCGGTCAGCACCGGCAGGCGGGCATCGCCACCGGGGGAGCCGATGGAAAGGGTGACAAATCCGCGCTTGGTGAGCTGATAGGCGAAGTCTCGCAAGGGCTTGCCGGACAGGCCGATACTGGTCTCGGGATCATAAAAGGGAACAAAGACAGCAGGGAATGGACCCTTGCCCTCAGGGATGAGGAGATAACCATCGCCGGTCTGCTCGGTGGCGATTTGCAGGCGGATGCGGTGCTGGGTGAAGTTCTCGCGCTTTGTGGTTTCAAGGATCTCAAGCTTGGGCTTCTCCACCATGGCAGGCCATTCCCCCATGATGGCATGCCACTCCTGGCGGATCTCCCGGCGGCGCTGCTGCCATTCGGCGGGTGTTTTGACCTCGCGACCGTCTTTAAACTTCAAAGGGGAAGGGTATTCTCCCATCTTGCCGGCGTATTCTAAAGGCGGCTGGAAAGAGGGGACGATGGATTCCCATAGCGGGTCGGCAGCGCCCGCGGTGGACACAAAAATGGCGAAGAGAAAAGCACGAGTCATGGAGGAGACTCAATACGCTTCACTTCGCCATCTTCTGGCCAATGTTTATGCCTCTTTCAGCTTGGCGCTCAGGCGGTCCACCATGGCGCGGAAGTCATGGGTTTCGCTCATTCGCTGGGTGATGACTTTGCAGGCATGAATGACGGTGCCGTGGTCGCGACCACCGAATTCTTCGCCGATCTGAATGAGCGGCAGCTTGATCATGTGACGTGTCAGGTACATGGCCACCTGGCGTGCCTCGGCAATGTTCTTGGGGCGGCGCGGGCCGGTGAGGTCGCTGACCCGGAGGTCATACTGGTTGGCCACGGCGCGTTGCACGCGGTCCACAGTGATGGACTTCGTGGGCTCTTCATCAATGACGTCATGAAGGAAGGCGGCCAGGGTGGACTCATTCTGCATGCTGCCTTCCAGGGAGACATGGGCCGCAACCCGCATGAGAGCACCTTCCAGGCGGCGCACGTTCGTGCGGACGCGCTGGGCGATGAACTCAAGAATCCACGGGTCCAGCGAGACATTGAAGTCGCTCATCTTGCGGCGCAGGATGGCCACGCGGGTTTCGAAGTCCGGCGTCTGGATCTGGGTGGTGAGACCCCATTCAAAACGGGAGACGAGACGGCTTTCGAGATTCTTGATTTCACTCGGCGGTCGGTCGCTGGCCAGGACAATCTGCTTGGCGTTGTTGAACAGCTCGTTGAAGGTGTGGAAGAACTCCTCCTGGGTGCTGTCCTTGCCTTCAAAGAAATGTACATCGTCAATCAGCAGGACGTCCACCTTACGGTATTTTTGACGGAACTGGGTGAAGCTGTGTTTCTTGATGGCCTCGACGAACTCATTCGTGAACTGCTCTGACGTGACATAACGCACGATGGCCTTCTTTTTGCGCATCAGCACCTCCTGGCCGATAGCCTGCATGAGGTGGGTTTTGCCAAGACCGGTAGCCCCGTAGAAGAACAGCGGGTTGTAAATACGGCCCGGCTTTTCAGACACAGCGCGTGCGACGGCGGCGGAGTAGCTGCAATTGGTACCAACGACGAAGCTGTCGAAGTTGAATTTGAGATTCAGGCCGGCATCCGCAAAGGAGCGGGAGGAACTGACCTCGGCCGTGACATGCGGGCTGGCCAGAGGGCGGTCACCGTCTTGCCGGGTGCTGATGACGCGCGCGGCCTTGAGCTGTGGCTGGGTCGCGACCGGAAAGCCGGGCTGGGTGTCATTGGCGATGCTGTATTCAATGGTGGCAGCGGTGCCAAGCACCTCTGCTGCCGCATCTGCCAATGTGCCGGCGAAGTTGCTTTCGATCCAGAGCTGATGGATCGGGTTCGGCACATTGACGATGAAACGATGCCCGTCAGCGATGCGCGCGGTGGTGCCTGAAAAGCAACGCTGGAAGTTGTCCTGGCCAAGCTTCTTCAGCAGGATGGTGCAGATCTGGTCCCAGGCGGTGGGCTGGAGATGCAGGTGTGACGGCACATCATTTTCTTGGCCGGATATGGAGGGGGGGGCGGGGTGTTCTTCATGGTCGGTCTCCATAGGTGGTTGATGCGGGTCGGGAAAGTTCGGGAAGGGACAAAGGCGGCGCTGATTCGGGGGGGAATGCAGCGCCGTCATTTGTTTTTAAAATCTACTCTTGTGTATGTCGAAAACGACACGCTCCACAAGCAAATCTTGAGCTTAATTTTAAACTTTCCTGCTTTCCGGCGGCGGCATGTTAAAAATTATCATACCCACTCCTTAACCATCTCTGCACAACTGGTGAATAAGCTGTGAATAGGCTGTGGGAAGCTGTGTGAAAGTGATTCCTGGCATGCTTCTTGAAACCCCTTCTTGGCAGCAAGCCCACTTTGCAGCAGGGATACGCTACCCTCGCATGACAGACCCCTCGCACACTCTCTGGCTCCAGACCTTTGCGGTCCTGGCAGCGCTGGGTGCCGGACTGATGCTGCATTTAAAATGGCATCCGCTGAGGGACTGTTTTTCAGATGCATGGGACATGCTGCAATCCTTTGGATGGCTGGTGCCGATGATGGCTGCGCTGCAACTCAGGTCAGGCTCCCTGGCTCCATGGGCGATCCCGATGGAAGGGATGGTGGGAGCGCTGACTGCCTGGCGGGGAATGCTTGCCATGCTGCCTGCGGCTGCCATGGAAGTGGCTGCCCTGACGCATGGATTCTTTCCTCCCTGGCCGGCAGCGCTGGCAGTGCCCTTTCTGCTGCCGCTGCTGCTCTGGCGGGTGAAGAAGTTCCCTTACCGTTATCATTCACGGCGCAAGCGTCCCGGTGTGTTTTGGGCACTCGTGTTAACGGTTCTCCTTTCTTGGTGCTGGCTGGCGCTGGAGGTGATGAGCAGCCTCAAGCTGATGCCTGAATGGATGGAAACGCTGCGCCTGTTTCTGCGCTGGCTGGCGGAGGCCTGGATGATGGCGGGCCTGCAAGTTTTTATGATCCGGATGGTGATGGGCTGGGATGAACCTGTGGAGCCGAGTGATGAAAAAGACCTGTGGCTGGCGCTGGAGCGGAGCCTCTCCCACTGGCAAGGCATCCTGGTGCTGGCGGCGCTGGATCTGCTGTGGCTGCTGGCCTGGCGCACCCTGGCTGTGCCCGGACACGGCCTCTCGCCATGGCTGGTCGTGGAGGCCTCACTGGTCTTTGCGGTGGTGCCGGTGGTGATCGCCCGTTTCCGCATGGGCTGGAGTCCGATGGTGGAAGTTCTGGCGCATGTTTTTGGCCGGACGATCCTGCCACTTCTTGGCTTTGCCATCACGGCCACTGTGCTGCTGATGCTGGTGCATTTTTCCATGCGCAGCCTGTACGCTTTGCTGCCGGAATCTGGCCTGTGGCCGGGATTGATTCGCATCTTGATCGCATTGGTGCTTGCCACAGTGCGCAGTTGGCTATTTCTAGCTCTTGTGCTCGCCCTTATTCGTCATGGTTTAAAAGCTGCCGCTCCAGAGGAGGCGGGGAATTGATGCGCCATCATGACTGACCCTGCCCTCACTTCAGCCGAGATCGCCCAGCGGGCGAAGTCCAATCTGGCCCTCGCACTGGCCTGTCTGCCGGAGGAGCGACGGAAAGATATGATTTCCTTTTATGCCTTCTGCAGGGTGGTGGATGACATCGCCGACAGCACCGTAATGGGTGAAGAGGAGAAGGAGCGGGAACTGGCCCACTGGCGGCGTTGTGTGAGCGAGGGTTTCGCCCCGGGTCATCTGGTCCTCGATGAGGTGGTGCCTCTGCCTCGCAAATACGGCTTCCCCCGCGCATGGCTGGTGGAGATCATTGATGGCGTGGCCAGTGATATCATTCACATGCGCTATGAGACCTATGACGAGTTGCTTGGCTATTGTTACAAAGTCGCCTCCGTCGTCGGTCTCGTGAGCACCGAGATATTCGGTGCCACCCAGCCCCAGTCGCGTGAATACGCCATCCAGCTTGGTTACGCCCTGCAATTGACCAACATTATCCGCGACGTCGGCCAGGACGCCCGGGAGACAGGCCGGATCTACCTGCCAGTGGAGGATTTGAAACGCTTTGGCGTGAGTGAAAAAGAGATCCTGGAGGGGCGGCATAACCAAAGGTTCATCCAGCTCATGGACTTTGAATACCAGCGTGCGCGTCAGATGTATGATCAGGCCGCAAGCCTGCTTCCCGCGCAGGACCGGGATGCCCTGCTGCCGGCGCGCATGATGGGCCAGGTGTACTTTGAGATTCTGGAAAAGCTCCACAAGGAGAGGTATCCGGTTTTTGAAAAACGCTGCCGCCTGCACCCCCTGCGCAAGATCTGGATCCTGCTCAGTTTCATGGCGCGTTCCTGGTTGGCCCGGCTGAGGCGAAAATAGCACTAATGGTGCTGAACAATTCAGACCACCCCTCCGTCAGAGAAAAAGAAGAGGGTCGCTGCTGAGGTGGCGGCCACGTTTTGGCTGCGTCCGCAGGCCAAAGAAACCTCTTGATTCGGGATAAAATTTAAGAAACCTTAAAGATATGAAAACACGCCTTCTCATAACGCATGGAACAGGCCCGCTCATAGGGGTGCTGGCACTGTCCTGCCTGGCGGTTTCCGCTCAGGGGCAGCAATACAGTTATCCACCCCCTCCAGGCTACAGCCAGCCCGCAGCGCCCCAGTATCCCTCCCAGGCTCCGGCGTATCCGCAGCAGGGTTATGCTCAGCCCCAATACGAGACGGAATACGTCAGCCCCATGGAGTTCCTGCCGACCTTTGGGCGCAAGTTTGGAGACATGTTCCGGCGCGTGTTTTATGGGGATTCGCAGCCGGCACCCGGTTATTCTCCCCACGGCTATCCCATGCCGGGATCCGGGCGCAGCCTGGACTCCGCGCCCCCTGCCTATGAGAGCCATTATGGCCAGCAGCCGCGCACGGGCATTATCGATCCTCGTTACCAGCAGGCCCCAGGCTATCCTCAGCAACAGGGATTCGCACAGCCTGGTTATGCCCAGCCTGGAGTACCCCAGTATCAGTCTCCTCCACCCCAGCGTCAGGCGGTCCCCCCGTCAGCTTCCCAGCCGGGCAGCCGTATGGGCAGCACGCCTCCACCCCGGACCTCGGTGAAGCCAGCGCCTGCACCGGCCCCTAAGACCACCCAGTCTCCGCCGAAGAAATACATCCCGCCAACGATCACGAAAAAAACCAGCCCGGTCGTGGAAGAGATGCCCCCGCCTGCACCCAGCAAAAAGGAAACCGCAGCGGCAGAGCAGACGGAATTTTATCCGCTCCCAGGTGCAAAGCCAAAGACGGACGCTGCCAAACCTTCCACATCATCCTCCTCTTCCAGCAAGCCTTCCACAGGCAGCACTGCCGGTAACAACGGCGCTTTCCTGAAAGGCAAGCGGGCGAGCAAAGAAGGGCGTGTCATCAGCCCTTATCCTCCCTATCAGGAACTGGATGTGACGGGACTTAGCAGCGGTTCGCTGGCCCTGGATCCGACCACGCAAAAGGTCTTTGAAGTGCCTTAAGGTGGAAATCTGGGGCAACCAATTGCACGCGCCGGGTCGAATTTAAAATGAGCAGCGGTCGCGAATCACCATCGTGGTGATTTCTCTGGCATTCTGCCATCTCGCGGCAATCTTTGTCCTGCATGTCCAATCGCCTTCCCACCGCTGCCCAGCGCCGCAGGCACGCCCTCATCACGGCGTGGCGCAGGATGGAAGACGGGCCTCCGCTGAAGGTGCCCACGCTTTCCGTGGCGGACCTCGTTGGTCCCATCGTGGCCCAGGCCGGCATTGGCGACCGCATGAAGCTGGAAGAAGTGCTGGCTGCCTGGCGGGAGATTGTGGGTGATTTTTTATATCAAAGCTCGCGGCCGGATTCCATCCAGCGCGGTGTTTTGATGGTGCGGGTTTTGCAGCCGACCGTCCACCATGTGCTGGCCATGGAGCGCCCGCGCATCTTGAAAAGGCTGCAGGAGAAGCTGAAGAACTCCGGCATCAAGGACGTAAGGCTGAAGCATGGCTGAACTGAACGCGCATGGACTGGAATGACTGGCAGAGCATCCTGCGCTGGCGCGCCCTTGAAGAGGGTGATGCTGATGGTGCCATCCTCTCTGAGGACCGGCGTCGCGAGGCCACAGGCCGCACGCGCGGGGGCTTGACGGCAGATGATGTGAAGGGAGATCCGCTCACGGACCGGGAGGCGTCGTTTCTGCATAAACGCTCCCAGTGGCTGGAGAGGGAGGTCATCGGCTGGAGCGGTTCCTTGGTGCGCATCATGGACCGCCTGCATACCGTGCAGGGGCGCTGGTCATGGGCCTTGATCGGCTGGACAGCAGCCCTGGCGGCCGGATATGGCCTCTCCGGTCTTGGGCAGGAATCGGAATTCAATCTGCTGGCACTGCCGCTGGTGGGTGTGCTGCTCTGGAATGCCGTGGTGATGGTACTGTCCCTCACCTGGGAGCTATGGCCAGCGCCCCAGGCCAGCCGGGGCAGCAGCATGCTGGAGTGGCTGGCGCAGCGTGTTTCCCCCATCACCACAGAGCGTCCTTCGGACGGGGAAACCTTGACCGGGCTGACGGTGGACCAGCGTTTTGCCATGCTGGCCGGGCCGCCGGCCATGGAGCGCCTGCAGCGCCGCCTTCGAGCCTGGATGCACATTGGAGCGGCCTTGCTGGCCCTGGGCAGCATCACGGGCCTGTATGCCCGTGGCTGGTCGCAGGAATACCGGGCTGTGTGGGAAAGCACGCTGCTCTCTGAAGCTGGCGCGCAGAAGTTTTTCGGTGCTTTGTTTGGTCCGGCGGCCAAAGTCCTGAATCTGGATCTGCCCCTGGCGGATCTGCCTCAGATGCACCGCACCCAGGGCCAGACCGCCGCGCCTGCACCCGCGCTGCCTTGGATCCATCTCTATGCGGGCACGCTGTTTCTCTTCATCATCGTTCCCCGCTGCGGACTGGCAGGGCTTACCCTCTTACGCGCCCGGATGGTTCTGCGTAGAAGACTGCGCAAGCTCGGCTGGCGCACCTATCTGAAGCGCACCCTGCGCGCCGTGGAAGGCGGGCAGGAGGTCATCACCATCCTCATTCACGCCACCGATGCCACCCCCATGCATCGGGATGTCTGGGCACGTGGCGTGCGCGAGCGTTTCGGTGCCATGATCGAGCCCGAGATGATTCACATCCCGTTAGGGGATGAAGATGATTTTGTCGCCGCCTGGAAGCCCACCAGCTCCAAGGTGGTGATCATTTTTAATCTGGCCACCACGCCTGAGCAGGAAGTGCAGCGCCGCCTCGTTCAGGACCTCCACCAGTCCCTCATCACCCATCAGCGCGAGGCCGAAATCATCGTCCTGCTGGATGCCACCAGCATCGGCAACCGCTGGTCGCCGGACAAACTCGCCAGCCGCGAAAAACTCTGGACCGACATGCTCGAAGGCGCCGCCAAAGAGATCATCATTGCCGCCCAGCGGGGGCATTGAGGGGCGGCTAAATTAGCGATGTTTTTGCCTCGCCGCCCACGCAACAAAGCGCCCTCTCTCCCCGTATCTTCGCCATGCCTTCTGATCTCATCGGTTCCTGCTCTCCTGCGCCCTGGTCGCGCCGCCGTTTGCTGTCGGCGGGTGGTCTGGGCATGCTGGGGCTGACGATGCCGCGCATCCTCCGCGCCAGTGAGGTGGGCGTGACGGAGAAGATGATCGCCAAGGCCAAGTCGGTGGTCTTCTTGTTCCAGTGGGGCGGTCCCAGCCACCTGGAGACTTTTGACATGAAGCCGGACGCGCCCGAGGGTATCCGGGGGTTTCACAAGCCCATCAAATCCAGTGCCGATGGTATCTACGTTTCCGACCGCCTGCCGAAGACGGCCAAGATCATGGACAAGGTCACTTTGATCCGGTCCATGCATCACACGATGAAGAATCACAACAGCGCCGGTTATTACGCGCTCAGCGGCCATGCCCCGCCGAGCGATGACCAGCGCCTGAAGGATTCGCCGGACCTTTTCCCTTCCTATGCTTCCGTGGTGGATCGCCTGGCTCCGGGCCGGGGAGAGATCCCCACCGCCGCCAGCTTCCCCTGGACGGTCAGCGATGGCTCTTTCACCCCCGGCCAGCGCGCCAGCTTTTTGGGAAAACAGCATGATCCTTTCTTCGTCCTGCGCGATCCCAGCGCACCCGACTTTGCCCTGCCGGAGCTGAGCCTCCCGCCTGGCATCAGCTATGAGCGCCTGACTGCCCGGCGCGAGCTGCAAAAGCTGGTGGATGCCCAGACCCGGCTCATGGATCACTCTGCCGAAGCGCAGGGCATTGAGGGCTATTATGAAAAGGCCCTCTCCATGCTGCATAGTGAAAAGCTGCGCGCCGCCTTCGATCTCTCCCAGGAGCCGGACAAGGTCCGCGATGCCTATGGCCGCACTGCCTATGGTCAAAGCTGTCTCATGGCCCGCCGCTTGGTGGAAGCCGGGGTGAAATTTGTCACCGTCAACTTCGCTCCCAGCATCGGCGGCCAGAGCACGACGGCCGGCGGATGGGATACGCACGGGTTCAATGACACCCGCATGTTCCCCATCATTGATGCCTACCACATGCCCATGACGGAGCAGACCCTGCCCACCTTCCTCAATGACATGGATGATCGTGGCCTGCTGGATGAAACTCTCGTTGTCTGGGTGGGGGAATTCGGACGCACGCCGAAGATCAATAAAAACATCAGCCGCGATCACTGGCCCCAGTGCTACACCGCCCTCCTCGCCGGTGGCGGCGTGAAGCGCGGTTTCGTCCACGGTGCCTCGGATAAAAACGGCGAATACCCTGCTGAAAAACCCGTGAAGCCCGACGACCTGGCGGCCACGATGTATCATTTGTTAGGCATCCGCCACGACACCGAAGTCCATGACGTCGCCAACCGCCCCGTCCCCATCAGCTACGGCAAAGTCATCCAGGAAGTGATCGCTTGATATTGAAGGCAGGTTCCAAGCATTGGGTGACAAACGCGTCAAATGGGGCTAAGGGTCATATGCCGCTGTCATTCATGGCGTTGACACCTTTTTCTCATGCAACGATTTACCTGCGACTGCGGCAACATCCTCTTCTTCGGCAGTACCCACTGCCTGAAGTGCGATCGCGACGTGGGCTATGATCCGGAGGCGGGCAAAATGCTGCGACTGGAGCCGGGCGGCGGGATGAAGCGCTGTGAAAACGGTTCCGAGCACGCTGTATGCAACTGGCTGCTCTCTGCGGGCAGCCCGGAAAAGCTGTGCCTGGCTTGCCGGATGAACCGCACCATTCCTGATCTCAAATGGGGGCGTAATCTGATGCTCTGGGGACGCACGGAGATGGCCAAAAGGCGGCTCATTTATACCCTGTTGCAACTCGGCATCACGCTGCAATCCAAGGCGATGAACCCCAAGACGGGACTTTCCTTTGACATCGTCAGCACGCTGTCGAATCCCACCGTCACCACGGGCCATCTCAATGGCGTCATCACGGTAAATCTGGAAGAAGCGGACGATACCTACCGCCAGATCAACCGCCAGCAGCTGGGCGAAAACAGCCGCACCTTGTTGGGGCACTTTCGCCATGAAAGCGCCCATTATCTCTGGCAGCGTTTCCTTTCAGACCTCACTTGGGAAGACCCGCTGCGGATGGCCTTTCGCGAGCGTTTTGGCGACGAATGGCAGGATTATGCCATCGCCCTGGGAAACCATTATCAGCAGGGGCCACCGGCGGGCTGGGAGACCGATTACATCACCGGTTATGCCGCCTCCCATCCCTGGGAAGACTGGGCAGAGACGTGGGCGCATTATCTGCAAATCACCGATGGCCTGGAGACCTGTGAAAGCCTGGGCATCCAGGTGCAGCACATGGCCCTGCCGCTGGTGATCCTGCCAGTGGAGGCTGGCTTTCTACCCACCATTCTCAAACATGACCCTGTGGCCAATGATGCCTTTCTGGCCTGGCTTCAGCGCTGGATCTGCCTTTCCAGCGTGCTGAATGAGGTTTCCAACAGCATTGGAGAGTCGGAACTGTATCCTTTTGTCATCCCGGTGAAAGTCGCCCAAAAGCTCCGGCTGGCGCATCATTATGCCCAGGTGTGGCGGCAGCCGAAGAAGGCGGTCAAGGTGCCTCTAAAGTAAAAGAGGGTGACCGTTAAATTTCTCTTTACCGTCCCTTGCAGGCTGCCGCGCGTTGCCTTATCTATGGACGTCGGTTTAACAACACTTTACGCATATGGCCAAAGGCAACAACGCTCACAAAAAGGAAGTCAAGAAGCCGAAGAAGGAAAAGCCGAAGCCCGCGCCAACCTCTCGCAAGCCGTAACGGCCCTGGCTTGTTTCTTTGTCACTTAGCTACGCGACACGCGCGGTTGCTGATTTGTGTTCATGAGCCGCTCCCGCCGGTACATTCGTGCTGCCATCAGGTGCGTCCTGCTGGGGGTGTTATTACTGGTCCTTGTGGTCGGTCTGGCCTGGTGGTATTTTACCCCGGCTTACACGGAGACACGCGGCATCGTCTATGCTCAGAGGCATGGCACAGACCTGACTCTCAACGTCATCCGTCCGGAAAAACCGAACGGGGCAGGGGTGCTCATGATGGTCAGCGGCTCATGGAAGTCGGCCCCTGATAAGTTCCAGCCCTGGATGGCGGCCTCATTCCTGCGCCAGGGGCTGACCGTCATCGCCGTATCTCATCTTTCCCAGCCGCAAGCCACGATCATGGAGATCGTGGACGACGTGAACCGCGCCACCCGTTTTGTCCGCCATCATGCCAAGGATTACTGCATTGATCCCAAGCGCCTCGGCGTCATCGGCGGCAGCTCCGGCGGCCATTTGAGCCTCATGCTCGCCACCCGTGGCGGCCCCGGCGATCCCGCTTCGCCTGACCCTATTGACCGTGAAGACAGCTCCGTCCAGGCAGCCACTGTTTTCTATCCCGTCACGGATCTGCTCAACCTCGGCCCCTCCACCCAGAACCTGCACGATGGCGGCCCGCCCAAAAGCTACCGCAACTCCTTCGGCCCCGATGCCGCCGATCTGGAAAAATGGAAAGTCATTGGCCAGGGCGTCTCACCCATCTTCCACGTCACAGCCCGGCTGCCACCCGTCTTCATCGTTCATGGCGATGCCGATATCTTGGTCCCTCTCGAGCAGTCCCAGCGTTTCCAAAAGCGCGCCACGGAGATGGGCAAGACCGTCGAACTCCTCATCCGCCCCGGCAAAAAACACGGCTGGCCCACCATGATCTGGGACGCCCACCTCTTTGCCCTCTGGATGGCGGACAAGCTTGCTACAGATCCAAGCTGAGGAATCTGATTGCGCTGCACCTCTTCGTCACGGCCATTGCAACAGCGTCCTGAAAAAGCAATTTGCACCGGATGGAGCCATGGCTTAAACCCTCATGAGAGCCAGGAAAAGGCGCTTGTAGCTCAACGGTTAGAGCAGGGGACTCATAATCCCTTGGTTCTCGGTTCGAATCCGGGCGGGCGCACTTACCCTTTTGTGATGAAGACAAAACCGAGGACTGGCGGGATGCGTAAATGAGGCGATAGTCCGTTTCCATGGTCAATGGTGTTGTCAGCCTGCGCTGCCCTGCGTGTTCGCGTCCGTTCCTTTCGCTGCCCCAGCAGCAGGGGGCAATGGTGACATGCCCGCATTGCGCCCGCAGTGCTCCGAGGGAATCTTACCCTGCGGCATCCGGGCCCTTCCTGCATCCGGTGACCAGCCTGCCGATTCAAAGGCGGGTCCAGCCGAGCCGTCCGCCTACGGAGCCTGCGGCTCCATCATTCTCCGCCTCACCGCCCTCCGCTCTTCCGCAGTCTTTGCCTGTCTGGCCGCCGGCTCCTGAGCAGGCACCGCTCTACAGCCCACACCCCCCGTCCTTGTTTCCGCCTGCACCGGCGGCCCCGGCCACCTGGCAGCCGATGATGCCTTCCGGCCAGTCGCCCTTCGGCATCGTTCCGTCGCATTTGCCGTCTGCGGCAGAGGCCGGAAGTCAGGCTGTGCCGTATTCACCCACTCCGCCTGCCTATGTGCCCAGCATGCAGTTCGCCCCACGGCATGACTCCGCAGGCGGCATCGGGTCCTGGGAGGTAGAATATCATCCTGCCCCATCCTGGCGGCCGCAGCGCGAGGAACGCAATGTCCCCCTGGGCATCTTTCTGCTCCTGGTTCTGGGCTTTGGCGGCTGGGTGCTGTGGGGGCATCTGAAAGGACCCCTGGCGGTGGAATTTGAAGCACCCCACACGGACGTCGGGAAACTCCCCGGTGAAAACGATTCCGTCATTCCGCTAGAGCCCGCCCCCGCGCCCGCGCCTTTGCCGCAGGTCGCAATGGAAACGAAAGATGAAGCAGTCTCTGAACCGGTCTCTGCGGTGCCTCAACCCGAAGTCATGGAACCTGAGATCCGCAGGGCGGGAGTGCCCTCCGAGGGAGATCTGCGGATGCAGCCTGCTGCTTCTGCCGGTCTGGATTTGGTCCGTGCCAATGAAGAAGCGGAAGCACTTTTGCAATCACTGTTTAAAGCGGAAACAGCGGCAGAAAGGTCGGCGGTGATATCGCAAGCAGATGAGTACCAGGTGGAGGTGGAAGGTTTTTTTGAGCGCAAAAAGCCGAAGCTCAAATTGCTTAAACTGGCTGCAGAGATGCCCCGCACGCTGCCTGGACAGGAAGAGGTGCCGCTCTTCCTGGTGCTGACAGATGCCAATCCGGATGCCGGTGCGCTCCTGCGTCTGGTGCCCCAGGAAGGCGGCGGCTTCCTGCTGGACTGGCCGCTTTTTGGCGAGACACATGAGCGGCGTCTGGCCGGTTTTCTTGATCAGAAGTCTGAACAGCCCTCGTGGTTTCACGTGGTGTTGCGGCGCAGCCATGCGCTGGATTTGCCTGCGGACAGCCGCTCCGGCCAGCTTGGATTCCGCTTGCATGCCAGTGCTGATGAATCGGTGGAGTGTCTGGCGCTAGTCTCTCAGGAAACGCCATTGGGGCGTTACTTTGAGCGCGAGGTGGAATGGGGCAGTACCCACGTGGCCCGGCTATTGCTCCAGCACCGGCTGGGGGCGGCGGGTGAGGTCGGGGTTGTCATCCTGGATTGCGAAGGTGCTGTCACCGGTGCAGTATTCCCGGGCGGTGGTGTGAAACGATGACAGTGACTTGGTAAAAAGCGCCCAGAGCCTAAATAAAGTCCCATGCCAGCTTTTACTTTCGTCCGATTTTATCACCAAAATGCGATTTTGGCCCGCTTATTGCTTGCTTGTCTGTGACACCAATGAAAGGGGTGTGGCCAACCACCAATGGCAGACCAAGGACTATACCAGACCCAGACTCAAAAGCTTGCCATCGGCCCCCAGATGCAGCAGAGCTTGCAGATCCTGCAGGCCCCCACTCTTGAGCTGAGGCAGATCATCCAGCAGGAGATTGAAATCAATCCTGTGCTGGAGCTTGAATCTCCGGATGTGTCTCTGGATGATGCCGTGCCCGATGATCCGGATGACCGGGACGGAGGTGACCGCGATGAGCTCGATGTCATTTCCCAGATGGATGAAGAATGGCGGGAGTACTGGGCTCAGAGCCGCATGCAGACGACCAACCGCAGTGCGGAAGACCAGGAGCGCTGGCAGTTCCTGATGGATTCCATTGTGGCTCCGACGACCCTGCAGGAGCACTTGGTGACGCAGTTGCGCACGGCGGAGATCAATGACCCGTTGCTGGTCAGAAATGTGGAATTTCTCATCGGCAGCCTGGATGACCGGGGTTTCCTGAATGCTTCTGTGGAGGACATGAGCCTTCATCAAAGCATCCCCATTGATGACTTGCATGCCGCCAAAGCCGTCCTGATGTCTTTTGACCCTGTCGGGGTGGGATCAGATGACCTGCGCGAGTGCCTGCTGGTGCAGCTTGAGCGGCTGGGTAAAAAACACAGCCTGGCCCATCGCCTGGTGGACCAGTATCTGGAAGACCTGGCCAACAAACGCTACCCGATCCTGGCCCGCAAGCTGGGGGTGCCGCTGGAACAGGTTTCCCGTGCGGCCGATTTCATCAGCACCCTGGATCCCCGGCCTGCATCGCGCTTTAACCCGAGCAGCAACAATTATGTCAGCCCTGACATCATCGTGGAAAGGCTGGGTGGGGAGTGGGTGCCGGTGATGAACAATGACGACCTTCCCAACCTGCGCCTGAGCAATGCCTACAAGGACCTCCTGGGCCAGGCCAGCAGCAGCGGGGAGGTGCGCAACTACATCCGGGACAAGATCCGCAGCGGCAAATTCCTGATCCGTTCCATCCATCAGCGTCAGCAGACCATCCACAAGATCGCCATTCAGATCCTGGCGCATCAGCAGGAATTCCTGGAAAAGGGAACGAGCTTCCTGCGGCCGCTGAACATGGCGCAAGTGGCCGATGAAGTGGGCGTGCACGAGACCACGGTGAGCCGTGCCATCTCAGGCAAATACATGGCCACGCCGCATGGCGTGTACGAGCTGAAGTTTTTCTTCAGCCACGGGGTCAAAACAGATTCCGGTGAAGACCTCAGCAACACCAGTGTCAAAAATGCCATTGCTGACCTAATCAAGACCGAAACCAAGGCCAAGCCCCTCAGCGATGACAAGCTGGCCAAGCTGCTGGACAAGCAGGGCATCAAAGTGGCGCGCCGCACGGTCGCGAAATACCGCGAGGCTCTGGGCATCCTGCCCAGCCACCTGCGCAAATCGTTTTCATAACCTGCCAGCAGCCTTTTCAGCCGCTGGCAGGCCCGGTTTCTTTTAGGGATAAAGGCCGCGAGTCTGCTTGGCTTCCCACACCCTTTTGATGCCCAGGCTGAGTGCGGCAAAGCGCATGGAAACCTTCTGTTTGCGGTGCACTTGCAGCGTCTGGTTAAAGGCCTGCTCAAGGATTCGGAACAGTTTGTCCAATACCTCGCCTTCACCCCAGAAGAAGCTCTGCAGATCCTGCACCCATTCGAAGTAGGAGACAATGACGCCGCCGCTGTTGCAGAGGATGTCCGGAATGATGAAGATCTCCGGGCGTTGTTGGAGGATTAAATCCGCATCCGGGGTGACGGGTCCGTTGGCACCCTCCGCCAGAATGCGGCACTGGATTTTGGCAGCGTTGGTGGCGTCAATCTGCCGCTCCATGGCTGCCGGGATGAGGATGTCACAGGGGAGGAGGAGCAATTCTGCATTGCTGATGGGTTCCGACTCTGGAAAGCCCACGACACTTTTGGTCTGGCTGACGTAATCGTTCAGGGCATTCAGTTCCAAGCCGGCGGCATTGTGAATGCCTCCGTACGCATCACTGACGGCGATAATTTTGACGCCTTGTTTGGCCAGAGACATGGCGGCGACGGAGCCGACATTGCCAAACCCTTGGATCACCGCTGTGGCCCCTTCTGCGCGGATGCCCAGCGTATCCATGGCCCGTGAGACGAGATAGGCGACCCCGCGGCCGGTGGATTCGCGCCGGCCAAGGGAGCCGCCCAAGCCCACCGGCTTGCCCGTGACGACTCCGGGGACGCAGTGGCCAATCTGGAGAGAGTATGTGTCCATCATCCAGGCCATGACCTGCTCGTTCGTGCCCATGTCCGGCGCAGGGACATCCAGTTGAGGGCCGATGAAGGGAATCAGCTCCTGGGTATAGCGCCGGGTCAGGCGCTCCAGCTCTCCGATTGAAAGCTGGCTGGGATCGCAGCAGACCCCGCCCTTGGCTCCGCCATATGGGAGGCCGGTCAGCGCACATTTCCAGCTCATCCACATGGCCAGGGCAGCCACCTCACCCATGGTGACGTCAGGGTGAAACCGGATGCCGCCCTTGGTGGGGCCCAGAGACAAATGATGCTGCACCCGATACCCCGTGAAGACCGTCGTGCTGCCGTCATCCCGCCGCACAGGGATGGAGACTGTGAGCGCCCGCCGTGGCATCTTGAGACGGTCGCGAAGGCTGTCTGGAATATCGAGGAAATCCGCCACCAGATCAAACTGATGACAGGCCATATGAAACACAGGGGAGTCGTAAACGGAAGCACTCATGGTAGGTCTGAGTAAAGAACGTCTCAGACATTTGCCAAGAGCATAGATAATCAGTCTTTGTGCAGTTCAGTATCACTGCAAGCGGCTGCAAGGTGGGCGGCGTGGTTTGAGAAGAGTGACTGCATGCATTTGAAACAAAAAAAATGCGAGGCCGTTTGGCCTCGCATCTGGAAAACACTGATCTTTAAGCGGCTTATTCCGGACTTCCGGTATCGTCAGGTGGCGGCGTTGGTGCAGGTTGTTGCTCTGGTCCCGCTAGACCCGCGCCGCTGGCACTGGGTGCGCCAATGGTCACCCCATTGATGGTGGCAGCTTCGCCGCTTTGACCGGTTTCTGTGCCGTTGACATCTACGGAAGGTCCGTCAGCGCCTGGGCCTGCATCGCTACCCGTCACCGTCACGTTACCGTTGGCGTCCACCGTAATGACCAGATTGGTCTGACCATTTACAGATACCGTGCTCACAGAGTTGCCCTCGGCATCGGTTTCGGTGGTCACAGTCACGCCGTTGCCGGAATAGGTGACACTGGCTGCACCGGTGATGGAGACAGAATAAGCATTGAAGGCAGGGGGGTTGAAGTCAGGCTCCCAACGCAGGGCGATGTAACGGGACTTGACAGTCTTGCCTGGCTTGGCTTTGAGAAAGCCTGAGCCGGTGGTGTCTTCTGCTTTGGCCACTGGCTCTGAGGAATCAAACACGGTGGGGTCAAAGGCCAGCCGTCCGCGCCAGTCTTCCTTTTCAGGAAGGTTATCAAACGCATACACGGAGAAGCGGACTGGACGGGGCGAATGAATGGAACCGAATTCGTTAAGCGTGCGCACCTGGCCCAGATCGTAAACCGCCGTGCGGTATTTTTCATCCGACTCAGGGAACTCCAGTTTGTTGCTTTTCACGGCATCATTCCGGGATCCATAAAGCTCAGGGCTGATGTAGAGCAGACGGCCTCCGCCCATGCCCGCAGCAAAGTTGACTGGTGCGCCGGTGCCATCGGCGTTCTGGGTGACAGTGTAGTTGGCATCCGTGCTGGAGCCAATGGCCTGGAAGCTGCGGATCACACCGCCGCGGACCAGATCAAACTGCATCCGCAGAAAACGGCCCTGGGAGGCACCGCCATTGAGTTGAATGAGCCGGTCGGACGGGGAGAACACTTTGTTATCAACAGGACTCCACGCGCTGCCGTCCGTGCTGGTGGAAAGGGCCACCTTGCCCTCAATGCCGTCATTCACAAAAGACACGCTCTTGATGATCGACTGCTTGGCAAACTTCAAAATGGCTTCACTTTTACCTGAAGCGAGATTCACCGGTTTCACCGGATCTCCCATCAGCAGGGCGTTAGCAGGATTGAAGCCTTTGGATTCGTGGATGGACGTGCCGGAAAAAACAGTCGCAATGCTCACTGGTTTTTCATCCACAGCAGGCAGTTTGCTCCATTTGGCCTGGGCTTGGATGGTCAGGGAAGCAAGTGCTACCAGAGTGAATAAATATTTGTGTCTCATGATGGGCGATGCTGAAGGGGTGGGGGGTCGGAGAAAACCAATGCATTTTCCAGACCAAGTGATGTAGAGATTTGAACCACAATGCAGAGAGGGTGTAAACACTTTTTTCGTAAACACCCAATCTCTGTCATTTCTTGCTTGGCACAGATTTAATGTTGCTAGAGGTTGATATTTTAGTTATTATTGAAAATATGATATGCCCTCATTGCTCAGCGGCTTTGGCTTCCGGTACTGGCAAATGCGGATATTGTGAATTCAGTGTGGCGACAGTTCGTGGATTGCTGGGTTCTGAATGGGTGCGCCTGGAAAGGATCACAGACAACCATAACTGCCTCAGCCTGAAAGAGCAACGCCATCTCGAGGTCATTTTTGATGCATTTGAACGAATGTTTCCACAGTGTTTTTTTGTGGTTTTCCTGGGGGCCGTTCCTCTCGCGTTGACCTCGCGGGATCTGGGCTTCTGGTTGGTAAACCATGGGGCTTTTCACACGCATCAGATATCCAAACGGAACGACTTTGGAGTTGCACTGGTCATTGACTGTCTGCACCAAAATGCCGCTTTGACGCTCGGCTATGCTCTGGAGGCACATGTCAGGGATGCCGATGCGCGGCATATTTTAAACCAGGTAAGCAGTCTGCTGGATCGCCGTCGTTACGGTCAGGCCGTGGAGCGCGTGGTAAAACTTCTTGGCAAAAAGCTCGCGCAAGCAGGCACACGTTCGCTTCCCGAAGTCCCCGCCAAGATGGCCGGCTCCGACCTGGGCAGCATGGGTTTGCAAACTCTTCGTGCGGCCCACAGGCCTGCTCAGACCGGCAGCAATGTCTGAATTGAATGTTTCCCCATGACGGCTTTAAAACAGGAGCGAATAGTCTGGGTGCTGTGGCGAACTGCTTTCCTCCTTCTATGCGCTGTATCCGCCCCAGCTTCGGATGAGCCACCTCTGCCCACATGGGACAGTGCAGAAACCAGGCATCTCCCCCCAGGAAGTCATTTCTCCAATTTGCTGCCTGAAAACAATCGCCTGGAAAATCAGGACACTTTTTTTCTGGGCTCACCCGGAATGATGGTTTCACCTCCGCTTTTCCTGGATGAACCGGGTCTAGAGCCTCATGACCTGTCGCTTTTTTTGCGTGGCGGCCTTTTGGGTGCCGGACAGGCACCGGTCACGGCGATTCCAGCGCCTACCCCGGAAGTTGCTTTGCGGAACGTGCCTGTCTCAGTGCTGGAAGGACTGGCGCAGGTGCCGGTCAACGAATATCTCATTGATCCCCAGGCCCTGGTGACAGAGCTGCCTGCCATGGATGTGGAGCGTCTCTTGCAATTTCATGCTTCCGAGTCCCGAATCCGTCTTTACTTGTTCGTCTTGGACAGGGACCAGGCTCTGGATTCGACAGCTTCGCTCGCGCCTCTGATTGCCCGGCTCAAGGGTGAAGGGGAGGTCTGCCTGGCCATTTATCCGCTGGGGGAGCCATGGCGTGCGCGTTTTATGGTCAGCCCGGTCATCAGCCAGTTCAGTTCTCTGGCTGCCATGTCGGAAATGGCGGATGATTGCATCAAAGACGCCATGCAGGTGCAGGAGGCGGAGCAGCAGTTGCAGCGCTTCGCTGTCCGGCTTTCGACACGGTTGTTCTGGTCGGAAAAGGCACTGCCCGCCTCCCTTGATCAGCAGGACGGCCAGGGTGTTCTTCATGAAGTGGCCGCAGGGTCCCCCTTGCCAGTCAGTGTTGCTGAGCCCGTTGTCAGTCATTGGGGCTTGATGGCTTCAGCAGGTGCCAGTGTGGCCTGCGTGCTGTTGATGACCGGACTGGCCTTCGCCCTCCGCACTGCTTTGCGCTACCGGGCTGATCAGAAGCTCATGCACGCATGGATCCTTCCGGAAACAGACGTTCCTCCGCGTTTAGGGGGCGCTTTTTCCGGTGGTGCCGGTTCGATGATCCAGTTTAACAACAAGATTGGCAGTCCGCGAAAGTGAATGGCGGGGCCGAAAGGATGAGGCTTCATGCCTGGGGAAAGCTAACATGATGACGGGATTCGCGACCTTTTTACAGAGCCACGCCGTCTTTCTTCATCGGGCCGAAAACTTGCTCTGCATCATTGCGTATGTTCGCCATGAATCCTGCCCCATCACCTTTTGATCTTACTGGCCAGCGCATCTGGGTCATAGGGGGGGCGGGATGGTTGGGCCAGTCCACGGTGCTGACGCTGGCAGAAATGGGGGCAAGTGTCTTGTGTGCCGATTTGCCTGGCCGCAGTGCCGCTTTTTTGGATAAAGCCAGCTTCGCCGGGGATATCACCCCGGTGGATCTGGATGCCCACGACACGGATGCCTTGCTGCCCTTTGTGGAAAAACATCAATCCGCTCATGGCGTGCCCCATGGGCTGGTGAACCTGACCTATGCCGCCACCCCGAAACGTCTGGCAGAGCTAACCGCCGAGGATTTTGATGAAGTGAACCATGGCAATCTGACCAGCACTTTCATCCTGACGCGCGCCGTTGCGGATCTCATGGCGGCTGCAGGGCAGGGGAGCCTGGTCCTGTTTTCAAGCATGTATGGCGGCGTTGCCCCGGATCCCCGCATATACGAGTCACCCATGAATACCAATCCGATAGAATACGGGGTTAATAAGGCCGGGATGCGGCAGATGGCCCGCTATCTGGCGGTTCACTACGGGGCATGCGGGGTGCGCTGCAATACGATCTCTCCCGGACCCTTTCCCAATCCGGGCATCCAGGAAGCTCAGCCGGAGTTTATCGCGAGGCTGTCGCAAAAGGTTCCGTTGGGACGGGTCGGAGCGCCGGTTGAGATCGCTGGCGCGGTAAGCTTTTTACTCAGCGATGCGGCAAGCTACATTACCGGAATTGACCTGCCGGTGGATGGCGGATGGACCGCCTGGTGAAGTCATTTCGGACGGCGGTCCCGAAAACCTGAAAAGTCGTCGGAACCCTTTAAAATAAGGGCACGGATGACTTTGTGAAAAATTTCACAAATAAGTCTTGCCTCTATCTGGCCCGCTGCTAAACACTCTTAGCCGACCCGGCCCGCTATTTGCTATGGACGTAAGTTTTACCTTTCCCTCATCCGCCCTTCTGCTCGCTGAAGTGAGCCGCAAGGCCGTGTCATTGCTTGGCGGGGGAGAACGTGAAAGCTTCTGGGCTTTCGTCACCAATTCTTGCCTTGTCGCTGCCATCGTTACGGGTGTCATCATCTGGATGGCCAACAAGGCCACGTCTAAAATGACGCTTATTCCACATCCGTGGCAGAACTTTTTCGAGTCCATCATTGAGGCGGTCTATAATCAGGTGGAGGCCATCGTTGGTCCCAAGCAGGCTCCTCGCGCCTTTCCTCTGCTGGCCACTCTGTTCATCTTCATTCTGGTCTCCAACTACTTCGGTCTGCTTCCGGGTGTAGGTACCATTGGTTGGGGTCATGGATATGGTGTGCTTTCCATGACGCACATTACCGAGCCGCTTCTGCGCCCTGCTACGGCGGATTTGAACATGACCTTGGGCATGGCCCTCTGCTTCATGCTTGTCTGGTTCTATCTCACCATTCGTGAGCTTGGCGTCTGGGGTTTCATCAAGCACACGTTCGGTGCCAAGGGTGGTGCCACGGGCATCATGGGAATCTTCATTGCCCTTGTCTTCCTCCTGGTGGGTGCCATTGAAATCGTCTCCATCATGTTCCGTCCGGGATCTCTTTCCCTGCGTCTTTTCGGGAACATTTACGCCGGTGAAACGCTGCTTCATACCATGATGACCTTGGGTGACATGTTTGGTTTGGGTGCCGTTGGAAAATTCATCATCGCCACCATTGCTCCGATTCCCTTTTACTTCATGGAGTTGCTCGTTGGCCTGCTGCAGGCTGCTGTTTTCACCCTCCTTTGCGCCGTTTATATCCAGCTTTCCACCACGCATGACGAGCATCATGGTGAAGAGCATGGTCACGATCACCATTGAAAACTTTGACCGTCGGGACCATGCCTATGAGTGTGGGCGGCGGCCAGAACAACCAAATACAGAAAGAAGAATAACACTATGATGATGGAAATCATGTCTATGGCAGCCGAGGCTGCTCCTGCTGCTGCCGCTGCTGCACAGGGTATCTCCGGTTCCCTTACCCTGGGTCTCGCTGGTGCTGGTGCCGCTATCGGCATCGGTCTGATCGGTGGCAAGGCAGTGGAAGCTGTCGGTCGTAACCCTGGCGCTGCTGGCAGCATCCAGACTCTGGCAATCATCGGCATGGCGCTGGCAGAAGCCGTCGCCATTTACGCTCTGATCATCGCGTTCCAGGGCCGTTAATCCTCCCCCGGAGATGGCGGTCTGCATAAGGTCGCCATCTCCACCCCCGCTTATTTATTTGATCTTGTCATGACCACGACCTTCCTTGCAGCCTCCGACATTGCAGACCAGTTTGGCCTCGAACTGCCAAAATTGATCGCGCAGGTCATCATTTTCCTTGTCGTGTTTTATGTGCTCAAGACCAAGGCTTTTGGTCCCATCATGGGCATGCTGGAGCAGCGCCGCATGCGCATCGCTGACGGTGAGTCCAAGCTTGAAAAAATCGCCCGCGACCTCGCTGAGGCTGAGAAGAATGCCCAGGCCATTGTTGACAAAGCCAACGACGACGCCAACCGCATGGTCAAAGAAGCTGGTGACAGCGCCAAGTCCCTCGCTGAAAAACGCCAGCAGGAAGCCATCCAGGAAGCCGGCCAGATCCTCGTCAAAGCCCGTGAGGCCGCCAAGATGGAGCACGAGCAGGTCATGGCCCAGCTGAAAGCCGAATTCGGCCGCATGGTTACGGATGCGACCACCCGCGTCACTGGCAAGGTCCTCAACACCGACGACCAGGCCCGCATCAATCAAGAAACCTCCGCCCAGGTCAGCCGGTAATCCCTTTTCCTCGCCACCACGATCATGAAAATCAGCAAGGAAGTCCGCCGCACATCCCGCCAGCTTTTTCGCCTCTGCATGGTGAATGGTAAGCTGGACGAGTCCCGCGTGCGCATGATCGTGGACAAAATCATCGCCACCAAGCCTCGCGGTTATCACGGCCTGCTGGATTCCCTTGCCGCCCAGGTGCGCAACGAGATCGAAAGCCAGCGCGCCGTGGTGGAAAGCGCCACGCCTCTCACCGCAGACATCCAGTCCGGCCTGAACACCAGCCTCTCGCAGAAATATGGTCGCGAGCTGGCCCTTGAATATCACATCAAGCCTGAGCTCCTTGGCGGCATTCGCGTCAAGGTCGGCAGCGATGTCTGGGATGGCTCAGTCA